>JAJXYH010000053.1 GCA_021780675.1 bacterium
GAATAAGACTTGGCAAAGTTGTAAATGTAATAGAAAGTTCAAGTCCGATTGCAATGCCAATGGTAGCAGGGACATTAAAAGCAACCGGTAATTCACAAGAAACTACTCCTACAAACACAACACCCGGGGAAAATACGGTTACAGTTAATGTAACCATTTATTACGAAACCTACTAAATTAGCCTTCTATTTTATATTCAATTGGACCGGTAAAACAATGGCCCTTTGGATAGGCAGGAGATGCAAAAGCCATACAAGCTCCTCCTGTTAAATCAAATATTCTGCCCGCTACATACGGTCCTCTATCTACAACAGGCGCTTTAACTATTTTTCCGTTCCATTTAAAATCAACTATTGTTCCGCAGGCAAGTGTTTTACTTGCAACGCCTATTAAATCTGTGGTTAATTTTTCCCCACAAGCGGTTCTATTGCCATAAAACCCGGGACCATACCACGAAATTTCGGGATCTTTTTTCCACCCACCGGAACCCGAATTATTGGATTTAAGCGTTGT
Source organism: bacterium (assembly GCA_021780675.1). Lineage (GTDB taxonomy): Bacteria > Patescibacteriota > Microgenomatia > Levybacterales > UBA12049 > DAHWUP01. Next base: position 514 of record JAJXYH010000053.1, read on the forward strand.
TATTTGTTTTTGCTCGTGTGCTCGATTAACCAGAGGGATAGAACTATTAAAAATAACTATTTCCGGACGTCTCGGAATAGAATTTGGATGAGCAGTTGGCGAAGACTCAGGATTAGTGACTTCAGGACTTCTAAAGGGATTATCATTATAAGTCATTAAGTCTTCAAAATCTTGCTGTGGAACAGGTTTATACACGTAAGGCTGATGACCTTCGGAAGTCACGTTTACAGAACCGGTGATTATTGATGCTGCCAAAACCGCCTTTGCAGCAATCCTTCCGGCTCTTTTAACCATAAAATTCCTATTGTTGGCGGCTAAAAAGCCGTTTTCTTGCTCTTTTCTCATAATACTCTCCTGTTAGCTAAAGTTACTAACAAAACTTTTTTGATAAACCCACCAAAAGTGAGCGAGGGATAAATTAAATGTTATACAATTATAGGATATCTTTTTGCCTCGTGTCAACCCCTAAAACCTATTTATTACCGCTGTGGAAGTTCTTGTGAACGTTTCTTAGCTGCGGATTAGTAATGTGCGTGTAAATTTGCGTTGTGGCAATATTTTTATGCCCTAACATTTCCTGGACGCTTCTAAGGTCCGCTCCATTAGTTAAAAGGTCTGTTGCAAATGAATGCCTTAAGGTATGTACTGTTGCGTCTACGGGGATTCTGGCGGCCCTAACATACTTTTTAACAATCCTCTCAACACTTCTCGCAGTTAGCCGCATTTTTTCCCCGTTACCAAACTCATCAATCTTACCCGAATACCTTATAAAAAGCGGCCTAAAAACATCTTTTCTTTCCTTTAGGTATCTTTGGATCCATTCTGCAGCTCTATCAGAAATAAAAACAATGCGAAGCTTACGGCCTTTTCCGATAACCCCAAATTCACGCCTATCTATATTTACCTGATCATGATTTAAGCTAACCAACTCCGATACACGAAGACCGGTTGAAAAGAGTAGTTCTAAAATCGCTCTGTCCCGTAGGCCGTCTTCTTTAGACGTATCACAGGAAGTAACAAGCCTGTCAACTTGATCTTTATCCAAAAATTTAAGACTTCTGGACTCGGTTTTTGGTAAGTCTATTTTTGAAGGCTCCAAAGTTTTAAAATCATTTTTTATAAGCCATCTTAGGAAAGAACGAAGTGCGATAACATAATAATTCTGAGTAACACGAACAAGAGTTTCTCCTTTTTCATTTTGCTTGTTAGCAAGATATACCCTATATTTTCTAATAATTGAAAGATCTAAATCTTCAACTGATTTTCCCGGCAGGGTAGTGGAGAACCATTTAGAAAACACGTCTAAGTAATGGCGGTAATCCCGTAATGTTAATTTAGAACAATTTTTTTCGATTTCCAAATATTCCAAGAATTGGTCTATAAGACCGGGCAGTTCGTTATTCATATTGTACGACGCAAATTTAATCTAATATTAAAAATAATTTGCGACATTATAAATTAATTATGGAACATACAAAACGTTTTGTCAAATTTGACTATAAGACATTATAATTGGTATAATTCCTACTTATTATGACAGAGCAAAGACCACAAAGCGGCGAATCAAATAATATTCCTGAAGTGGGTAGGCAAAATGTAATTACTACATTTAAAAATAATTTTGACGCTGCAATATTTTCAGAGGAGAGAAGTGATACAACTGTTATTAACCTATCTTTTGTCCCCGACAGAAAACCTTTGGAAGTATCTTATTTCTTAGGAATAGAAGCAAGGCCTTTTAAATATGGCGATTTAGACAAGGATTTTATAAGCACAATAGAACCTCATTTAAAATATGATAAAGCGCCAACTGCGATATTAAACGATTCATTTAAACTTAACGAATTTAAGCATATGCCACCTGTATTAAGGCGATACTTGGGCGTTAAAGTTCAAACCACAAGCGCGATTTTTGATTTAGTGGATACACTTGACGGGCGTAAAAGTATACTTTCCCAAACAAGATACCTATGTGCTTCTAAAGACAATGTTATAAACATAGCGGAGATTTGGAGAATACAATACTTTGACCAAGATGACCAATCAGAAGGAAAACCCACTTTTGGACGCGCCTTATTAGCTGCTTAAAAGCATTGACAATTAGCCTCAAAATCAGGCATACTGTATATAATGCGTGATAAATATATCGAATTAATCATTAATTACATTAAGGAAAAACCCGGCTATGAACAAGCTTTTAAGCAGCTAATAAGGAGATCGG
>JAJXYH010000019.1 GCA_021780675.1 bacterium
GGATTTATTAAGTTCGTTAAGTAAGGCATACATTAAAGTTGATTTTCCCGAACCGGTCGGACCTGTGGTTATGAGTAATCCATTAGGGCTTTTAAGAATTTGTTCTAAGATAGTAAGTTGCAACTGATCGAATCCCATGGTTTTAATGTTGCCCATCATCATTTCCCTATTTAAAATTCTTAGGACCGTAGTTTCTCCATATTGGCTGGGTATGGTAGAAACTCTTAAGCTGTACATTCTATTTTCAAAACTAAACTGTGTATGCCCGTCTTGTGGAGCCTGATGATTGGTAATATCAAGTTCCGATAAAACTTTTATCCTTGATACAAGCATATTTAAAGAAGCAATCGGAAGAGTTTGGTATGTAATTAAACTACCGTCTACTCTAAAGCGGATAGTAACATTGTTTTGTCCGGGTTCAATATGGATATCACTGGCTTTTTGCGCAAAAGCAGCTTTTAAAATTTGCCCAAACCAATCGGTTGCATCACTTGTTTGTGTGTTTGGATCATCCGGTTGCATACCTAATTTAATCTTAGTTTAAAACTTAATGGTTAGTCAAATTATAAATGTGTAACAATATTTTTAAAATCCCGTTAAAGTTTATAGGCAGCCAAAACCTGTCTTAGGAAAGGACAAAAATGTTCAATTCTTATTGTTTTAAACAGCTCCTGACATTACGAAACTGCCGAGGGGCTGTTTTTTTTAAGCATAACTTAAGTATTAAATAGTATTCTGCTTCTTGACCCACCCAACATGTGTTTTGAGGTGGGTTCTTTTGTCTAGAAGTTAATGTGTTCGCTGGAGTTACTTATAAATTCCTCCTGAAGTTTTTTATAGTTTAGAATTGTTATTTTATGATCGGAATAAGTAATTATCTTTTCTTTTACCAGTTTTTCAAGTTCCCTGCTGGTCGCTTCGCGGGAAAGTCCTGCAAGAGTCCCTAAGACTCTATGAGTAAGAGGAACTTCAATTTGTGTTTGCTTACCATCAGGTTTTCCAAACCTAACCGTAAGCATCACAAGGATTGAGCTGATTTGGTGGTAAGCATTTTTGGATAAAAGCGAATCCATAAGTTTGGTGATTCCTTCAAGTCCCGAAAATGCATTTTGTGTTAATAAAAAAAGTAAGTCCGGGTTTTGCTGAAGCGTTTTTATAACTTCTTCTTTAGGTGCTTTTAAAACTTCAACATCTGTTAAAGCTTCGATAAAATAGATATTAATATTTTGGTTTAACGCCCAAATAAGCGGAAAATACATTCCCGGTTTATAAATATTAAAGGTTATTTCTTTGCCTTCTTTGGAAATTGTATATAGCCTGGCAAATCCTTTTTTAAGGTAAAATACCCCGGCCGGTTCTTTTTCCGGTTCAACAATCAACTGATCTTTTTTATATATTTTTACCGGACCGAATTTTGCAAAAAAATTTTCGTCAAGATTTTTATTGGTTGTTTTTTTTGCCATATCTTAAGCTGATTTTAAGACAAATTTATAAAAATTACCATAGTAACGTTTTATTAAAGTTTGCGTTACATTAAGTATAACACATTTAGTGATTGGTATTGCATTAGACACTATTTATAGTGTATATTATTAAATAGCAATCATATTCATAGATCTTTAATGAAAGGAGGAATATGAAACTTAAATTAATTTATATTAAAAATAAGTTAACTAAGTTGCTAGGTAGCATTCTTAATGTTTATGCTACAGAGTTAATGCTGTAGTTTGAATTATGGAAAAAGATTCAAGCAATATTAACTTTAATAATTGTCGGCAGGAAAGTTGAAGTTTCGATAAAACCGATAAGGTTGGTATATGTGTTAGTGAACCTGCTTACTCCTTGTAGTTAAATAAATTTTAAGTAATTCTTCAGGTTATTTTTTTACAATTTTTTATACAAATATAATATCTTGACACGGGAATAAGTTTTGATTATGCTAATCTTTAAGTAAATGAAGAAATTATTAAAAAATAAGGTTTTTCTTATAGCCTTAGGAGCGGTTTTAATAATAATAGTTATTATTATTGGATTCGCAGCTTTTTTAAGTAATTCCTCTAAAACAGCGGATAACGGAGTAAGTGCACTTCCAACGCAAATACCGGTTCCAACAATAACTGCAAGTTCATTAGGTTTAACCTTAAAGACGGGTACAGCCGGAAAAACCGTAATCGCGGCAGTTTCCAATATTGATGGAATTTCTTCAATTGAATATGATCTTTCTTATACCGCAAAAGTTAACGGGGAAGATGTACCTAGGGGAATTATCGGGGAATTTGATCTTACCAAAACCCCGGTTTCCAAAGAGATTACTCTTGGAACATGTTCCGACGTATGTCATTACGACTCCGATGTAAGGAATTTAAAATTAGATCTTAAGGTCACAAAAACCGATGGAAGTGTCTATCAATCCACCACCACTTTAGCCTCAACAGGTAATTAATCCCGCTTTTTTAATAAATTCGTTTAAACTCTACTATATTTAGTGTTTCCGGTTTCTGTTGGCACTAAAAATTCTCATTACCTATTGACAAGACCCTGAAATAAAGCGCAATATTAAATAAAGTGGGAAAAGTTGGGAAATAGTGGGAAAAGGAGGCAGGAGAAAGTGCTAATCGGTCAATATGATTCAAAAGTTGATACTAAAGGAAGAACAGCGTTACCTAAGAAATTCAGGGAAATCTTGGGTGAAAAGTTAATTGTTACTTTAGGTTATGAAAGCTCGCTTATTGTCGTATCAGAGAAAAACTGGAAAGCGTTACTTGAGGGGACAGAAGGAAGGCCGTTTATTGACTCCGCAACCCGGCAGACGCAAAGGTTTTTACTCGGAGGAGCTTCAAACGTCGAGCTCGACAATAAGGGCAGGTTTATACTCCCTTATTATCTTAGAGAATATGGAAAAATTGAGACAGATGTCGTATTCGTAGGGCTTTCGAGGTACGTTGAGATTTGGAGTAAAAAGGTTTGGGAAGAGTATAGGAAAGTCTTAGAAAAAGATATCGACACAATTTCGCAAAGATTAGTCAAAAGAGAAAGGGAGGGAAATGAATAATTTCCATAAGAGCGTTCTTTTAGACGAGGTTTTAGAACTTTTACAAGTTAAAAGCAAGGAAAAATACATTGACGCCACTCTGGGTGGAGGCGGACATGCTCTTGGAATTTTAAAATCGGGTGGAATTGTTTTAGGCATAGATCAAGATAAAGAGGCACTTGAGCACGTTGCCCTAAAACTTAAAGACAAGATAGAAACAAGGGATTTGACATTAGCTAAGGGAAATTTCAGGGATATCGATAAAATTGCACATTTAAATAATTTCGGGAAAGTTAAAGGGATTCTATATGATCTGGGGGTTTCCTCACATCAAATAGACGAGCCCAAACGGGGTTTTAGTTTTTTAAAAGACGGGCCGCTTGATATGAGAATGGATAGTGAAAGCCCTGTAACGGCTGAAGTTTTGGTAAATCTTTTAAAAAAAGAAGACCTTATTAAAATTTTCAGTGAGTTTGGGCAGGAAAGACGAAGCTTTGCAATCGCAAACGCAATTGTTAAAAAGCGAAAGGAAAAAGCGATAAAAACAACAGGAGATTTATCAAAAATTATTGAAAGCGTTTACGGATTTAGAGGCGAAGTGTCTAACTTTAACAAAAACGAGATTAATAAACGGGTCTTTCAGGCGCTTAGGATTGCGGTAAATAACGAGCTTGAAAATTTAAACGAAAGTTTAATAAAAGCAGTAGGACTTTTGCAAAGCGGCGGAAGGTTAGCGGTAATTTCTTTCCATTCGCTTGAGGATATAAGTACAAAAAAAGTATTTGAAAATTTAGAAAGAGAAAATATGGGGAAAATTATTACTTTAAAGCCGATTGAGGCAACAGAAGAAGAAAAATCAGAAAATTCAAGATCGAGAAGTGCAAAGTTAAGGGTATTTGAAAAAAATTAATATGAAAAAACCTGCCCTATTAATTATATTTTTGATTTCAACAATTATAGTTTTGTCACTTGTTAGAACCTATATTTCCAACAATGTTGCAACTTCCGGTGTGGTTTTAGGCCAAATACAAAAGGAAACAGAAAGTTTAAAACTGGAAAACAGCGTGTTAGCAGAAAAAGTATATGATTTATCTTCTTTGACAAATTTAGCGCAAAAAGCTTATGATCAAGGTTATACGGAAGGAAAGTCAAGTTTTGCCATTGGTACGACAATCCCCGTTGCTATAAAACAATGACCTGGAGATATAAAATCGTATTTATTTCCATTGTGTTTTTCTTCTTTCTGATTATTCTTAGGTTATTTTATTGGCAGGTTATTAAAGCAAGTGAATTGTCCGACATGGCCCAGGCACAGTACGGCACAGCGATAAAAATTTTGCCCCAAAGGGGAGATATTGAAACATCCGACGGATTTCCGATAGCAACCAGTAAAATCACTTACCTTGTTTTTGCAAACCCCCAAGAAATAAAAGATAAGGCAAACTCGGTTGATCTATTATCGCGGTATTTAGACATAGATGTTGCATCAATTAGTGCTGATTTAAGTTTGGATAAATTCTGGGTTCCTCTTGAGCACGGATTGAGCGTAGAAAATAAGCAGAAAATCGAAAGCCTTGATCTTCCCGGTATTGGTTTTTCCCAGGAGTATGAAAGACACTATCCGGAGGCATCGATGGCGGCCCAGCTTTTGGGTTTTTTAGGAAAAGACGAACAGGGAAATGATAAAGGTTATTTTGGTTTGGAAGGCTATTATGACAGGCTCTTAAAAGGAAAAGAAGGAGCGGCTATTCAGGTTCATGATGCATTTGGAAGGCCGATATTGGCAAAAATGAATAGCAACCAGAGTGAAGCCGACGGACAGACATTGGTTTTAAACATTAACCGCGCATTCCAGTTTTTGGTCGAAAAGAAACTAAAAGACGGGGTGGAAAAATACGGGGCTCAAAGTGGAATGGTAGGAATTATGGATCCTAAAACTGGAGGAATATTGGCTATGGCTTCGTATCCCAAATTTGATCAAAGACACTATCAGGATTACTCAAGCGATTTATATGTAAACCCTTTTATCTCCGACCTTTATGAACCTGGTTCGACTTTTAAACCGATCGTTATGTCTGCAGCTTTAGATAAAAATTTGGTTACTCCCCAGACAAAATGCAATATTTGTTCGGGGCCTGTTTCGGTTAGCGGGTATGAAATCCATACTTGGAATGACAAATATTTCCCCGGAATCAATATGATTGAAACCATCCAGCACTCGGATAACACGGGAATGGTATTTGTTGCCCAAAAAATGGGAGTTGACCAAATGATAACGGCCTTAAATGAATTTGGAATAGGAAGTAATACCGGCATAGATTTACAGGGTGAAGTTTCGGCGCCGCTTAAGCCAAAAAGCGATTGGTATGCCGTAGATTTGGCAACTACCGGCTTTGGACAGGGAATATCGGTAACTCCGATAGAAATTTTGGATGCAATCGGAGCAATAGCAAACGAGGGAAAGCGGATGGAGCCTCATGTTGTGAATGCGGTTGAAAATTCCGAAGGGAAGTTGGTTAAAATCCCTCCTAAGGTTACAGATTCGCCTATAAGCCCTCAAACTGCCAAGGTAATGACAGAAATAATGGTTAACGCCGTAAATAAGGGTGAAGCTTCTTTTGCTCGTTTAAAGGGATATAGGATAGCCGGTAAGACAGGAACGGCTTCTATTCCGATTGCCGGACATTATGACCCTAACCAAACTATAGCTTCATTTGTGGGTTTTGCGCCTGCCGATAACCCTAAATTTGTAATGCTGGTAATTTTAGATAGGCCAACTGCTTCAATTTATGGAGCAGAAACCGCAGCGCCAATTTTTTTCGATATTGCTAAAACTCTGTTAGAATATTATCAGATAGCACCAACAAGCGGAGAATAAGATATAATACCTGAAATGAGAAAAGTGTTTGCAAAATTTATTATTAATTATTTAAGAGTTATTGCAAAACTTAAATTAAGAAGTATAAATCCAATAATCATCGGTGTAGGCGGCGCAAGCGGTAAGACTACTCTTTCGAATTTTATCTACTTAATTTTTAGTAAAAAATATAAAGTAAGGCAGGGAAAAGGAAAGAACAGCGAGACAGGAATCCCCTTAGATATTTTAAAGTTATCTACAGGAAGCTATAAATTTTTAGATTGGCTTAGAGTCGTAGTTCAGGCACCTTTTAGGCTTTTTTTAGACTTTGATAAATATGATGTATATGTTGCAGAAATGGGTATTGATAGTCCGGTTGAGCCTAAAAATATGTCGTATTTACTTAAAATAATAAAGCCGCAGATTGCGGTTTTAACAAATATTTCTTATGAACACAGTGAATATTTTGAGCCGCTTGCAATGGATGAAGACTTTAAAAATGTAGAAGAAAAAATATTAAATTTAACTGCACAACAGGAAATGCTTCTTTTAACCTCGGTAGGAGAATCGGGCACAGCAGTTTTAAATATAGACGACGATTATATAAATTCGGCGAAAAAAGAAATACAAGCTAAGAAAATTACGGTTTCTCTAAAAAATGATTCGGCAGATTTTTATATTAATGAAATTAAAAACTATGTTGATAAATTCGACCTACATTTTATACATGAGGGAGAAAAATATAAATTAACTATCGACAATCCCCTGCCTGTGCATTTTGCATACAGTTTTGTAAGCGCGATTGCGGTTGGTAAGGCAGGAGGAATAAAAATATCGGAATCGATAAGTATTTTAGAAAATGATTTTTACCTGCCTGCCGGTAGAATGAGTTTTTTTAAAGGCGTTAAAGATTCAATTATTGTGGATTCTTCTTACAATAACGCTACTCTTACTCCGATTTTAGACTTACTAGGCTTTGTTAAAGAAATTGGCAACCAAAGAAGAAGAGTTGGGATCATTGGGGATATGAGGGAGCTTGGAACCATGAGTAAGCCACTGCACGAGGAAGTTGCGAGAAAAATTCTTGAGACCTTGGATGCTGTGATTTTAATCGGACCGTTAAGTCAAAAATATATATTACCGATTCTAAGAAGTAATAACTTCCCTGTATCTTCGTTTTTAAACTTTACTTCGGCAAAATCAACAATTTTGGAGCAAGTTAAGCCTAAGAATATAGTACTGGTTAAGGGTTCGCAGAATACATTATTCTTAGAAAGAGTTGTTGAAATGCTTCTTAAAGACCCTAAAGATAAAGAAAAACTTTGCAGACGTGGTGAATACTGGGATAGGATAAGAGAGAAAACTTTATAATTTTAGGTTCAATTTGTCTCCAAGTCCGGTTTTAGAATTATTAACACTGCCTGCAGGCAATTCCAAAACGATATCATACTTTGGATTCCATAAAATTACTCTATTGGGTTTAACGGATTCTTTGATAAATACAACTTCATATCTTTTATTTAATACAATAAGGTCGAATGGTTTACTCATTAAAAAAGTGTGTATTCCAAAGCGGGTCCTAAAAACAATCGCCTCAACTTCTTGTTTAAATAAAAGTCCAACCATTTTCGAAAGTCCTGTTTTATATAAAAAATTATTTGCAATAACAGTTTTTTTAGACTCGTTTTTTATCATTCATCTTATTATACAAAAACTAGAGAAAGGTAAAAATAAAAGGTATAATACTGTTTATGTGGCAAAAGATTAAAAATCAGTACCATTTATTTATGGCTGTTCTTGCTAATGCGGCATATCTTTTCCCTACCAGAAAAATAAAAGTAATAGGTGTTACCGGTACAGACGGAAAGACAACTACTGTAAGCTTAATTTATCATATATTAAGCGCAAATAATTTTAGGGTTTCGATGGTAACAAGCATAGGCGCAGTAATAAACAATAAAAATTTTGATATAGGATTTCACGTTACTACCCCCAGTTCATTTTCATTACAAAAATTAATAAAAATGACCAGCATTAAAGAAACAGACTATTTTATATTAGAGGTAACATCTCATGCGATCGATCAGAATAGAATCTACGGAATTCCTTTTGAAATTGGGGTGTTAACGAATGTGACCAATGAACACTTGGATTATCATAAAACCTATAAAAATTATTTATACACCAAATTAAAATTGATATTTAAGGCAAAAATTGGAATTGTTAATTTTGATGATGACTCTTATTCTTATATTTCAAAATTAAAAGAAACAAATAAAAACCATAAACTTTTAACGTTCGGCTTATCGGATAAAGCGGATATAAATCCGAATAATTTTAATTTAGGAGCAGTTAACTTTAAAGATAAATTTAATCAATATAATTTATTAGCTGCCGTAGCTGCGGTAAGACAACTGGGGGTTACAAATAATCAGATAATTAATGCATTAAAAGTATTTAAGATGCCAATTGGAAGAATGCAGACTATATATGATAAAGATTTTAAAGTTGTTATCGATTTTGCCCATACTCCTAATGCTTTTTATCAAATTTTAAGTTATTTTCGTCCCATTATTAAGGGAAAAATAATTCACGTTTTTGGTAGCGCAGGGGAAAGGGATGCAAAAAAGAGACCAATCTTAGGAAAAACATCTTCCGAATACTCTGACGTTTTAATTTTAACAGCAGAGGATCCCAGGAGTGAAAATGTTGATAAAATAATTAATGAGATTTCAGTAGGAATTAAAAATGAGAAAGTAAACATTTTAAAAATTCCCAATAGAAAAAAGGCAATAGAAGAAGCCGTTAAAATGGCGAAGAAAAACGATTTAATAATTATTACGGGAAAAGCGCATGAGAAATCTATGAATATGGGAAATGGGGAAGAAGCGTGGGATGAGTTCTCCGTTGTAGAAAAAGCGCTTAAAATACATGAAAAAAATTAAAAACATTCACTTTGTCGGAATTAAAGGCGTCGGGATGACACCGCTTGCAATTATTGCCAAAGAGGCCGGTTTTGCAGTTACGGGTTGTGACACTCAAGATAGTTTTATAACGGATGAGCCGTTGAAAAAAGCAGGTATTAATCCGCTTGTAGGTTTTGATAAGTCACATGTTGTAAATGCCGATTTGGTAATAACAACAGGAGCAAATGGCGGTTTTGATAATCCTGAAAACTTGGAGGCTAAAAATCTAGATATTCCCATATTAACACAGGGTGAAGCAATTGCTAAATTTCAAAGCGGTGAATTTTTCGGTAAAAAATATGAAGGAATATCTATCGCAGGAACCCACGGAAAGACAACAACGACAGCAATGATTGCAGTTGTCTTAAAAGCGAACAAGCTTGACCCTTCTTTTGCAGTTGGTACAGGAATGATCCCGTTTTTGGATTCCGATGGACACTTTGGAAAGGGAAAATATTTTGTGGCGGAGGCAGATGAATATGCGACAGAACCCAAGTATGATAAAACACCCAAAATGCTACTGCAAAAGCCCAATATAGGCGTAATTACCAATATTGAATACGACCACCCCGATGTTTATGCATCTTTAGAAGATTTAAAACGCGCATTCCTAAAGTTTGCAGAGGGAATAAGTAAGGATGGAGTTTTAATTACCAATATAGATAACGAAAATGTAAGAGAGCTTCTTAGATTCTATAAAGGAAATGTTATTACTTATGGATTTTCTAAAACAGCCGAGTTTGTCTTAACAAGGGTAAATATTGAGCAAGATAAAACATTTTTCTGGATAGAAAGAAATGATGTAAGTTTAGGTGAATTTTCAATTAATGTGTCCGGAGAACATAATGCGCTTAACGCTTTGGCTGCAATTATTTCCTGTACAGAACTGGGATTACCGATAGAGCAAATAAAAAAGGGACTACTTTCTTTTAAAGGCACTAAAAGAAGAATGGAGTATATAAAAACAACTTATCAGGGAGCGTTAGTGTTTGATGATTATGCACATCATCCGACTGAAATACGGAAAACCTTAGAAACTCTTAGGAAAACCTATCCGAGTAAAAAAATTGTTTGTATTTTTCAACCGCATACATATTCGCGTACGAAATCTTTATTTGAACAATTTAAGAGTTCATTTACCGATGTTACAGAGCTAATTTTAACTAAGATTTACTCTTCCAAACGGGAAACTCCCGATCCGTTAGTTTCATCCGAAATTTTAGCCCAGCAAATTTCAACTACAAAAAACGGTGTAATATATACAGAAAACTTGGAAGATGTGGTAAAATATGTCGTTTCGAAGGCTTATGGTAGAGAATATATAATAATTACCATGGGAGCAGGGGACGTATATAAAATTTTGGAGGAAATAAACTAATATGGACAAATTTATTGTAAAGGGAGGAAAAAAAATGCGGGGAACGGTTAACGTGTTTGGTTCAAAAAATGTAGCTACAAAATTATTAGTTGCAGCATGTTTAACAGATGAGGAGATAGTTATCGAAAATTTACCTCTTATCTCAGACGTTTTAATAATGATTGAAATAGTGAGGCATTTAGGCGGAGAAGCTAAAATCATTGACCACAAATTAAAAATAAGAATGAATAAATTTCTAAGTGAGAAAATTTCTCTGGAAAAAGCAGCAGAAATAAGACCATCGTTTATGTTTTTGGCGCCGCTTTTAGCCCGTAAAAAAGTTGCAATTATTCCTAATCCCGGTGGATGCAGGATTGGAGCAAGACCAATAGACAGGGTCATAGACGGACTTAAGCAAATGGGCGTTAAGATTAAATATGAAAGTAAAGACGGATATTTTCATGCTCTGGCGCCTGATGGTTTAAAAGGAACATCTTATAAATTTGTAAAGAGTACTCATACGGGAACGGAAACAATGATACTGGCCGCCACAAACGCAAAAGGTAAAACAATTTTGGAAAATGCGGGGCAGGAGCCTGAAATTGATGAGCTTATTGCACTTTTAAATAGAATGGGTGGAAAAATTAAAAGAGATACACAAAATCCAAGAAGAATAGAAATAGATGGAGTAAGAAAATTGCACGGAGCAAAGTTTATTATTGCTCCAGATAGAAATGAGATTGTAACTTTTGCATGTGCGGCATTAGCAACACGAGGAGATATATTTATTGAAAATATTACCAAAAAAGGAATTGAAGAATTCTTAGAACTTTTCGAAAAAATTGGAGGGCACTATGAAGAAAAAAATAAAGGAATAAGATTTTACTATAAAGGAAAATTAAAAGCACAAGATGTTACGACAGGATATTATCCCGGTTTTATGACAGATTGGCAGGGTCCATGGTCTGTTGTAATGCTTAAATCGGAAGGAACATCGATACTTCATGAAAGAGTTTATGAAAATAGATTTACTTATGTTGAAGATATAAATAAAATGGGCGCAGAAATAGAGCTTTTTAATCCGCAGGTTAAAGACCCCAAAAAATATTATAATTTTAATTACAAAGACGGAAAAAATTTCTTTCATGCAGCCAGAATTACTGGTCCAAAAGAATTGCATAATGCAATTTTAAATATTTATGATTTAAGAGCAGGAGCAACTTTGGTTCTTGCAGCCTTGGCAGCTCAGGGTGAAAGTGTTTTACTAGGGATTGAGCACTTGGATAGGGGATACGAAGAGTTTGATAAAAGACTTAAAAAATTAGGCGCAAACATAAAAAGAGTAAAAGAAGAAATTTATGAATAAAACAATAGGAGCGATAATACTTGCTGCGGGTAAAGGTACCAGAATGAAATCTAAGCAAATAAACAAGGTCGCGCTTCACTTAGCAGATAAACCGATGATCTTACATACGGTTGAATTTTTAAAAGACAATAATATAAAAAATATTGTGGTAGTAGTCGGTTTTGCGAAAGAGTCGGTAATGAAACTTTTAGACGGCGGGGTAATTTTTGCAGAGCAAAAACAAAGGTTAGGGACTGCACATGCCGTTTCAACAGCAATTAAAAAATTGTCAGGAGAGGTTAAAGAGGTTTTGGTCTTAAATGGAGATGATTCCGCTTTTTATACGAGTGAGATAATTAATAAGCTTGTTAATAAACATATTAAAGACCAAGCGGCTTTTACGTTTTTAACAATTAAAAAAAATAATCCTCTTGGTTTAGGAAGGGTTGTAAGAGATTCAAAAGGAAAAGTGCTGGCAGTTGTGGAGGAAAAAGACGCGACTAAAGCACAAAGAAAAATCACCGAAGTTAATCCCGCATGTTATATTTTTAAAGTCTCTTTTTTAAAAAAATATTTAAAAAAAGTTAAGAAAAGCCCGATTACCGGTGAATATTACTTAACCAGTCTTATAGATTTGGGTATAAAAAATTATGAAAAGATAGAAACGCTTGCCGCGGGAAATCTTTTATGGAGAGGTGTTAATACACAGGAAGAGCTTTTAGAGGCTCAAAAATTAATCAAAAAAAATTAGTTCTCATATACAATTTGATATAGATTTATTGAATAAGCTAACTTCAAGTATTATAATATAATCTATGGCCCAACTATTAGGTTTTACTTTGCTTTCCCTAGTAATCACAGCGCTTCTTATAGTTCCTTTTATAGACTTTTTATATAAAATTAAGCTAAGAAGACAAGACCAAAAAACCGTAGATCTATTTAATAAACCGACACCCATTTTTGATAAATTTCACGCCTGGAAGGTGGGTACTCCATTTGGCGGAGGACTGCTTATAATTATCATAGTTTCTGTTCTTTTCTTATGGTCTTTTGGTGTTTTAAACGTGGATGTTAGCTTATGGGAAATTTTCGTAATCCTTTTCACATTTATTAGCTTTGGGGTTCTGGGGTTTTATGATGATGTTAAAAAATTGATAAATGGAAGGGACAATATTAATTTTTTTGGTTTAAGGTTTAGACATAAATTTATTCTTCAGTGCCTTTTAGCTGTTGTTCCCGCAACTATTTTATACACGCATCTTGGTTATAGTTTTTTGTTTGTACGGGGCTTGGGGCAAGTTAATGTAGGATTTTTGTATATTCCGTTTGCAGTATTTGTGATTGTATCTTTTGCAAACGCCTTTAATATTACTGACGGTCTAGACGGCTTAGCGCCCGGACTACTGCTAATTGCACTGGTTGCATTCCTTTCGATTTCATTTGCTAATGTTGAGCAGAGCCTTGGACTTTTTATTGCTATACTTATGGGCAGCGTTGCTGCCTTTTTATATTTTAACGTGTATAAAGCGAGGATTTGGTTAGGTGACGTAGGATCTATGTCACTCGGCGCGTCTTTGGCAATAATTGGACTTTTAACCGGCAAAATTTTGGCAATTGCCATTATTGGAGGGGTTTTTGTTTTAGAGGTAGGTTCATCTTTAGTTCAAATTTTAGGGAAGAAATTTTTAAAAAGAAAAATATTGCCGATTGCACCCTTACATTTATATTTTCAAAAAAGAGGTTGGGATGAGCCAAAAATCGTAATGCGCGCCTGGTGGTTGGGGATTGTATTTGCAATACTTGGGTTATACCTTGCGTATTACAAATAATGAAAAGAATTGATTTAGTTCTTCTAATATCCGTATTGTTTTTAACTCTTTTCGGATTGTTTATGATCTATGATGCTTCTTCCTATGTTGCATTTAGAGATTTTGCAGATAAATATCATTACATAAAAGACCAATTTTTTTGGGTAATCTTGGGGGCTGTGGCGCTTGGGTTTTTTTCTCATTTTGATTATCACAAGTTCTACAATCTTGCTTTACCGATCATGGTTTTTGCAATTGCGCTTTTAATATTGGTGTTTGTACCCGGTGTAGGGGTAAAATTATTGGGCGCAAGACGGTGGATTAATTTACACTTTACGCTTTTACAGCCTTCTGAGTTTGTAAAGCTGGCACTATCTACCTACTTGGCAGCCTGGTTTTCGAATAAAGAAAAGGGGAGACTTTGGGCATTCCTATTACTTTTGGCATTTATAATATTTTTGGTAATGCTTGAGCCGGATATGGGAACGGCGGCAATTATATTGTTTGAGGGAATTGTAATTTATTTTTTATCAGGAGCGAAAACAATCTATTTTGTAATAATGGGACCAGTTATTGCCGTTTTAGGACTAATTTTTGCAAAGCTTGAACCATATAGAGCAGCAAGACTTACTACTTTTTTAAACGTTTCTCAAAACGTTGATTCAACGTCATATCATGTTAGGCAAATACTTATTGCTTTGGGTTCGGGAGGTTTAACTGGGGTGGGGATTGGAAATTCATTACAAAAGTATGCCTTTCTTCCTGAGAGTACCACCGATTCTATTTTTGCGATAATTGCAGAAGAGTTGGGTTTTTTGGGATCCCTAGCAATAATTTTTGTGTTTATAATTGTTATATGGAGGGGATTTAGGATTGCTACAAACGCAAAAGATCTATTTGGAAAATTATTGGCAGGGGGGATAATTTCGTTTTTAGCAGGACAAATAATGATTAACTTAGCAGCACAAACGGCACTGTTACCGCTTACGGGAATTCCTTTGCCGTTTATTTCTTATGGAGGTTCGGCTTTAATTATCAATTTGGCAGCAATCGGAATTTTACTTAACATATCTAAACAAAGCAAAGTATGAAAATTTTAATTACAGGCGGGCATTTGACGCCTGCACTTGCAGTTATAGAAAAACTTAAAGGAAAACATGAAGTTCTTTATGTTGGTAGAAAACACGCTTTTGAAGGTGACAGCGCTATTTCTTTTGAATACCAAACCATTACAAAATTGGGAATTCCATTTTATGAAATTAAAACCGGAAGATTGCAGAGAAAATTTACCAAGTACACTGTTTCTTCGCTTTTAAGAATTCCAAGCGGATTTTTAGGTGCTTATAAAATATTAATTGATGTTAAGCCGGATGTGGTCTTGGGTTTTGGAAGCTATGTTTCCGTGCCTGTGGGTATTGCCGCAAAATCATTAGGAATACCACTGGTTATACATGAACAAATTCTTGCAGCTGGGTTTGCAAACAGAGTACTTTCGAAATTTGCAGATAAGATATGTGTTTCCTGGAAGTCTTCAGAAAGTTATTTTCCAAAGAAGAAAACTATTCTAACCGGAAATCCTTTAAGAGGTAGCGTATTGAATTTGAAAAATCAACAACAGGAAAAATCAATATACATTAGCGGCGGAAGTTTAGGATCTCATACTATAAATATGTTAATTTTAAAAATAATAAAAAAACTTTTAAAGGACTTTGTAGTTTTCCATCAGACAGGTGATTATAAAAAACACAATGATTTCCAAAAACTTTTAGAGTTAAAGGAAACTTTACCAAAACAATTGGCTGATAAATACAAGTTAGTGAAATTTATGGATGTTGATGAAGTATCCAAAAATATGTTGGCATCAAGTTTTGTAATAGGAAGATCCGGAATTAATACGGTAACTGAATTAATTTACCTTAAAAAAGCGGCGATTTTAATACCTTTATCGTTAACCAAACACAGTGAGCAAATAAAAAATGCATACTTTTTTAAGCAAATCGGTCTTGGAGAAGTGTATTTAGAAGAAGATTTAGAATCGGAAGGCCTCTACGATAAAATTATTAACTTTTATAAGAATATAGATAAATATCAATTAAAGGAAAACGTTCTAGTAAAAGAATCAGCAGATAAAATTATTTCTGTACTTGAAGATGTTTATCCAAAAAAGGCTTCTTAAAAAAGATCGAAATAAAAAACGAAAAAAACAATTAATATTTTCGGGTGTAATTATTTTATTTTTATTTGTTTTGGGAGTTTTTGTATACACTAATTTTTCCTTTGGCAGAAAAGTTTATATAAATCCGGTTTTGGAAAACCAACAAACAGGCACGTCTAACTTGGAGCAAACATTAAAGGGTGCGAATATTAATTTTTCAAATATTAAATCGAATAATGACGGTTCATATAGTATTACACTATCGGATGGTGGTGAGGTAATTTTGTCTTCAAAAAAAGACTTAAAGGCGCAACTATCCTCTTTACAATTAATACTTTCTAGGCTTACAATAGAAGGGAAGAAGCTTAAGATCGTAGATTTTAGGTACGATCGTCCTGTAATTTCATTTTAAATTTATGAGTGAAGGAAAAATAGTTGTCGCAATTGATATCGGTACTTCAAAAATTGTTACTTTAATTGCAAAAGTTGATGAAGATGTAAATGTTTTAGGTGTATCCGAGACGCAGGCTAACGGAATTAAAAAAGGTCAAATTGTAGATATAGATGAAGCTGTAATTTCAATAAATAATTCCTTAGAAGCAGCTGAGCGAATGGCCGGTTATTCGGCCTCGCATGTTGTTGCGTCTATTGGCGGAAGCCATATTGAGTCACAAAACTCTAGAGGTGTTGTCGCAGTTGCAAGACCGGAAGGCGAAATTACGGAGAGTGATTTAGCAAGAGTGTTCGATGCGGCAAGAGCAGTATCTCTTCCCTCAAGTAGGGAAATTATTCACGTACTCCCCCGAAGTTACATTGTTGATGGTCAAGAAGGAATTAAAGACCCAATTGGTATGACGGGTGTTAGGCTTGAAGTTGATACACACATAATTTCTGCTAACGCGGTATCAATTAAAAATATGGAAAAGGCATTTTCTAATGTTGGGGTTGATTTGGACGGAGTGGTTTTTAGCGGATACGCAAGTTCGCTTGCAACTCTTTCGGATACGGAAAAAGAATTGGGTGTAGTACTAGTTGATATTGGTGCCGGAACAACCGATATCTCGGTTTATGTGGACGGTTCGGTAGCTTATTCTTCCGTTCTTCCAATCGGCGCAAAACACATAACCAATGATCTTGCGATTGGTTTAAGGATATCTTTGGAGTCTGCTGAGAAAATTAAGTTGCATTTATCAATTCCCGCCAGGAAAGCAGTTAGAGTAGATCAAGAGGGAGAAAATGAAAGGACAGAAGAAAAAGTAGGTGACGAGGTAGATCTTTCAGACCTTAATTTGCCTGAAGAATTAAAGAAAGTTTCTAAAAAAACCTTAGTTGATGGGATTATCAGACCAAGATTAAACGAAATATT
The DNA here is from genome assembly GCA_021780675.1 of bacterium. Classification (GTDB taxonomy): domain Bacteria; phylum Patescibacteriota; class Microgenomatia; order Levybacterales; family UBA12049; genus DAHWUP01. The sequence goes on from JAJXYH010000019.1 coordinate 16,886, forward strand.
TACAATGGTAGGTATAGAAATTAAGAAAAGTGGTTTTATCGGACAAACTCCATCAGGGCTTGTTATTACCGGCGGCGGAGCAAAAACAACCGGTGTAACGGATGCAGCAAAAAGGATGCTTGCAATGCCTGTTAGAGTTGCAATTCCAACAAATATAAAAGGGATAATAGACGAAATCCAAGAACCTTCTTTTTCAACAGTTGTTGGTTTAACAGTGTATGGCGGCGGTCTTGATGTACAAAATTCTCTTCCCTTTGGTTTTTCGATGCCAAAGATACCGGGTATAAAAATAGATAACAAGATTTTTTCTAAAGTAATTTCGTTTGTAAAGTCATTTTTACCCTAAAGTTTTACTAAAGGGTCTGCCTTAAAAATTCTGTCTCAAAAGAATATACGGAACTTGCAAATTTAATGTTAATTTGCTAGTATCCAGAAACAAATATGTTAATTAAACCGCAGACAACAAATTTTGCAAAAATAAGGGTGATGGGAATCGGTGGAGGTGGCGGAAATGCCTTAAATTCGATGATTTCCCAAAGCACGATCCAGGGTGTTGATTTTATTTGTGTAAATACCGATGCACAGAGTCTTCTTTTAAATCAGGCAGCAACTAAACTTCAAATTGGAGAAAATTTAACCAAAGGTCTTGGGTCGGGCGGAAATCCGGATATAGGAAAAGAAGCAGCAGAAGAATCTTACGAGAAAATAAAAGAATTAATTAATGGTACAGACATGATTTTCTTAACTGCGGGAATGGGTGGAGGAACAGGAACAGGTGCAACCCCTGTAATTGCAAGAGCTGCAAAAGAGGTTGGCGCATTAACAGTTGCTGTTGTTACCAAACCATTTGCGTTTGAAGGAACAAGGAGAATGGTTGCAGCAGAAGACGGGATAGAAGAGCTTAAAGATAAGGTCGATACTTTAATTATTATCCCAAACCAAAGGATATTAGACGTTGTCGATAAAAAACTTTCGCTTTTAGAAGCATTTAAAGTTGCCGATTCGGTTCTTACACAGGGTGTACAGGGAATTTCCGATCTTATTACTTTACCTGGGCTTATTAATGTAGATTTTGCCGACGTTAGGACAATTATGTCCAATGCAGGGAGCGCGTTAATGGGAATAGGAACCGGAGTTGGGGAAAACAGGGCACAAGCTGCGGCAAGAGCGGCGGTTGCATCTCCGCTTTTAGAAATTTCCATGGACGGAGCAAGAGGAGTGTTATTTAATATCATCGGAGGACCGGATTTAACCATGAACGAGGTTGATGAAGCGGCAAAAATTGTTGCTTCAGCTGCCGATCCTGATGCAAATATAATTTTCGGAGCTACAATTGATGAAACGATGCATGATCAGCTTAAGATCACCGTAATTGCAACAGGATTTGATTCAACCAGGCAAACTCTTAAGGAATTTATGACGCCAACTATTAATAGAGTTATGGAGCAAAGCCAACAGCAGGTAAATAATCAGACAAATACGGTACAAGAGCCTCCAATGCCTACAGAAGCGCCTGCAGCGGAGGAAGAAGACGACGCATGGGACATTCCCGCATTTCTTAGACAAAAAAATTAAACCACCAAATTCTTCTTTAAATTGATTTTTGCTTATATAAAGTGTATAAGAAAATTAAGATGACTAAAAACAAGCAAGAAGAAGACGGGTTATATTTTACAAAAGATAAATTTTTTGCTGTAATATTGATTTTTGCTATCCTCTTGTTAGTTTATTTTTTAACTAAAAATAGCATTTATCTTGGGAATCCGGTAGCTAAAAGTTCTACTTCCACAATTACCTTACCTTCGATTAGTCCAACTTTAACAACGGCACCCACTTTAACAGATACCCCTACGCCAATACCTTTACAACAAGCTAAGTATTTCGTAGGACCATTATATTGCCCTAAAGTGTATTTGTCCGGCGTAACGCCTTGTGTTGATCAATATAAAACTCCGGTAGCATGCGTTTCCATGTTACACCCTGATGGAAGTCCCATTATTAATCTAATTTGTGGAATACCTAATAACTCAAATAGCGTTAAGTCGTGTATAAATTATATGAATAATCCAAATGTTGTAATATGCCCCCAATAGCAAAAAACTTCACAAAATATAACCTTATAGTTAATCAATTAGCCTCAAGACAAACTAGAAAAAAATATTTAGCCTCAAATATATATCGTAATTATATGTTGTGCGACATAAAATAAATTTTATAACCCTAGTTATTGACAAATAAGGGGTAAAGTGCGATTATACCGATATGAAAAAGGCAGGTTTTTCATCTTATCCTCAGTTTTCCTCAAGCATAATCCGCCAATTTTTAAATCACAAATTATTTAATTTTAATCCTTTAATAGAAAGGGGGTGAATAAAATGATAAAAAGAATTTTATTAAGCGTTTTAATGATTTCTCTTGCTTTTTCTGCAGCAGCAGTAGCAACAACTGCTTACTTTTCTAATGGTCAAGTATTAGGTTCTAATACTTTTGCTACGGGTACTGTTACGATAGGTGGTTTTAATACACAAGGTCTAAGTGTAACGGGATTAACACCGGGCGTACCAGTATGGGTTCACAATGTCGGCGTTAATTACACTGGTAGTATAAATGCCGATTTGTATGTTGGAGCTGGGGGCATAAGTGCTCCCGGAGAGCAAGCATATATTGCAGATATTACTTATCTTAGAATCTATAAGGCAGGTACGAATACGGAAGTTTGGGAAGGATATGTTAATACTTTGTCTACCAATTGGATAAGTTTAGCAAGCAATATAAGTGCAGGATGGCAAGCATATGATCTTCAGTTTACTCTTAATTCCAATGTTGGAAATGATAAACAAAATGTAAACAATACGGATACGAAGATTTTAATCTATGCCGTTCAACATGGAGGTCCGGTTCCCGGTACAGTTCCATATTTAACAAGTAGTTTTTAATTTACAAACTTGTTACTTTATAGATTACCCAATTAATTTTGGGTAATCTAATAAGGTATTTATGAAAAATATATTATTAGTCTTTAAAAAATTATTGATGGTGCTAGTTATTTTTGTGCTTTGCATTTCCGTTTTGCTTTTGGTGTTAATTTCCTTTTCACCGATAAAAACCTTTCAGGTATTTAGGGTAATGTCAGGCTCAATGGAGCCGGAGATAAAAACAGGTTCTGTAATTTTTGTAGAACAAGTTAATCCAAAGGATTTAAAAAAGGGTGATATTATTACGTTTTCCGTAAATAAATCAGTTTCTCCTGTAACTCATAGGATTGTAAAAATTTCTAAAGACGGAAAAATTACTACTAAAGGTGATGCAAATAGCACAAATGATGTAGATGCGGTTAGCTTATCAAGTGTTAAGGGTAGGGAAATTTTTACATTACCGTATTTAGGATATATCTCTGAATGGACTAAAACACCACTAGGGTTTATCTTTTTTATAATTTTGCCTGCCCTATTAATAATTATTAATGAAATTTTTAATATAAGAAAAATAGTTAAAGATGAAATTAAAAATAAGGTAAATGAAGCAAAAATGCCAATTATACTAATTTTGTTTTTAACAAGTACCGTAATTAGTTTAATAATTATTAGGCCAACTGGTGCCTTTTTCTCTAACGGATTAGCATTATCCGGTAATATTTTTTCTACAGGTTATTGGGAGGCTTCAGGACAAAAAATTACTATTTGTCATGCAACGAGTAGTAAAAATAATCCATATAATGAAATAAGTGTCAATTTGTCCTCGCTTGGAGATGGTCATGGAAGTAGTGGAATAAATTCGGATGATATTATTCCTCCAACGCAAGACTCTAATTATCCAAATGGGCATAACTGGACAGCTTTAGGTCAAGCAATATGGAATAATAAATGCGAGATACCAGATAAAATTCCTACTCCAACACTAACTCTTATTGAATCTAGCGATAATAAATATCTTACTTTTACGATTGAGGGAGTTTCCGACTATAAAAATTTATCTTATACGCTTACTTATGATACAAGTTCGGTGCCTCAGGGGGTTATAGGTAGTGATTCGGTTAAGGGCTCAACCTATTCCTCTCCGCAAATTATCTTGGGAACGTGTTCAACGGGTGGATTATGTGTATATAATAGTGGAATACATAATATCGTTTTAAAAGTTACCCTAAACGGTAAAGGTGGATTAACAAAAGTTTTAACAGGTTCTCTATGAGCGAATTATTTTAAAGTTGGTATATTAGTACGGTTTGAATAACTCTTGGACATTTATTCAATTAGGACAAAAAATTTATAGCTACACGTTTACATTTTCTATATCTGCGATAAATATTTTTAGGTAAAAATCCGTAATATTTGATTTAACATTTGGAAGCAAAAATCTATACAAAGTAGTTTAGTTAACTCCGCGAAAATACAATCAAATGAGGTTATTTTACCAGCTAAGTCGCTTAAGGATAATCTTAAGTCTACGCAAACGGATCTTTTCGAGCAATAGCTGTCTAGTGCTTTTAATTTTTTATATATCCCTCAAAAGAACTAGACTTTCCGTATTCTGTCATTTCTGCAGAAGATGAGATACATCGGTTACACACTTAAGGTAGAAGAATTAATATATAATTTCTTATATAAATTCCCCAAAAATTTTGTTGACTTGTATTTGGGTTATAAATTTTAAATAATAGAATTATGTTAGTTTGGTTTAAAAGGGGATTTTATTTATTTTTTGCAATTTTTATAATTTATAACATTTTTTTATCCTCTACTTTGGTAAGGTTGGGAGAGGTTAACTTATCAAATGATATCGGACGTGATTTTCTTCTTTTACAAGAACTAGACCAGAAAAAAATTGTTTTGATTGGAGCAAGGTCTAATGTGCAAGGTGTTTTCCATGGGCCACTGTGGACCTATTTGAATTACCCTGCCTATCTTATCGGTAAAGGTGATCCTGTAACAGTTGCCTGGGGTTGGGTTTTATTCTCCATAATTTCGTTAGTAACTACTTTTATAATTATGAAAAAATTATTCGGTAATTTAGCTGCTTTTCTTACAACAGCCATGTTGTCGGTTTATATTGTTCCTTTTATAGATAGTATGTTTGGTCCATACGCAATGTATTTCTTTATACCTGCATTTCTTTTTTCGATTTACAAATATTTTCTAAGTAAAAGACCAGTATTTTTAGCTATACATTTTATGTTAGCCGCTTTTCTTATACATTTGAATATTGGTTCCGGCATTTTGCTTGCAATGCTTTCCCTGGGACTTAGTTTGGGATTTATTGTAAAGAATAAATTATGGATTCATATTTTTTCACTTTTTACGCTTCCTTTGTTTTGTATTAATTTTATAATTTTTGATTTAAGACATAACTTTTTAATTACTAAATCTTTACTTAATTTAGGTAAATCTTCGAAATTTATTATTCCTTTTAATGACTGGATTTTTCAGAGAATTGACTTAGCAGTTTCAATGCAACTTTTATTAACAAACATAGTCTACTTATCAGTTTTAATTTTTATTTTAGTAATGTTGTTTACGATTATTAAAATTAAAAACAAAGAAAAACATAGGACATTTTTTATTATTTTGGCGTTTTATTATTTTGGATTTATGGTGCTTAGTTATTTTAATAAAGGAGCACTTTTGGTTGACCAAATATTTTTTCTAATTCCCTTAACGATTATTTGGCTTGGTATCCTTAGTGTAGGAAAATATAGACAACTATTTATTTTAATAGTTATAGTGGTTTTATATCTTAATTTTAATACCGCAAAAGCATTCGTGGAAAGTTCGAGTACTACAATAGGTAAAATTCCCGATTCATGGGTCTCTTTGAAGAATGTTGCTTCCTCTATAATAAAAGAGGAAAGAGGAAAACAGTTTGGATATTTTGTTTATGCTCCAGACTCCTTTGCATATCAACAGCGTTACGCAATGATTTTTTCGTTTAAAAAAGCTGATTTAAAAGCATTTGAATATAAAAAAATGCCTGTAACTTTTATAGTTGTTTCTCCGAGGCCCGTAAATAAACCATATATGAGTGAAGAGTGGTGGATAGAGAATGAGGCCAAAATTAACACAAAACCGTCCGAAGTTAAAAATTTCCCAAGTGGTTATAAGATAGAAAAATTTGAATTGAGTAATGATGAGCAAAATGTGCTTTTTGATCCCAACATAAAGCTGGAATTGAATTTCCGCTAGCCACAATTAAGCTTCAATAAGGTTAAATTAGCCGTTAATTATAATATTTGTTGTATAATTATTAACTAAATGAGCTTATTAAAGAATAATCTTCTTGTTTTATTATTTTTACTGCTGTTTTCCGCATTTTTTGTAAAAAGCATGCTTAACTTTGTTAAGTTTATTAAAGAATTATCCCTTAAACCAATAATACCTACGGTTTCCACCTGCCCGTATAAAACGCTAAAAGATTTCCAAAATACTCCTAACGGAGAATATGTATATGCTCTTTATAGGTATGAAAGTATGGGGGTAGTATGCAGCAAAAAATAAATTGTTTACTTATTATTTTAATTGTTTTTAATGTTTTGTTTGTGTTTTGGGGAGCTCATCTTTATCCATTAAGTAGTTTAGATGCAGTGAGTATTTGGTACTTAAAAGCAAAAGCTATTTTTTTAAGTGGCGGTCATATTCCCATTAATGTTCTTAAAGACAGTATTTATTCCAATTCTCATCAGCAATATCCATTATTAGTATCATATATTTTCTATTTTTTCTATTTGATTTTAGGGAGTATAAATACAAGCGTTGTTGCTTTTATTAATCCGTTACTTTATTTACTAGTATTGTCTATTACATATAAAGTTTTTAGGCAAATTAATTTTAGCAAAACTTATGCACTATTATTTACCTACTGTTATTCAATGTTTTCACCTCTTTTGGCAGCGGGCGGAAGAATGCATTCGGGTGATGCAGATATATTTGTCGTTTTTGCATACTGGATCTCAATTTTTTTAACTTTTAAATTCCTGGAGACTAAAAACTATAAATATTTTTGGTCGTTAATAATATCAATTATGATTGCATCACAAATTAAAGCCGAAGGCATATTTTTAATTGCGATTTTATTATTTATTCCGGTTATAAAAAAAGTTAAATTGTTTTCACTCTTTATTTCGCTGTTTCCATTTATTCTTTGGAGACTAATTATTTATTATTCCCAAATTCCCAACGACTTTTATTATATTATTCCAACATTCCAAACATTGCTACTGCGTAGTTTTGAGGTAGTGTATTTTACGGCTAAAGAAATGATAAATGTTAACAATTGGTATATATTTTGGCCAGTTTTTTTATTATTCTCTTTGTTTGGTAAAATAAAGATTAATTTACAAACTAGAATATTATTATTAACTTTATCGATGATGTCAGCATTTTTACTTATTAATTATCTTTTTTCAAATATAGATCCTCATATCTATGTTTCTTCCTCTATAGACAGATTGCTGCTTCAATTTTCTCCATTTTATTTTATAATATTCGCAATGCTAGTTAAGAACGAAATATCTAAGTTAGATCAAAAAGTGATATATAAGAAATTTAAAAGTATGCTGCTTAAATAAGATGAATAAAAAAGATGTTTTAAAAATTGCACTCTTGGATTTTGCGTTTTTTCTATTAGGAACTTTACTTTTTGTCCTTAGTTTTAGTACTCCTATTTTTGGGTGGGTATCAATACTTTTTTATAGAGGAATATATTTGCTTGTTTTTGCGAGTTTACTAATGTTGGCAATAATGCTTATATTTAAAAAATCAAAATACGGAAGACTATTAACATACAGAGATTTAATAATGGTAATGGTATTATTTGTTTCAATTAATATTATGTTTTTTACATTAGTTCCGGTAACAATTGAACGTTCGGTGTCTGTTTACATGTTAGGATACCTTGATAAAAATTCCAATGTAATACTTACAGACAGTCAATTGTCTGACGCATTCGTTAAACAATATGTAAAGGACGATAAAGCAATGGATAAAAGATTAAATGAACAAATTTATTCCGGAAATGTAAGCTCTAGGAGCGGAGGATATATAATAACAGAAAGAGGAAAAAGCTTAGTAAATATATTCTTAATTATTGCAAGAATATTCAATGTTAACACAAAGATAATAAAAGAATAAAATTATATCTGGGGGGCTTTTAAGAAATTAATTAAGTAATTATATGTTGACCTTAAAAGACTTTCCTTCTTAGGAACCACTTGGTTTTGAACCATTTTAGATTCACTAATAATCGGATCGGGAATTTCTGCTGTTTGTTTTTCTTTTAAAAAGAATATATATACCCTTGCGGGTGGTGAACCGTAGGTTCTAAATGCATATAACTTTGCAAGATAATTTATTTCGGGGGTATTTAAATTGCAACCTATGCAGCTAAATACATAGAAATTAGCGTTTTTTAATTTGTTTTGATTTTGCGGTATGGCCAATACTTCTTTTACATTTTGGTAAAAAGCATATGCGTACAGGTCGCTATCTACATAAGAACCCGGATTTACAATTATGGTATCGTAAGGGATAAGGTAAGGACTTACAGCTTTTGCAAGAATGTATCTAAAAAGGTTAGACGCATCTTGTTGGTATTTCCAATCTTGTATCCTTAATGCATAAATTATTGAGAAAAATAAAACAGCAAGAACAAGAAATTTAAATTTTATTAAGTTGTCTAGAATAATCCTTGCGGAGGCAAATACTATAAATGGTGTAAGGATATAAATCCAGAATGGATGCCCGAATGAGCCTTCGGGAAAAAGAATTATATTTGCTATTCCACAGGAAAAATAGGCAAAAAGCAAAAGGTCTATATTGTCTAATTTTTTTACAAGCAATTTTCTTACAAAAATTATTAAATAGAAAAGACTTAAAATTACGAATATGGGATTAAAATAAATAATAAATCTTATTATTAAAAGCAGAGACCAACGAAGTGGCCACAAAGATAATGAAAATAATAAACTTCCAACACTCCGGTTTAATATTGATGCAATTAGATTATTAAAATTTCCAAGTACAAGATAGGCATAAAACAGGAATAAAATTGCTGTAACCGTAGAAGTTGCAATAAGAATCAAGCCCTTTCTCCATTTTTTGTGTTTTAGAAAAAGCGGGAACAGAAACGGAGTAAAATAAGTCATTGGCCAGTCGCATAAGGTTCCCAAGATAACGGCAATTAATGCAAGATAAAAGTTTTTTTCATTTTTAGTTCTAATATACTTTAATGAAAAATATGATGTTAAAGTTATAAATAATAAAGTCCATGGCCCCTGAAAAGTAATTTTTCCAAATACTACAGTTGTGGGAACTAAGGAAGCGATAAAAAGACTAAGTACAGCGAATTTCTTATCATTTAATTCTTTGCCGATAAAATATATGACCGGTAAAATTAAAAATGCAGGCAATACTTTTGCCAGTCTTCCGACCCAAAATCCGTCTCCGAATATTTTAAAAAGAAAAGTTTCTATGTAGACGGTAAGGGGCGGATGATGAAGGTAGAAGGCAGGATTTTGGGGAAGGTTTTTTGTTAACTCTACAACCGGTGCAAACTTTAAGTTAAAAAATCCAAAATTTATAAAGTTTCTTGAGGCAAGGGACATTAAGTTAAAATCCGATGCGTTGGGGCCGACATAGGGCATGTTTATATCCGTAGTGAATAAATACAAGGCAAATAAAATTGGCAGAAATAAAATAAGCAAATATTTGGTTTTTAAATTCATAAGTTTACGTACCAATATATTTTAAATGGCAATAATTATACGGTAGATTATAACACTTCATTTTATTAAATTGATGTTTGGATTTGTATAAGCTAAAATTGCTTTTATATAAATTTAATAATGAATAACTTTTGGCAAAAATTACCAAAACCTTTTACAGTTCTTGCTCCGATGGATGGGGTAACGGACGTTGTATTTAGGCAAATGATGGTTAGTATTGGAAGGCCGGACGTATTTTTTACAGAGTTTACCAGCACAAGCGGACTTATGTCTAAAGGGTTTGAAAAGGTTGTAAGAAGCTTGAAATTTAAGAAAAATGAGCTGCCGGTCGTTGCCCAGATTTGGGGTCTTAATCCGAAAGATTTTTATGATACAGCAAAACTTTGCAAAAAAATGGGATTTTCCGGAATAGATCTTAATATGGGTTGTCCAATCTATGGGGTAGTTAAAAAAGGAGCGTGTTCGGCATTAATTAAGAACAAGCCGCTTGCTAAAGAAATAATTCAGGCTACCAAAGAAGGGGCACAGGGCCTACCGGTAAGCGTTAAGACCAGATTGGGTTTTGAAAACGAGCAAATTAACGATTGGATATCCTTTTTACTCGAACAAGATTTGCCTGCATTAATAATACATTTGCGTACGGTTGCGGAATTATCAAAAGTAGATGCTCATTGGGAATTAATGCCTAAAATAATTAAGTTAAAAAACAAGATTGCACCGGATACTAAGATCGTCGGCAACGGAGATATAAAAACTAAAGAAGAGATAGGGCAAAAATTTGAAAAGTATGGCTGTGATGGATTTATGATCGGCAGAGGAGTTTTTTTTGACCCGTGGATTTTTAATAATACATTTGATTATAGAAATGAAACTGCAGTTATGAGACTAAATTTGTATTTAGAACATATAAAACTTTTTGAAAAAATCTGGAAAGATGAAAAGAACCCCGATAGCCTTAAAAAGTTTAGCAAAATGTATATTAATAATTTTAATGTCGCAACGGAATTTAGGAATAAAATAAATTTAACCAAGACAACGCAGGAAATGATTGAACTAATTAACCTCTACGTAAAAAATTTATCTTAAAATGCAATACTTCCGGTTGAAGTTAGGTTCAAATTAAGCTAAAATAAATTTTATGTCAGAAACGAAGTCTTCTAAGAATTCTAAGGACGGTTTTAAGCCTGTTACCCCCCAAGTAGATTTTCCTGCCTTGGAAAAAGAAATACTTAACCGTTGGGAAAAAGAAAAACTGGTTGATAAGTACCTACATAGGAACGATAAGTCAAAAGATGTCTATTCATTTTTGGATGGTCCGATTACCGCTAATAATCCGATGGCAGTTCATCATGCATGGGGAAGAACTTACAAAGATCTTTGGCAAAGGTTTTGGAATATGCGAGGGTATAGGCAGAGGTTTCAGAATGGATTTGATTGTCAGGGCCTGTGGGTTGAAGTAGAAGTAGAAAAAGAGTTGGGAATTAGGAATAAAAAAGATATTGAAAATCTTGTTGAAGGAGATAGGAAAGCAAGTATTGCCAAATTTGTTCAACTTTGTAAAGACAGGGTCATAAAATATTCCACGATGCAAGCTATGCAAAGCCAAAGACTGGCAGAGTTTATGGATTGGGACAACTCCTATTACACAATGTCGGATGAAAATAATTACATGATTTGGCATTTCTTAAAAACCTGTAGTGACAGGGGTTGGATTTATAAGGGAAAAGATTCTGTTCCTTGGTGTCCAAGGTGCGAAACGGCAATTTCCCAGCATGAGATGCTAACGGAAGATTATAAAGAGTTAACTCATGAGACGATATTTTTTAAACTGCCGATTTTGGATAAGGGGTTTGAAAATACTTTCCTTTTGGTTTGGACAACAACTCCGTGGACAATTCCTGCAAATGTAGCGGTAGGTGTAAATTCTAAATTTACATATAAAATTTACAAGAATAATAAGCTTAACGAAAAAATTATATTTATAGCAAAAGATGAGCTTGGACAAGTGCCGACAAGAGAGCTAAAGGGTAAACAACTTGCTGTTTCCGATTATATTTTCAATTCGGTTGAAGGAGAATGGGAAGAATTGGAGGAAATAAAGGGACAAAAGTTAATCGGACTTAAATATGAAGGGCCGTTTGATAATCTGCCAATGGTAGAGGAGGCAAGAAAAGAAAATCCAGATACATTCCATAGGGTTGTGGACGGATCGGAAATTGTTGTTTCAACAGAAGGAACGGGGCTTTTGCATGTTGCGCCGGGCGCAGGAAAAGAGGATTTTGATTTAGGAAAAGTTGAAAAGTTATCGATAATTTCTCCAATTGCCGATGATGCTTCTTACCTTGAAGGAATGAACGAATTCAGTGGACAGAATGCCAAGAAACACCCGGAGATAATTATTGATTACCTTAAAACCTATCTAAAGGGAAGGTTTTTATTAAAAACCATGCATTATACACATAGGTATCCTGCGTGCTGGAGATGTAAAGCAGAGCTGGTATGGAAGGTAACATACGAGTGGTATATAGCAATGGATAAAAAGGAAGGATCAGATAAAAACTCGGAGACGTTAAGAGAGCAAATGATCGATACGGCAAAAATGATCGAGTGGAGACCAACGTTTGGTTTGGAAAGAGAACTGGATTGGTTAACAAATATGCATGATTGGCTTATAAGTAAAAAAAATAGGTATTGGGGTCTTGCGCTTCCGATTTTTGAATGTCAGCATTGCGGAAATTTTGAAGTAATAGGTTCAAAAGAAGAGTTAAAAGAAAAAGCAATAGAAGGATGGAGTAAATTTGAAGGTAAAAGTCCCCACAAGCCATTTATTGATGAAATAAAAATAAAATGCTCAAAATGCGGTGAGAAGGTAAGTAGAGTTGATGATGTTGGAAATGTTTGGCTTGATGCAGGAATAGTACCCTTTTCTACGTACATAGATCCTAAACTTAAGAAATTAAGCTATACGGAAGATAAAAAATATTGGCAGGAATGGTTCCCGGCGGATTTTATTACGGAATCTTTTCCAGGACAATTTAAAAACTGGTTTTATTCGCTTATTGCAATGTCCACGGTTTTAGAAAAGAAAAATCCGTTTAAATTGGTTTTAGGGTTTGGTTCCATGCTTGGTGAGGATGGAAGGCCGATGCATAAATCCTGGGGGAATTCGATAGAGTTTAATGAGGGCGCGGATAAAATAGGTGTTGACGTTATGAGGTGGATGTATGTTTCCCATAATCCCGAACTGAATTTACTTTTCGGATATAAAAAGGCAGACGAAACAAGAAGAAGGTTCCATCTTATGCTTTGGAATATTTATAACTTTTTTGTAACTTATGCAAAGGTAGATAACTGGACAGCAAAAAATAATTTAAACTTTAAATTAACTTCCGAAAATCTTTTGGATAAATGGATTTATTCCCGTTTTAATAATAGTGTTTTGACAGTTACGTCTTCTTTAGAAGATTACAATGTGCAAAAAGCAGCATTAGAAATTGAATCTCTGGTAAGCGATTTATCACTTTGGTATATACGAAGAAGTAGGGATAGAGTAGGCCCTTCAAGCGAGGATAAAAAAGATAGGGATAGTTTCTACGAAACAACTTATTTTGTTTTAGTAAACCTTTCAAAGCTAATCGCTCCGTTTATTCCGTTTATTTCGGAAGAGATCTTTACAAACCTAACCGATGAGAGTTCTGTTCATTTATCCGATTGGCCAAAAAATGACCCCAAAGCAATTGATAAAAAACTGGAAGAAGAAATGTCTTATGCAAGACTTTTGGTTGAATCGGCGCACGCCTTAAGAAAACAATCCGAAGTAAAGGTAAGGATTCCGATAAAGAAGATGACGTATGACGGGCCGATCAAGCTTTCCGAGAAAGTTTTGGAAATTGTTAAGCAGGAGATAAACGTATATGATTTATCCTTTAATAAATCAAGTGATGAATTTAAGGTAGTTGCCGCTACCAATGATGATAATCTTGATTTGAATTTCGGACTGGCAAGGGATATTGTTAGAAAAGTTCAGGAAGAGAGAAAAAATTTACAAACAAGGACGGATGAAAAAGTTAAAATTACAATTCCTTTTTGGCCGAGGGAACACGAGGATTATATAAAAAGAAAAGCATTGATAAGTAAAATTATCGAGGGAAATAAATTTTTGGTTGAAAAAGATGAATAGTAAACTTCTAAATTTGGATCTAAAATTACTAGCTCCTGTTTTTATCTTAATCGCAATAAGTTTAATGACTCTGTTTTCGATAAGCCCAGTTTTGGCAAGAAGTCAGGCTATTTTTGTAGGGATTTCGTTTATTGCATATATTTTTTTTTCTAACTTCAATTTAAAAATCTTTCAATTTTATTCGATACCTATTTATCTTATTTCTATAGTTTTTTTAGTGCTTGTTTTTTTAATAGGGATTGAAAGCAGAGGCTCAATAAGATGGGTAGAAATATTGGGATTTAGGATACAATTTTCGGAAGTTTTAAAACCGTTCCTGGCAATAAGTCTTGCAAGTTACTTATCTGAAAAAAGAACTTTTAATTTTGAAGTTCTAATAAAAACGTTTTTACTACTACTTCCTATTGTTTTTCTGATTTTTTTGCAGCCGGATCTTGGAGATGCGCTAATTTATGGAATGGTAGTTTTATGCATATTGATTTATTTAGGATTTTCCTTTAAATATTTCTTGGCAATTTTTGCACCGCTATTTTTAATAGCGCCAATATTTTGGAATATTTTGCACGATTATCAAAAGCAGAGGATTTTAACTTTTCTTAACCCGGGGCAGGATCCGCTTGGATTTTCTTATAATGTAATTCAATCTGTTATTGCAGTCGGGTCGGGTATGTTTTTAGGTAAAGGTTTGGGTCTTGGCACACAGTCGGGGTTAAAATTTTTACCTGAAAGACATACGGATTTTATTTTTGCAACACTTTCCGAGCAGCTTGGATTCGTAGGGGCAATTATCATTTTAATCGCCTTTGGATTTTTACTTTATAGAATTTATAAGCATGTAGAACGAGCAGAGAATGTTTTTGCAAAAACTTTTTTTTCGATAATATTTTTTGCATTTCTCCTGCAGTTCTTTATTAATATTGGTATGAATATAGGAATATTGCCAATTGTTGGGGTTACTCTTCCATTTGTTTCCTATGGGGGAAGCTCACTTTTATCCAACTTTATTTTCTTAGGATTAATGGTTTCTGTTGGTAAATCGGAGAAAAGGGGAGAAGTTCTAGAAATAAAGTAGATTTTTTGTTATAATTAAAACCTCATGAAATACGCAGTCATAAAAACAGGCGGAAAACAATACAAGGTAAAAGAAGGAGATATAATCGAAGTAGACAGACTAGCTGAAGAAACCGATAAAAAGGTGCTTTTTGATCAGGTCCTTCTTAAAGTTACAGATTCCGGAGTAAAAATCGGTGAACCTTATATTAAAGGAGAAAAAGTGGAAGCAAAACTTATGGATCAAATTAAAGGAGATAAAGTTAGGGTTTCCAAATTTAAGGCAAAAGTAAGATATAGAAGAGTAAACGGATTTAGAGCCAGTCTTTCAAAAGTTCTGGTAGAGAAAATTTAGTTTAGCTTTTAAAATCAATAGAATTGACTTACTTTGATATCTTGACGATTGTGAAAATAGTAGTTAAAATATAGCAAGTTTTCACATATTAGACAATATATTTTATTATAATATATGGCACATACAAAGGCGCAAGGCGCAGTAAAAGGTAACAGAGACTCAAGAGCAAAACGTTTAGGCGTTAAGGTTTATGGTGGTCAAAAAGTCATTGCCGGAAATATTATTGTAAGACAAAAAGGAACAAAGTTTCATCCAGGAAGAGGTGTTTCCATGGGTAAAGATTTTACTTTGTTTTCTTTAATCGAAGGAACAGTTGGATTTAAAACGCAAAAAGGCAAAACAATGGTTGAAGTTTCCAATTAACATGGATAGAGTAGAACAAATTTCAGAATTAGACATAAACCTTCTTCAGACAAATCCTTTGCAGCCAAGGGGAATTATTTCTCCCGAATCTCTCCAGGAATTAGTTGACTCAATCAGAGAACACGGCATTTTGGAGCCTATTGTAGTGGCAAAAACACCGGCCGGTTACCAAATTATTGCAGGAGAAAGAAGATGGAGAGCATCCAAAGTATTAGGTCTTATTAAAGTGCCGGTAGTTATTAGGGAAACAACTCCCCAGGGAATGCTTGAAATGTCCATTGTAGAAAATGTTCAAAGAGAAGATTTAAATCCGATTGAAAGGGCCCAAGCATATAAAAGATTAATTGAAGAATTCGGACTTGGTACAAATGAAGTTGCCAGAAGAGTTGGTAAAAGCGCTCCGACAGTCTCCAACACAATTAGATTATTATCCCTACCCGATGCAATTAAAGACGCTTTGGTTGCAGGAGTAATAACAGAAGGTCATGTAAGACCGCTTATTTCATTGGGAGACAGTAAGTTAATGCTGGATTTGTTTAAAAAGATCTTAAAAGAAAGTAGCACTGTCAGGCAGACCGAAGAATTTGCAAGACAAGCTAAAGGAGAAATTGAGAAAAAAGAGCCAAGATCAAAGGTGCATAAGCTTTGGGTTCCTGAGCTTGACGAAATGTCTAAGAGTTTAGAAGAAAAAAGAGCTCTAAGCAAAGTTGCAATATCACAGTCCAGAACCCAGGCAAAAATCTCAATTTTTATTAAGGGAGATGTGGATGCTACAGGACCAAAAGTTAAGGAAATTTTTGAACTTCTAAGTAGGGACTAATTGCCTCTATAAGGGTTATTAATAAATCTCATTCTGTTTATCGGCCAGTAGACAAAGCTTGATTTACCAATTACTTCGGACATTTTTACAAATCCCCACTCGCGCGAATCCGAGCTTGCCATGCGGTTATCGCCAAGCACAAAATACTCATTACTCGGAACAGTAATGGCCTGATTATCCAAAAGGAATGCTTCTCCGTATGTTTTAATATCACTTGCAATGTATTTTTTTTCGTCAAGAAGCTTACCATTAACATAAACGTCGCCGTTTTTAAGCATTATTGTATCTCCCGGAAGACCAATTACTCTTTTTATATAATCTTTATCAGGTTCAGGAGGTGCGTTAAAAACAATTACATCCCCTCTTTGTAGTTTTCCAAAAGAAGCGTGATAAAAGCCAAAGTTTTCAAATCCGATAAGATTAGTTAAAACGTATTCCTGATTCCAAAAATTTGGGTACATAGATTCACCCTTTACCTCGAAAGGCCTAAAAAGTGTGACGTAGATAAAAAGAAATATAGCTGCGGCGATTAGAAAAGTTTGGACGGTATCTAAGAGAAAGTAGTAAATTATTCGTAGATATTTCATTAACAATTTATTTTCCCAGAAGTTTAGGACTTTGTCAACGAAAGGATAATGTGGTATATTTATGCAGGACTTGTAGCTCAGTGGTAGAGCGCTTCATTCACATTGAAGAAGTCAGAGGTTCGAGTCCTCTCAGGTCCACTGCCCCTGAAGACTTAAAATGAAAAAATTAATTTTTGCATTCATATTACTATTACTATTAATACCGGTCGTTTTAATTTACTTTAAAGGTGGTTTTTCTGCCAGGAACAACAATGCAGTAAATATAAATAATAGTAGTTCAACAACTACAAGCAGCAGTAAAAGCTTTGATTTTGCAAAAGACGGGTTTTTAAATCCCGATAATGTTGCTTTTCCAGGAAATGCTAATTTTATAAAGGCAAAAAGCAGTGAGGATTTAGGTAAAACAGCGCTATATTATGACTATAACCCATATCCATTATCAGGTACGGAATGGGCTTATACAAAAAAAGTAAATAACGAACAGGAGTATAAGAATGCATTGCAGATTTTTGACGGTTTTTATAATGCTCAAGTCCAAAAAAATGGTTGGAATAATGAATTAACCGTGGAAAGCCATAATGTTCAGCCAATTGCCGCAGACAGCCCCGCAGGGCATTTATACGGCTACATAAAGTATGTAAATGGCAATATCCAGGAAATACTTCTTTACGATCAAAAAGACAGCCTACAGTACCCTACAAACGTTCAATTCAGGGTCTTTTTAAGCGACGTTAAAGCACTCAAAGACGTAGTTAAATAACTTAACTTAAAAATACTTGATTTTTTACCTGAAAGATGTGCATAAATTAATTATGCCTTTAATTGAGTCAACTGACAATTTAAAAAGTGATATTACTTCAAGTAAACCACGTGATGAATAGGGAAAATTTATAAAAGTGCTAGATATTGTTCCTTCTAAAAATATTGTAAAGAATTTTCTTTTAAGCCACACTGGTAATTATAAAAATCAAGATGATATTCTAGATATAAAGATTGGTAATCCGTTAGGTAGAATAGTAAAGTAACTGGAGGATATTAAAAGACAAAAGGCTTTCTCTTTTACTTTTAAAGGAAGCTTGGAGATCGCTGGGGTTATTTTGACTTTGTCATTATTTGGAATATTTGGTGTAAGTCAAATCTTATGTGAAAAAGGAATTCAAACTCATGCTGGAATGGTGAAAGTGTTAAATTATAAAGAAATTTATACTTAAAAAGTTCCAATATTATCATACTTTACTGAATTAGTTTCTCCTCCAGCTAAATTAATTAAGAATAGAACAATTTTGGTAAAAAATGATTTAAGTACATTATATTTACCCTTTTCAGATATAACAGATATTGCAAAGTACTCTAATAAGTCAGTAATAGTAACAGGAAAATTTAATTCTTGTTTAAGCACCCTAACCATAAATGATTCAAGTGCAATAGAAGAGTATACTTAGTGATTAATGAGCCTCATTAAATGTTATAATACCGTATAAAACTATGAAAATTTTATTTTTCGCAAGATTATTTTATCCACATATTGGCGGAGTGGAGAAGCATGTTTTAAAAATTAGTAAGATTCTAATTAACAAAGGATACACGGTTACAGTGATAACGGAAAATTATCAATCGCTTCCTCCGACTGCTAAGTTTGAGGGAATTAACATTATAAGGATTAATGCAGGCAGTAATGATTGGTTTAAGAAATTTAGAGTATGGAGAGAGTTATTTAAGCATTTTCAAATAATCAAAAATGCTGATATTGTTCATTGTCATGATATTTTTTTCTGGTATTTACCCTTCAGATTTATATTTCCGTTTAAAAATAATTATGTAACCTTTCACGGATACGAAGGAAATAACATTCCAAATACTAGATCTATATTTATGCATAAATTAGCAGAAAAATTTTCTAATGGTAATTTGTGTATTGGCAATTTTTATAAAAAATGGTATGGAACCAATGCAACGCTAGTTAGTTTTGGTGCTGTTGATAAAAAAATACTAACTCAAAGTACAAAGGATAATAAAATTACAAAGGATGCGATGTTTTTGGGAAGATTAGAGAAAGAAACAGGAATTATGGAGTATTTAAAAGCGATAAAAGAATTAAAGCTAAGTTTAGATGTGTATGGCAACGGAAGTTTAGAAGAGGAAGCAAGAAAATACGTAAAAGACAATAATTTAAAGATAAATTTTAAAGGATTTGTTGAAAATGCAACAGACTATATTAAAGATTACAGATACATTTTTACATCGAGGTATCTTGGAATTTTAGAGGCGATGGCTTCTAAAAGACCGGTATACGCAATTTATAATAATAAAACAAAAAAGGATTATCTTGAAATGACACCCTTTTCTAAATGGGTATTGATTTCAAAAAATGAAGAAGATCTTGTAAAGAAGTTTAATAGTTCCAATATGTATGTTGATAAAGCCTATTCCTGGGTAAAAAGCCAAACGTGGGAAAACATGACAAACTTATATTTAATACTTTGGGAATTGAAACTATAGTTATTTTTTTAATCTTCTTTGTCTTAAAATATCAATTGGTTTTTCAAGAGTAATTACCATCACTTCAGATATAATTAAAGTAATTATTATAATAGATAATACAAATAAATTCTGTGATGTTTTGTAGTGAACTACATTTACTAACATAGTAATAACTAATACATGTATTAGATAAACTGGATAGGATAAATCACCGATCATTTGATCAATTTTTAATTTGTTAGTTAATTTAAAAATAAATGGAATTGAAATAGTTAATAAACCTAAATATCCCCATGATTTAAAATCTAACCAATGATACTGTAATGTAAAAGAAAATGCATTATAAAAAATGGTAATAGTTATTGTTGAGATAAGTACTGCAAGTAGATTTTTGGTTGGAATGTTTTTCTGTTTAAAATTTTTATAAATTTTGTAAGAGATAGCTCCTAAGAGAAAAAAAACAATTTCAGCTGGAAAAAATCTGTCTGTTGTTGGATCTCCATTTAATCTTAAAATTACAAAAACAATAAATCTAATAAATACACTAATGAGTATTAATAAAGATATAAATTTAGTACTGCGTTTTACTATAAAGGGTGCTACTAAGTAAAATAATATCTCTAGAACCAATGTCCAAGCTTGAGATATCAGCATAGCTTCATTAAAATTTGGATTTATAGTTAAGTAATCAAATCTAAATAGTACTGTTATATCTCTCAATAAATTACTAATACCATCCAATGATAATGAATATAAATTAAGCGCGCTTGGAATAAAAAAATAAAAACTAATAAGTGAAAGAATTAAAGTGAACCAATAAATAGGATAAATTCTAAGAAACCTATTTGTAATAAATAACTTGAAGGAGCCATTTTTATTTACGTACTTTTCGTTTAAAATTAAAGACATATAAAATCCAGAAATTACGAAAAATCCTCTTACTGCTGCATCCCTACCTAAAAGATTATTACCAAAAATAGGATAAGAATGTGAAATGAGTACGCTTAAAGCAAATAATAATCTAAGAATTCCCATATCTTATTTAAATTTTATTATATATTTTGATGAAAAAAATAAAGAAATTAAAATAATAAATGATAGAAAGCTTGTAAGGTTTCCAATATTTATAATGTTAGTATTTTCAAATTTAGCCTCAATTATATATAACCCAGGTTTTAAATTAAATGATATAGCCCCAAATTTTAATGGGTTTTCAATGTTTAAATGTATAGGTTTACCATTAGCATAAACATTCCATCCCGGAAAATAATATGTATTATCAATGATATTTAAGTTTGTTGATGCTGATACTATGTATTTATGTAATATTGGCGTTCTCTCAATTTCTTTATATTGTCCTTTACCTGAAATAATTACTAAATGAGATTTTGGATGGTTTAAAACTAAGGTATCAGCTATAGGTAAACGTGTATTTAATCTATGAAGATACAATGGATTATTAGGTTTAAAATATTCACTATACATAATCCAAGTGTTCTGATATTCATTTGGATTGGGCGGAACCATTTTCCGATTTCCCCAATTTAAAACAGTGGACAATACTACAAATAGGCAAAATAGTATTAATATTTTATTATTCCATTTTTTTACAATAAATGCTGATAAAAACGATGTAAAAAAGGCAATTGGTATTAGCATCCTCCATGGTAAAACAAAGGATTTAAAGAAAAATATATTATTCCATAATGGTGCTGTAAAAGATAGCATCATGCAAAAACTTATAAATGTAAATAGTAAAATTAAAGTTACTGCTAAGGTCTCTTTTTTAGGAAATTTTGATTTTATTAATAAAATAGTTCCTAAAATAAATATAAATAGATGGGGGTATCCAACGATTAATCTTAGTTCTCCTTGATTGCCTTGAAATAATAAACCATATCTTGCAGGGGAGAATAAATAGTACCAAATGGGGAAAAAGGCTTCTTTGGTGTATTTTACCACAACATTAGGGTTATACCAGGTATATTTTATTTCAGATAGTGCTGGGAAAACATAATAAGCAGTTAACCCGGCTCCCAAGACACAGGCAATAATTAAATGTACTAACTGTTTTTTGTCTTTTAATTTAAATAGAGCGTATAAAATAGACAGAGGGATTATCATAAAAGCACTACTGGAATGTGCAAGCGTAAGTAATAGTAAATTAATTGCAAATAAACTGACATATATATTTTTGCCATCAGCTATTTTTTTGGCAAATAAGAAACTTAAAGGAATAAAAATAAACGCTGCATCTGTTCCAACAGACACTCTAAAATGCATTTCTATAAAGCGTATTGGAGCAAAAAGATAGAGCAGTGATGCAACAAAAGCAGATTTATCACCATATTCATCCTTAATAAATAAATACATTGTAATACCTGAAAGAATGTATGAAGAAGCAAGGAAAAGCTTCATACTGTTGATAAATGAAAATCCGATAAAGTGGAAAACTGATCCAATATAGAATGGAAGCATATATTCAAACATGAAGTTAGGGCAACCATATCCTCCGCAAAAATCAGCACCCCAGCGTGGCACTAATATTCCTAATTTTAGATTATTGTAAAATCCTTGAAGGTAAGCGCTGTGTAAAGATAGATCACCTGCTTGATAAGTCCCCTCTCTGAAAATACTTATTATTGGTAATATCGAAATTAAGATTAGTAAAAAAAATAAATTTATCTTTTTTTTGGGATATATAAATTTATAAAATAAAATTGATAAACCTAATAATGTGGAAAACAGAAGGCTAGCAAAAACCATTCTGTAAGGATCAGGGTATAATAGATTCATTATCATTTAATTGATTTTATTACAGTTACCCAACAATATTTTCTTAAAAAAGGAAAAGTCCAAAGAATTTCATTATCTAACCAATATAATACCTTAAAACTTAATTTATATTTGTCTGCATCGGAAATAATTTTTTTCCAATATCTAATTTTGTTAGGATTATATCTTTTGACAAAATAGAACCATAGGAAAATTAAAAGTGTAGTGAAATGAAACTCTTCATGTTCAGTTTTGGGAAAATATTTACTTACCAATTTTAAATTGTCATTACTTAGCGGATGTTCATGATCTGTTCGTACTTTGTTAGCAATTACTCTATAAACATTAATAATAGGGTTGTAGGTTAGCGGTTCTGAAAATACTGCTACTCCGTTAGGTTTTAATACACGTTTAACTTCTTTTATAGATTTTGTAATATCGACATGATGTAGGATATTACATCCTAATACAAAATCAAAATTATTGGTTTTAAAATCTAGTTTTTCTGCAGATACTTTATGGTATTTAATTCTTTTTTGAACACGATACCTTTTCGCTAATTTTTTTGTCATGTCTAACATTTTCTGAGAAATATCAATTGCCATAACATTTGCACCTTTTATAGCTAAATAAACTGCTTCTTCACCTAGTCCACATCCAAGGTTTAATATATATTTATCCTTAATTGGTCCGAGTAATTCAATAGCTCGTTTATATTCAGGAGAGGTTATTCCTTCAAACTGTTTTATAACGTCAATCTCAGAAGGTTTAACAGATAGAGCCCATTCATCATGAAATTCTTCTTCCGATTTATTATTTTTTTTCTTTTTTATACCTTGCATATTGCTCCAAACTGAACAGCCATTTTTGAGTTTATAATTCTTTTTTCAACAATAGTGAAATGTTTATTAATTAATTTAATTTTGTCTTTTTCCAACCTTACATATTTACCTCGATCTAATTTAGCTAGTAGCATCTTAAACAAGTTTGGGGGGTTTGGAATTATATCAGCAATTATTACAATTTTTTTGGCTCTTTTTTTTGCAGCAAGAAGAATATTATTTACTTCTTGATCTGAAAAATGATGCAACATTGATATAAGCAATACGGCATCGTATTTTGAAATTTTTGTATTTTTTAATGAATCTTCTATTCTAAATTTACGTGTTTTTGTTTTGTATTTATTTTTAGCATACATAATATATTTAGGACTTATATCAGTACCCAAATATTTTATGTTTTTTGGACATGCTTCTGAAAAATCACCTGTTCCACACCCTAAATCATAAACAGAATTACATTTATATTTTTTTATATTATCGTACACAAATTTTTTTGTATTTTTTTGATCACCCGCTAAGAAGAACCTTATATTGTTAAATAAGGTTGGGTTGTCTAGTAAAAAGTCACTAAACTTATTAAAAATAACAGTAAATAAATTCATTTGTTATCTTGTATCCCTAATTTTTTGAATAAGTATTATGGAATTATATCTAAGTTTGTTAAAAAATAAAATACCAATTATGAATATAAACGCAGTTACTGTAATAGTTTTTGCCTGCTTAATTATAAATGTATCCTCGAATTTTAGTTGAAGATCGTAGAGACCAGGTTTTAGTTTAAATTCAATTGTGCCTTTGGGATTTGTTTTGGAAACTTCAATCGGATTAAGTTTATTATTTACATATAAGTTCCAACCGGGGAAATATAATGTATCTTCTCTAAAAGTTGTATTTTTTATTACAGCTACTGCATATTCATGGTAGTTTGTTGATCTAGATATCTGCTTAACTTCTGCTTGTCCTGAAATAATTTCTAAATGATATTTAGGAATTTTATTTTCCCATGTATTATTAGGGTTTGTCCAGATAGGAGCGGCTTGTCCCAGTCCTGCGCCGTCTGCAGTACTTAATGATAAATTTTTTAGTATAGTTGAGTCGTTAATTTGAGGAATTACATTTCTGTTTCCCCAATTTAGAATGGTTGAGAAAACAGTAAAAGCAAGAATTAAAATTAGCAAGTAGTTATTTTTTAGTTTATAAAGAGTAATGGCGGCTAAAACAGAAGTGGGGATAGAAACAATGAGAAGCAAACGGTAAACAAATTGGAAATGTCTAATAAACGGGATTATATGCCAAAGAGGTGTCGAAATACTTTGCATCATAAAAAAATAGCCTGCAAATAATAGTAAAAATAATTTAATTAATGGTTTATGTTTAGAATTAAATTTATTAGTAAATAAAAGGTAAACAGCATAAATTAGAATTAAAATTTGGGTATATCCCAAAATAAAAGATAATTCTCCTTGATGTCCCTGGAATAAAAAGCCAAATCTCCATGGCGAGAAAATAAAGTCCAAGAATCTTGGAAATGAAACTATTGTAATATCTGCTTGCTGTGTGAATTTTATTAAAGAAATCGTAGGAAGCCAGAAAGAAGCAGAAAGCATTGCGCCGATTGCTAAAGACAGAAAGCTATTGATAAGTTGTTTAATGTTTCTTTTTTTAAGCCGATACCAGTAAAACAACATGTAAGCTAAAATTAACGGTGGAGCTGCAATTGCGATTGCAGGATGGGAAATTATTAGTGCAGCAAAAAATATTGCTTGTAAAGCAAAAAACTTTACTGAGCTTTTTTCTATAAACTTTTTTGCCAAATATAAATTTATAGGTAATATGGCAAAGGCTAACATCTCCCCGATATCAGAGCGAAAATGCATGTCTACCAAGTGATAGGGAACAAACAAATAAAAAATGGACGCTATAAACGCAGCTTTTTCATTTAACTCACCTTTAATCCAGATAAACATACCTATACCTGAGGTTATAAAAGATAATGCAATTAATAATTTTGTTGCGGTTACAAAAGAGAAGCCAATAAAATGAAATAAAGAAATAATATAATAAGGCAAAGAGTAGATAAACATAAATGCAGGAAAACCGAAAGTAGCATTTAACTGTCCTGCCCATCTTGGAATTAATATGCCTTCAGTTAGAGATTTATAAAAACTTATAGATTGTGTAATGTGAACCCAAAGGTCTCCGCTTTCATAGACACCCGGTCTAAAAATGCTCCAAACAGGAAGAAGAGAAATTAGAATTAGCAGGAAAAAGAGATTAATTTGTTTTTTAGGATAAATATATTTATAGATTATTAGCGCTGTGCCTAAAATAATTGAAAGGCTTAAATTGATAAAACTTAATGCATAAGGGTTGATCATAAATTTTAGGTTATTTTACTACATTTTAACCTTAAGAAAACATGCAATATCTTCCCTAAACTAGGAGCGGATATTGTATAATCGCTATAACAAAAATGAAAGCATCTGTTATTGTAACTGTTTATAATGAAGAAAATACAATTACCCGTTTTTTGGAGTCTGTTAATAAACAGACGGAAGTTCCCGATGAGGTAGTTATTGTTGATGGAAGCTCTAAAGATTCAACGGTTAAAAAAATAAATGAGTTTATAAATAGACATAAGAAATTAAATATCCGTCTTGTTGTAAAGGCAGGAAACAGGTCCGTTGGAAGAAATACTGCTATAAAAAATGCCAGGAACGAAATAATAGCAATTTCCGATTCGGGAAACATTTTAGATAGGGATTGGCTTAAAAACATTGTTAAACCGTTTAAAAATAAAAAAACAGACGTAGTTGCGGGGTATTATAAAGGGGAAGCTAAAAATATTTTTCAGAGATGCTTAATTCCGTATGTATTGGTAATGCCTGATAAAGTAAATAAAGATAATTTCTTACCAGCCACAAGGTCCATGGCAATTAAAAAATCGGTTTGGAAAAGGTCGGGAGGGTTTAATGAAAAATTGTCCCATAACGAAGACTATGAATTCGCAAATAGGCTTAAAGCTAAAGGTGCAAATATAGTTTTTGAGCAGACAGCAATAGCTAACTGGATCCCAAGACAAAACTTAAAACAAGCTTTTATAATGTTTTTTAGATTTGCGCTAGGAGACATAGAGGCAGGAATTTATAGAGAAAAGGTTGTTTATAAATTTTTAACTTATCTTTTTGCATTTTATCTTTTAGGTCTAAGCATAATAATGAGATCCATAGTTTTATGGGTTTTTTATATTTTATTAATCGGCTCGTATTTATTCTGGTCGGTTGTAAAAAATTATAAGTATGTTAAAAATCCTAAGGCATTTTTTATACTGCCTATGTTGCAGATTACTTCCGACATAGCAGTTTTAGCAGGTTCAAGTACAGGGCTATTAAAATTATTTTCTTTAAAAGGATGGATAAAAGCAGCATTAAACAATAAAGGTGTAATTTTGATAATTATCGGATATGTTATTTTAACTTTGTCGGTTATCAACTGGGGCATACCGGGAGTAAGCCACCCCTTTACATATCACATGGATGAATGGCATTTTTCGCAAGCTCTTAGGACCTTCGTAAAGTACGGAACAGGTTCTTACAGCGGAGCTGCCAGTATTCCGCTTTACCATATTATTTCCACTTATATATTTTTGGCTCCGTTTTTTATACTTCACATATTCAATCCATTTTTAATTAAATCATCGCTTGAAAATTTAAGCCTACAAACAACATTTTTCCAGATTTTAAGACTGCACACGTTATTTTACGGGGTTTTATCAACCGGTATGATGTATTTGATATTAAAACGCTTTATTAAGTTTAAACCGTTAATTTTTACTACGCTTTTTGTATTTACGCCGATTTGGATAGTACTTAGCAATTATTATAAATACGATATAACTTTAAATTTTTGGATAATAACGACCATATATTACTTATTTAAATTTTATGATTCACATAAATTTAGCAATTATATATTTGCCGGAGTTTCCTGCGCGCTTGCATTATCCACAAAATTTACCGCAGCGCCACTTTTTGCAATGTATATATTTTCCTACTTTTTATTTTCCGACAAAATTAAATTTAAAGACTTAATAATTTCGTCTGTAATGGTTCTATTTATATTTTCGCTGGCGGGAATTCCGGACATGCTGCTTTTAAAAGGTAATTATTACGAGCTTCTTAACGCAACATTAATAAGAGGGCCTAAGGATACTACAAATTACATTTTACAAACTTTTTCACAATTTTTCTTATTATTTGAAGAGTTTCCGCAAATATTTGGATATTTCTTAACAATATTTAGCTATGGAGCAGTTATTTACTGGTTTTATGTTTTAATAAAAGAATTTTTTAATAAGAAGTTATTCAATTATAAGTTGGAAATATTTTTAATAGTATCTCTTATTGCATATTTAATTCCTACAATAAGTTTTGGCGTTGATGCGGGCGGAAACAGGTCTTTAGTAATGCTTCCATTTATGATACTTATTTTAAGTTTGTTTTTTAAGAATATTGTTAAAAGAAATAAGTCATACAATAAATTTATAATTATAATTGTTATACTGGGAATTTTTCTGCAACTTAGCCAGTCTTTAAGCTGGCAGTCTGTAAAACTACTGCAAGATCCAAGAGTTAAATCCTCCGAATGGATAGCTAGAAATATTCCTAAAGGAGCTACAATTGGGGTGGAGAATATCCCGATTTACCAATTTTTGCCAAATCTGGTGCTTAAAGAATTCTACGAAAAACAATACGGATTAAAAGGTAATTATTTATATAACTATCAAGTTATTAGCGCTGCTGATAATAAATTGCCTAAATATATTATTATTAGCAATGCGGATGTGGAAAGTAAGTATCTTAAGTCTTCTCCCAAAATTGACATTCTAAAAGATATTTCCCAAAAAAATTATATTAAAATTGCTGAGTTTAATTCGGATTTTAAATTTTACAAAATTTTTGGAAATGATCTTTCTTATTTTATTTCCGGAATTCTACCATCTGTAAGTTCCATAAGCGTTTACGAAAAATTATAAATAAACAATATGAGCATAAAAAGCGATGTCTTTGATGATTATTATTATTCCCACGTCTGTCTTGGCAGCGAGGAGTTTAAAAAAAGTAATGGTTTGTCTTTAAATCCAAAAGTTAAAAACATGCTTGATAAACTTCGTTTAACTTCGAATATGAACGTACTTGAAATAGGCTGTGGAAGGGGAGACAGCGCTATTTATATGGCAAGAAAAGTAAAATCCGTGACGGCCATTGATTATTCCAAGAGTGCTATAAAAATTGCGAATAAGATTAAATCAATTTCCGATAAAAAAACAAAAGAAAAAATAAATTTTTACGTAATGGAAGCAAGCAAGTTAACGTTTGAGTCCAATAAGTTTGACATGGTCATAATGGTTGATACAATAGACCATTTTAATAAGAAGGAATTAAATAAGGTAATGTCTGAAATTAGAAGAGTGCTAAAACCGGGAGGAAAATTGTTTGTAAAAACTTGTGCTAATAAAATATTGCTGGATAAAACTTATAAGTACTACATTTACCCGCTAAATAGATTAATAACATATCTGGATATGAAGATTAAAAATACAAAATATAACTCTTTACCCAGGTTTTCAAGGACAAAAGAAGCAAAAGAGCAACATGTTAATGAAATGGACTATTTTTATTTAAGGAACTTAATGAGTAAGTTTGGATTTTCGGGAAAAATATGGTCTGAAGTGGGTTTTTTGACGGAAGAAAAGAGTATTAGAAGCAAAATCTATAATTTTGTGGTTACCTTTGATCCATTGTCGTATCATTTTCCTCTTAATATATTTTTTGCCCATTCCTTTTTTGTTCTTGCTGTTAAACGTAATACCACCTAAATGCATAAATGAGCCTGACATGTTATACTATTAAGGCTAAATTATGGGATATACCAAGAGTGCAATTAGGGGTATTTCGTGGATGACGGCGCTTCAGACTGTTATTAGAATATTTACATTCTTAAAAATTGCCGTTTTAGCAAGAGTATTAACTCCTGATCAGTTTGGAATTTTTGGAATTGCCGCATTAGTTTTAGCACTTTTGGAAATATTAACGGAGACAGGAATAAACGTAATTCTTATCCAGTCCAAGGAGTCGATAGAAAAATATTTAGATTCTGCCTGGGTTGCTTCGATTATAAGAGGAATAGTTATTTGTTTAGGAATAATAATTTTTTCCCCCCTTATTATTACTTTTTTTAATACACCGCAGGCCTTAGGTATTATATTACTTATTAGCCTTGCGCCACTTATAAAAGGGTTTATAAACCCTGCGGAAATAGTTTTTCAGAAGGAATTAAGGTTCGGTAACGAATTCTGGTTTAGAACATCTCTTTATTTTGCAGATGCGCTTGCTGCCATAGCTGTAGCTATTTTGACTCATTCGGTTTATAGTTTGGCAGTAGGTTTAATATTTGCAGCAATTGTTGAAGTAATTTTGTCGTTTAGCTTAATTAAATTAAGGCCAAAATTAAGATTTAACAAAGAGTATTTAATGGAGATCTTCCATAAAGGAAAGTGGGTTACGGGTTTTGGGATTTTTAATTATTTTGGAGAAAATAGCGATAATATTATCGTTGCAAGGCTTTTAGGGACAACACCTTTGGGTATATACCAGATGGCATATAGAGTGTCTATTATACCTATTACAGAAGTTTCGGACGTAGTTAATAAAGTAATTTTCCCTGTTTATTCAAAGATCAGTAACGAAAAACAGAGACTTATTTCTGCCTTTTTAAAAACATTCTCAATTAACACTTTAGGTACGATTATTTTAGGTTTAATTATTCTTCTGTTTCCAAAAGAAATCATAAGCATTGTTTTGGGCAGTCAATGGTTGGGGGCAGTTGATGTACTAAGGGTACTGGCAATTTTTGGCATTACGCGCGCAATAACGTCTCCTTTCTCCGTGATTATTCTATCCACCGGAAATCAAAAGTATATGACTTTAGTTACTTTTGTAAGGCTCTT
>JAJXYH010000033.1 GCA_021780675.1 bacterium
CTTATTAGCTGCTTAAAAGCATTGACAATTAGCCTCAAAATCAGGCATACTGTATATAATGCGTGATAAATATATCGAATTAATCATTAATTACATTAAGGAAAAACCCGGCTATGAACAAGCTTTGGATGATATTAAGAAGGAAGTTTTGGCGCTTGGTGCAAACGAAGCCGAATTTGATGAAGCAATTAGAAGAATTACAGGAGTTACACCACATACTAACCCTCAAACTCAAATTACCGAACAGTTTATCACTCAAAACACAATTCAACCCGACTATACAAATACAAAAGAACCAAAAATAGTTAAAAAACTTTTAGAACTTGCCGTTGGTAAAAAAAATATCAAATTAAACAAAAAATATGTGGCGGTAATTGCTTTTGTTTTTATTTTTGCAATTATTGCTTTAGGGGCTGTCAACTTCAACAGTAAACCTAAAAATGCGCTGGTTGCAAAAACCCAAACACAACCTTCAAACGATAATGGCATAGTCCCAATTGTCTATGCAAGCAGTCAACCTGTTGACGCGGATAAAATCTTTTCAATAAAGTCTAAAAATGTAACACTCACAGTCTCAGGTAAACCCAAAAAGGAAGTTTTGGGATTTTTTCCCTACTGGATGATGTCTAAATACAATGAAATCCCGCTTAATACTCTAACAAGCATAAGTCTTTTCGGACTGGATGTAAATGCAGGTGGCAATATTGTAACTCAAGGATCGGATGAGGCAAGCGGAGGATGGGCAATGTGGAAAGACCCGAATCTTGATAATTTAATTTCCAAAGCACGCAGTTACGGTTTAAAAGTTACATTAACTATAAAATCGTTTAATAGCGCAGATATCGATGCGTTAGCAAATTCCGATAATGCACAAAAAAATCTAATCTCAACCGTTTCATATCTTGTAAGTTCAAAAAACTTGGACGGAGTAAATGTTGATTTTGAATACGTCGGAAACCCAAGCAGTCAAACACGGGACGGATTTACAAGACTTATTACAAATTTAAATTCCGAACTTAAAAGACAAAACTCAAACGCAACACTTACTGTTGATACGTATTTGGCATCAGGATCAGATAACGGAATTTTCAATATTTCGGCACTTGCACTAAACTGTGATGAGTTTGTAATCATGGGCTACGATATGCATACCCCAAACGGAGATGCCGGCCCGATTGCTGCAATGGGTGGAGATACCAATATAATCGGTTATATACAGAATTATCTGGAAAAGGTAGACCCATCGAAATTAATTTTAGCGGTTCCGTATTATGGCTATGACTGGCCGCAGCAAAAAGGTGCAGGCTCTGTAAAAATTTTACCTTATGCCCAAATTGCCGAAATGGACCAAAATGTAAAATTAAACTGGGACGATGTTAGCCAAACACCTTCATTTAGCTACAAAGATGATACAGGAACCGCAAGGACCGTATATTTTGATAACGTCAGATCCTTAGGGATAAAGTATGATTTTATTAACAAGAAAAACCTTAGAGGAGTTGGAATCTGGGCTTTAGGATACGATGGAAACAACCAGGATTTGGAAAAACTACTAATAGATAAGTTTATAAATTTATAATATGAGTCCCGATGGTAATACTGAAAAACCAAATTTAATAGAAAAACCGAAGCCACAAACGCCTACTAGAACGGCTAATTTTAGGCAAAAACTGGCAGGAATAGCAAAAGCCACGGTTGATAATCTAATTGTTACGGAGAAAAAAGTTCCGGTTGAAGAAATTACAACAGACAAAATTGCAGATACCATTCTTAACAAACTGGGTAATCCTCTTCAAGAACGTATGGGACAAAACCGATATGCAAATCCTTTTGATATTACATCTGTAATTACAGAATTAGGATATGTCGGGGTTTGGTCAAATACAGACTATCTAAGAAAATTTCCACAAGTTTATAATGCGACCAGACAAGCTCTTTTCACTCTTGAACAAGAAGGGGTTTTGGAATCCCGCGACTTTGAAGAACCTAATGTCCACGGCGAAACCAAATATTACAAAGTAACTGATGCGCAAATATTAAGCAATTTCGTAACAAGAGCTAAAAATACTGAATAAGCCTAGTATATAGTCTTTGACAAAGCTAATTTAATCTTATAAAATAACAAAGCTAAATTCTGCCTCGAATTTTCTGCCCCGAAAATTACATGAAATCAAAGTCAAGAAAAATTAAATATCACAGATTAAATGGAAACATCAATTTTACTAAATATAAAGTAATTAATTTTCGTGATAATTTTTTTATGGCTTCACACAAAATTAAACCAAAAGAAAAATTAAAAAAAATTGCTGCATTCATACAAAAAAAACCATATACCAGTTTTTTATTCGTTTTATTTGTATTTTTGGTGTTAATGGTCATCGGAAACCTGCTTTTTAGCCCAAAACCGTCAACCGAACAAAGCACTTCAGCTGTAAAAAAAGTAGCCATTTATAAATTAGGTTCTGCGCCAACTGTATCGTTTCAGGGTAAAGTGGAGAAGTCCGGGGTAGTAAAAATCATTGCTCAAACCTCCGGTATTATTAATAGTATCAATGTATATGAAGGGGAACAGGTGTCAAAAGGCCAAAATTTAATTTCGCTTTCTTCAAACTATAGCGGCGGAAACACATTAGCACTGGCTGCACAAATTGCCCAAAAACAATACCAAAATGCTAAAGACACTTATTCCACACAAGGTGATATTATCGGAAGACAAAAAGATATTGCCAACAAAAACCACGACAATGCGCTGGTACTACAACAAATTGCATCGCAATCTCTGATTGAAACCCAAGGATTATCGGATCTTAACAAATCTATTGTTCAAAGTTTACAGCAACAACTGGCAATCGACAGAGCAGCCGGATCATCACAAAGTACAATTACCGGAGAAAACGAAGTACTATCCCAATTCCAATCCGCGCTAAACGGAGTGAATGCATCACTTAGAAATCTTCAGCTTCAAACGACCGGACAACTACCGGCAGATATCACGGATCAACAATATCAAATTACTTTAAGACAACTTGACATCCAAAGAAAAGCGCTTGATCTAAATTTAGATATTAGCAATCTTCAATACCAAATTGCCCTTACAAACGAAGCCAATATGTTCCCATCAACTCCTTTTGACGGAACAGTCGATAGAGTGTTTGTTAAGGTTGGAGATAATGTTTCCCCAGGAACGGTTCTGGCAAGCATTTCGGGTAATAACCAGCACGTAGAAATTGTTGTAAATGTTCCCGAAAATATTGCAAAACAAGTATCAACTTTTGAACCAAGTACGCTTTTTATTGGAGATAAACAAATTAAAATGGTGCCATATTATGTATCTAAAGATGCCACCAATGCAACACTTTATTCTGTAATATTCCAACTGGATAATTCATTTACAACAAGCCTTACCGATTCTGACTTTATAAATGTAAATCTTGCTATTGGCACAGCCGATACTACCAACGAAGTTCCTTTTATTCCGCTTGATTCAATTGTGCAAACCCAGGAAGAATCATTCGTTTATGTGCTGGAAAACGGAGTTGCTAAGGTTAAAATAATTACACTCGGGCAAATCCAGGGAAACTACGTAGAAGTTTTATCCGGACTCCCCAAAAATGCTCAAATAATCCTGGATCGAAATGTAATAGAGGGTGATAAAGTTGCCCCGGAAAGGTAATCCTCTATGAAACATGTATCTGCATACTTAAAACAGCTAAAGTTCGATAACAAACTTAAAGAAACCATAATTGCAAAATATATCCAGAATTTAAGGTTAATTATCTTAATTGTTGCAGGAATTTTAGTTTTTGGAATTACGCTTTACATTGGACTTCCGCGGAATTTATATCCGGATGTTAATATCCCGATGATTTATGTAACTACGGTTTTGCCGGGAGCAAACCCCAAAGATGTTGAGTCGCTGGTAACTATTCCTATTGAAGATGCTGTTACGGGCCTTTCGCACGTTAAAACTGTTACATCCTCATCTTTAGAATCCGTTTCGTCTGTTTCCGTGGAATTTGACACAGGAGTAGATTTAGACAAAGCAAAAAACGACGTTCAGTCGGCTGTTGATTCAATTACTAATCTTCCCGACAATGCGCAAAAGCCCAATGTCATGAAAATTGACCTTCAAAAAACCCCGATCTGGACATTCAGTCTAACCGGCGGCAAAGATAAGGCAAGTCTTTTGCGTTTTGCTCAAAAACTAAAACAGGACTTAACCGATCTACCAAGTATCGATAGTGTTACTACCGACGGGCTGGATAACCAGGAAATTCAAATTATTCTAAAACCGGCAGAAGTTTCCGCGCTCAACGTAAATCCGCAACAAATAATTGCCGCCGTAAAAACCGCATTAAACACATTTCCCGCAGGAAACGTTAATACAAAAGAATCTACGTTTTCCTTGACTATTAATCCTTTAATAACTACTGCTGATGATATAAGAAACCTAAAAATAAACTTAAACGGCCAGGTAATGCCAATTACGGATATCGCTACAGTTGAAGAAAAATCAAAGCCTAACCAATATCCTAACTTTATTGCCGGCAAAGGCATGGAAACGTTACCTGCAGTCACCTTTAACGTTTATAGAGTTACAACAGTGAATATTGATACTGCAGACAATGATGCTCAAAAACTGATAAATACCGAGCTTAGTCAAACAAATGACAAATTCAAGCTTTATACCATTGTAAATTATGCACAGCAAATTACCGACCAATTCAACGAACTAGGAAAAGATTTAATCGAAACAATTATTCTTGTTGCAATTGTTTTATTTTTATTCCTAGGGGCAAGACAAGCTTTTGTGGCCTTACTGGCCACACCATTAACCTTCCTTATTTCTTTTATTGTTATGGGGGTAACCGGAATAACCTTAAATTTCATATCGGTTTTTGCTTTATTATTATCCCTGGGGCTTTTGGTAGATGATACTATAGTTGTAGTTTCCGCAGTAACTGCGTACTACAGATCCGGCAAATTTACTCCTCTTCAAACCGGTCTTTTAGTTTGGAAGGATTTTATTATTGCAATTTTAACAACAACTACAACTACCATTTGGGCATTCTTACCAATTTTAATTTCAACCGGAATAATAGGGGAGTTTATAAAACCTATTCCTATCGTTGTTTCAACCACCTTAGCCGGTTCCTTTTTGGTTGCAATGTTTATCACCATGCCTTTTATAATTTTTCTTCTTAAACCTTCATTTCCTAAAAGGGTTATTATTTTAGTTAGCTTAACCCTTGTAATTTCAACTTTTATAATTCTTCTAAAACTTCTTCCGGCAAACGGCTTACTGCTATTACAAGCTTTAGCATTAATGATATTACTTTTTATAATTTATGTAT
The DNA here is from genome assembly GCA_021780675.1 of bacterium. Classification (GTDB taxonomy): domain Bacteria; phylum Patescibacteriota; class Microgenomatia; order Levybacterales; family UBA12049; genus DAHWUP01. The sequence continues at coordinate 5,355 of JAJXYH010000033.1, forward strand.
TACGAAATAAAATAAGTAAGTATCTTCATAAACGTTTTAAGATTTCCTCAAAACATAAACAAACATTTTCAGATTATATGGAATACGGGGTTATAAGTCTTCAGCGTGTTGAATATCATTACAATAATTTTATTTACAAAATTCTTTCTTCTAAAAGTGCCAGAAAAAAGATATTAACTATGGTAATTATTTTCTCCGTTTTTTCATATCTTTTAGTACCATTAGGTTTTGTAAAAAATGAATTTTTCCCAAAAAGCAATTCCGATACATTATCTGTTTCTGTTGAACTCCCGTCGGGTACAAATCTTGAAACCAGTAAAAAAGAGGCCTTAAATGTATTAAAAAAACTTGAGAATACACCGGATACAAAATATGTTCTATTATCGCTAGGAAGCGGCTACAATCCTTTCGGAGGTGGTTTGCAGAGTGAAAATAATTTTAACTATACTTTAATTTTTAAGGATAAGGCTCAAAGAAAATATACATCAAGCGATATAGCGGAAATAATCAGGAAAAATTTCCAAAATTATAATGCGGGAACCTTTTCTGTTAACGAGCAAACAGGCGGGCCGCCGGCGGGAGCAGATATCCAGATAAAGCTATTCGGACCGGATTTAACAGTTTTAGACCAGTACGCCAATAAAATCGAAACTTACCTGAAGAGTCAACCGTCTGTTACTAATATTGATAAATCAATTAAACCCGGAACAAGTAAAATCGTTTTTGTACCAGATGAAGAAACTCTGGCGCAAAACGGCTTAACAGCCGATGTAACAGGTTTTTGGCTTAGGCTTTTTGCAACAGGCGTAAAAATAGATTCAATAAAACTTAATCCTTCTCTAAACACTTCGGAAGATATTACTTTAAGAATGGCAAGCGGCACGGCTAACGCACAAAGCTTAGACAGCATTTATATCCCGTCACAGTCCCAGGCGATTCCGCTATCTTCCTTAGGTAAATTTGTATTGCAAACTAATCCGACTTTAATCACCAGAGAAGACGGAAAAAGAACTATCTCGGTTACTGCAGGAGTTAAAAAAGGCTATACAGTACCTGAAGTTAACTCAAAACTTGAGGAATTCGCCAATACTTCACTTAATCTTCCAAACGGATATAGCTGGTCAACCGGCGGCGTCAACGAAGAAAACCAAAAATCCGTTGCAAGTATTTATCAAGCAATGCTTATATCAATACTACTGATTATAATTACCATGGTATTGCAATTTAATTCATTTAGACGTGCTTTTATTGTCATTACAGTAGTTCCTTTGGCAGTTTCCGGTGTATTTATCGTCTTTTCATTAACGCAAACCGCCTTAACATTTCCGGCTCTGGTTGGAGTTCTGGCATTGTTTGGAATTGTTGTTAAAAACTCAATTCTTATAATGGATAAAATCTTGGCAAACCTTAGAACCGGTATGGAGTTTACAAGATCCATTGCAGATGCTGCCTCTTCAAGACTGGAACCGATTGCCTTAACCAGCATTTGTGCAATCTTTGGACTTATTCCAATAACCATCTCAGACCCACTGTGGCGCGGCCTAGGAGGCGCTATAATCGCAGGACTTACGTTTAGCGGTACAATCATGCTTTTCTTTATACCTGTGGTTTATTACTACATTTATAAACCAGAGGGTAAAAAATACAATAAATAGCCACTTTCGAGGCTGAGAGTGTACAATAGTTGTAAATTTTTACAAAATTTAGCTTCAATTAGCCTCAAAAATTAATTATTTATACATCCTGTAGTAGGGGAGGACAAAATATTTAAAACCCTAAGGAAAATAGAGAGTAATTCCTGCAATAGAGTAAGTTAATTACAAACATAAAATATTATTAAGTAAAATAGATAACAAAAATGACCCCTTCCCCCGAGCTTTGTGCCTGGGTAACGTCGTAAAAGTATTATTGTGCGACATAATGCATTCTACTTTCCTATACAACACCCATGTCTATTTTTTGTATAGATGATACCATCAGGGCATATAAGTAATAAGATACTCTTTACTAAGTGTTACACACTACTTAACAGGAGTTGTATTAAACACCTAATGACTCTATATGATAAATAATTAATAACGAAATCCCACTATTACCCTGAGCATGTTAAGCAGTTGTTGATTTAGAGCGTTAAAACAATCTAAACTAGTGATTTTAGCCTCAAAAATTATATATTTGGAACTATACAATTTACGGAGTAAATAGCGCACCTGGCAAAGACCATTCGAGTTTTTTTCGTATCAATGCATAAAAATGTCCAAGTATATGAAGCGAAGGGCTGGCATACCCCTGAGGATCTTGTGAAAACTATTACCGAAAACCCGTGAAAACGCACAAAAGTTTTCCACATTAAGCATAAAAATATCCTATAATTATTTATCCTATAACTATATCAAATTATATCAACATTAACTACATCAGAATATATCACGAACCTGATTTTAACACTCTCCTCTTCCCTGTTTAACCCCTTAACCAATAATTTTCTAGCACTTGTATAAAAACATTTGCTAAATTTGAACTTGTCTTAGCCTCAATAGTTTATTAAATATAAACTTTAGCTAAAATAATCACTTGCGGACTCCCCTTCCTTGCAGATGTTTTTATATCCAGTTTGTAAAGAAGACTAAGAACAAAAATGAAATAACTGTAAGCCAAAAATATTCCAAGATTACACTTCTAAATAATCTTTTTTCAAACCAAGCTTGGGAAAGTCCGGTTAAAACATAAAAGATTGCCGTTAAGAAAAGCGCGGAGACTGTAGGAGAGCTTGGTCCAAGCCATAAAAACAACGCAATTTCGGAAAGGCAAATACTAAGCGCAACAACCCAGAAGATTTGCGCAAACGGACTTTTTTCCAAAGTGTATACCCAAATCGCATGTGAAACCAGTAAGAAAGTGTAGAAAAAAATTAAAGCAAGAGTAATAAATACATTTATATGGAATGAAAACACAACATTAGAAATAAAGAAATATGAAAGAAGAGATAAAACTAAAGACACGGTACGGGCGCTCGATAAAAGCTGGATTGTCCTTGTTGCAGAAACTGTAAAGATATTCTGGCTTAGGAATAACGAGTATAATCCTAAAGCATAAAGGGCGGTCATTCCTATTCTTGTAATAAACCTTGCGGGAACTAAAAGATAAAAAAGCCCTATCCCCAAACTATACATGAAGGGTAATATAAAAGTTTGCGGGGTAAAATTATCTTTTAAATCCTGTCCCAAAGAGAAGGATAGCAAAAACACCGTTAAAAACGACAAGCAAATAACCAAATATATGCCGGATCTACCTAATAAATATTCTGCAATAAATAATCCTGCAGATAAGAAAATTACCGAGAAAATAAACCTTTGTCTTTTACTTATAAGATTTTCCCCGATAAAAATCTTAAACTTTCTGGAAGAGTTTTTTACCTTTTTGATTTTTCTAAAATTTAGCATTATTTATTGAAGGTTTGTGTAAACTTTCTGAACATCATCCATTTCTTCAAGTATATTCACAAAGTTTTCTATTTTTTCCAATTTTTCCTGATCCTCGATATTAGCGGTTACTACCGGTTCTCTAATTAGATCCGCTTCAACTACTTGAATTTGGTTATTAGTTAAAGCATCTTTTATTTTAGTTAAATTTTGTATCGACGTATAAATAAATACCTCATCTTCAAATTCTTCGATATCATCTGCCCCTTCTTCTAGGGCAATTGCAAAAATCTCATCAAAAGTTTTGTTGTCCTTTTTTACGATTACCCGGCCAATATGTTTAAACTGATAAGAAACAGAACCGGGTTGCCCAAATGATGCACCGGATTTATTGAAAATGTTTTTTACTTCCGAAGTAGTTCTCATTGGGTTATCTGTAACTGCTTCAACTATTACCGATACGCCGTATGGAGCAAATCCTTCATACAAGACCTCCTGTACATCCCCTGCACTCTTTTCGGTTGCCCTTTTAATTGCTCTGTCAATATTTTCCTTGGGCATGTTAGCAGCCCTTGCAGCGTCTATGGCGAGTCTTAATCTAAAATTAGAAGCAGGATCACCCACTCCTCCACCCTGCTTAACGGCAATGGCAATTGCATTACCAAGTTTTGTAAAGGTTTTACCTTTTTTTTGGTCGTTAACGCTTTTCTGTCTTTTTATTGTTGCCCACTTAGAATGTCCGCTCATAAAACAAAAAACAGGCTAATTCGCATAAGCCTTAATGAATTATACCTTTTCTGTATTGACTTTTGCAATAAATTTATTGTAGAATGCTTCGAAAACTAGTTCGAAATGACACTTAAAAATAAAGCTATACAAACTGCACTAAATGGAAACTGGGAAGAAGCAATAATCCTAAATAAATCTCTTATAGTAGAAAATCCTCAGGATATTGATGCTTTAAATAGGCTCGCACTTGCCTACACTATTATCGGCAAATCAAAAGAAGCAAAATCAACTTACCAAAAAGTATTAAATCTAGATCCACTAAATGCAATCGCTGTTAGAAATTTAAAGAGACTTAAAGAGGCAAATGGACAATTGTCTTCCCCATCCACCGTTAGAACAATCAATAATAAATTCTTGGAGGAACCCGGCAAAACTAAAGTTGTTGAGTTAATTAATATTGCCCAGCCTAAAATTACCGAAAACCTACGAATTGGGCAGTCTTTAACCCTTTCCATAAAACGCTTAAAAATATTCGTATCTGAAGAAAAACAATATATTGGCGTTCTACCCGATGATATCGCCAGAAGACTTATTAAATTTATAAAAGCTGGATGTACATATGAAGCTTATGTAAAATCTGCAGGTACACATAAAGTGTCTGTGTTTTTAAAAGAAATTAAAAAAACTTCACGCTATAAAGATCAACCTTCTTTTACGACGATGACAGAAAGCCATTTGGAATTTGATAAACATAACAAATTTAAACTAAAAGCACAATTAAACGATGAGAAAGAAGACGACCAGGAAGAATCCTACTCCGAAGAGGAATGATAAATAATTTTACTTTTATCTAAACCTTTCTTGACATTTTTAACTAGAGGTTTTTCATTAATTTTTCTAGCAGACTTTAATGCCCCCAAAAATGAAATTATTATTAATAATAAAGTGATATAAAAAAACATTTTAAAATTTATTACTTTTAGCCAAATCGTTACCTAATATTATTATAACATCCGATATTCCCCTATCGCTTGGCTTTCTAGCTTGTTTTATAAGATTAAAATAAGAACTTAATTTCTTAACCGTGTAACTCTCCTTACCATAATAAATTATTTGTGACCTACTTTCCTCATTTTCACTATTTGATACTAAAATTGGATTGCCTCCAATATTTGAAATAAATGCAGCAAATCTTGCACCCAAGCCATTAACTTTAGTAGAGTTAACCACTTCTATACTCTGATTTTCTTCATAAATCGTAGAATCTGTAAATGTAAGCGAAATAATGGTATTTTTTTGTGCCATGCTAAGACCTCCTGTAAGTTCACGCGAATAAGTCGACCCTGCTGAAATGGTTCTTGAAAAAAGTGCTAACCTTATTAAATCCAAAAAGGTTAATCCGTTAACTTTTTGCCCAAAAGGAAAATCTGCTTTTAAAAATAAAGTTAAGAGATTAT
>JAJXYH010000047.1 GCA_021780675.1 bacterium
ACGAGTATGCTGCAATTGATATTGCCAGCCGGTACAAAGCAGCAATAATTCTACCTGAAATCAACGATGAATCAGCCTCTTTTGCATTAGAGTACTTTCTTAAATGTTTTCCTTTTGAGGTTACCTATGTTCAAACCGATAATGGGCTTGAATACCAAAGAAGCTTTCAAGAGTTTTGCGAAAAGAAAAACATCAAACATTACTTTATCCACAAAAACTCTCCCAATGAAAATGCCGTAATTGAAAGAGCTTTCAAGACAGATCAGGATGAGTTCTATTACTGGTTAGATAACCACCCGGAACATATTGGCGAATTAAACGATTGGCTTCAGAAGTTTATGCTTAAATACAATACAAAGCGCTTTCATCAAGCACTTGGATACAAAAGACCGATTGAAGTTGTTAGATTGTTGCAAATGTCGTGATACTCTAAGGCCTAGAAGTGCTTAAAAATAAAGTATGAAGCTTTAACTAGTACGTGAATCCACCGCAGCCGACATAAAGACAAGATTTATTCGTTAAATCAATGTCTCCTTCTTTAAGATTTTTGGCAATGGTTTTTTTCTGATAAGTATTACAGTCAAATTTCATAGTCTTTTTTTCTTGGGCAACCTTAGGATTATTATTTGTGGCTGTTTGTTTACTTACAGTTTTTTTAGGAATTGTCAATATTAATGCACCGACTGCAATTGCTAAAATAATTAAAAGTATAAATTTATATTTTAATTCCTTAAGAGTTCTCATAACCTAAAAATAACATCTTTTACATGAAAAATCAATCCTACGAAATATTTCCGATAGAAATTCGGTAACATCGGAAGATAAAATATTACATCATAGAGCAATTAAAGTTTATAAGGAAACTTACCATGAATTTATAGACAGTTTTATGAGGGAATTATTACGACCTATAGAGATTTTAGATTGAGGGCTTTAAAAAGTTTTAAAGCTGCATTTTTGTCTGAAGAGGATAAATTACCCCAATCTGATATCAGATTGATGTTCTCTTTAGGATCGATCTTAAGATTATAAAGCTCTAAGCTGCCGTCACCGTTTTTAATTAGCTGCCAATCGTTGCTTCTTGCCGAATGCCAAACTAACTGCGGAATATCTTTCACGTTTCTAACAGTTGGATCTGGAGAATTTTTCATTGAATCCCAAACGCTTGGAGATTTAGCAAATAAAGACTGAAGCATGCCTAAGTTACCCTGAACAGTTTGTGCATTCATAGTTAGCGCAATTATATTTTCAGCTTTACCCAATAATAAAGGCAATAATGAAGGTCCATGAAATGATGGGTCAGGTTTTGCACCGATCAAGTCTAACACGGTAGATGGGATAGATCTTAATTCGACTACAGAAGATATTCTTTGAGGCTTTTGTCCGGGAACGTATAATATAAATGGTACATGAATTTGTGTGTTATAAACCCCATACCATCCTAAGATATTATGTTCTCCAAATTGCTGACTATGATCTCCTTCAAAAATTATAATTGTATTTTTGGTTAGACCCATTTTGTCTAACTCATTTATGAAATATTTTACTTGATCATCAACTTCACGTACTAATCCATCATAATTAGTCTTTAATAAGGTTAGGTCTTGTTTAGTAGCTATACCTTTATTTACATCCGGACCAACAACATCACGTTCATCATTAATATTGAAAGGTGGTTGGTAGCCTAACTCCTCTAAAACATTTGTCGTTTCTGGTGTATGCGGAGAATGTAAATGATTACTATTTATAAACAGGAAAAAAGGTTGTTTTTTATTAATTTTAATCCAAGCTACAGCATGAGTAAATGTATCTTTTGCATCATTTGTTTTTACTGAACCCAAATACCATCTTTGATCAAAGCTATCAAATCCCTGACCCCAACCCCATTTAGGTTGAATTAGTATTGCCGCAGACACCGCATGGGTTGTATAACCGCGATCTTTAAGTGCTACAGCAAGTGTTTGTGTTCCCGGTGGTAATTTATCTCCCGATCCGTAAATACCGTATTCCTCAGGATATCTTCCTGTTAATATTGAAGTATGAGAAAGTGGTGTCCATGATCCCTGCGCAATAGCTTGATCAAATACGATACTTCTATCTAATCCAAAACTATCCAAAAAAGGAGTTGTAGGAATTTTATAACCATATAGACCCATATGGTCTGCTCCTAAAGTATCCAAAGTTACTACTATTACATTACAATTAGGGCAAAGTGCTTTTATTGATTTTTCTTGATTAACGCGCCCTTTTATTTTTGTTATAAGGGTAAAGGTTATTACCAATATTATTAATAGTATTAGTAAAACAATAATTTTATTTCGAAACATGCTATGTATTAAAACACAATATAATTTTTTTTGCAATAATATTACTCTTTATACACAAAAGTTATTCAAACCGACAACTAATTGAAATTGCAGACTCAGTTTTCTTTACAAGCTCTAAATTTATGGATAAAATACATATCTGTTAAACCAAAAAATCCAACACTTAATGGTAAAGTAGAAGTACTTTATAGGAATGATAAGGAGGGAATTTATAGCATACTAGTTCACAGCAATTAATTACTTCTTGATAAGATGCGTTTATTAATGTTATAACTCCTTAAGAAATCTCAATATATGCATTACTTAAAATTCTTTTTTAAGAACAAAAATTCAAACTATTTAACTTTAATCACTATTATAACCT
>JAJXYH010000051.1 GCA_021780675.1 bacterium
CGATCTTTTGCTAAGAATTTGATAAAAGTAAATTCGAACCAGGAAGCAATAGATAATTTGTACAAAGTTAAAGATAATTTAAAAAACGATGTGGTTATTGAAGGCTATAAGGGATCAAAAACAATTTATAATAATGATTCTTCGAAAGCTTTAATTAACAATTATGCCGAAAACAGCGTTACTATTAATACCCAAAACAGTAATGACGGATTTTTAGTATTAACGGACAATTTCTATCCTAATTGGCATGTAACAATAGACGGAAAGGAGTCCCGAATTTACAAGACCGATTATAATTTAAGAGGGGTTTTTGTGCCCAAAGGTAACCATACAATAAAGTTTTATATAAGTCTCTTATGAATATAAGCATTGTAATTCCAAATTTTAACGGAGAGGATCTTTTAAGAAATAACTTACCTAAGGTAATTAAAGTTTTAGATAGTTATAAACTTGGTAAAAAGGAATTAATAATTGTAGATGACTGCTCAACCGATAACTCAATTGAAGAAATTAATAAAATAAAAAAATTAAGTGAACGAACGGTTATTGTTCACATACTGCAAAATACTCATAATTTGGGCTTTGCGCGTTCTGTAAATAAAGGCGTTAGAGTCTCAAGCGGAGATATCATTATTTTATTAAATACGGATACTGTTCCGGAGCCGAATTTTTTATCTCCTCTTCTTAAGCATTTTGATGATGAAAAAGTTTTTGCCGTAGGATGCATGGATAAAAGTATAGAAAATAAAGAAACAGTCTTAAGAGGCAGAGGTTTGGGAGTATGGAAAAGAGGCTTTCTTATGCACAGAAGAGGAGAGGTTGATAAAAATAACACTCTTTGGGTGAGTGGTGGAAGCGGGGCGTTTAGAAAGAGTATTTGGGATAAGCTGGGGGGCTTTAACGAGCTTTATACGCCGTTTTACTGGGAAGATATAGATCTTTCTTATAGAGCTTTAAAGTCGGGATTTAAAATAATATTTGAAGCAGAAAGTATGGTTACACATGAACATGAAAAAGGAGCAATTAAAAATGAATTTTCTAAGGAAAAAATAGAAGAAATTTCTTACAGGAATCAGTTTATTTTTTCCTGGAGCAATGCAACCGATTATTCCTTGCAGTTTTCCGAACTTTTTTGGTTACCATACCATTTGGCAAAAGCCGTATCTAACAAGAATACAGCATTTATAAAAGGTTTTTTTGCGGCTCTTATAAAGTTACCTAAAATTATCGGTAAGAGCCTTCGTTTCCAGAAATTGTTCGTAAAATCAGACAGGGAAGTTATAAACGGTTTATCCGATTAGTCTAAAAAACTAATTTACTCCATTTTTTCCTAAAGACAAATAGAGCTGCAAGAAGAAGAGTAAAAAACACAGTTAGCGCTTTTCCTAATAATCTTACCTTGGTATCTTTAAATACAACGTAAACATCATGTGTACCTTTAGGAACATTATAAGTAATTACTCCTCTGTATTTAGGATCCTGGAACTGTATATTCGTATTAACTCCATCTACGTATACATTCCACCCCGGGAAATAAAAAGTGTGATCAACCATTCTTACATCAGAGTTTGCTTTAACTTTATATTTTCTGGATGAATTAGATAAAGATTCACTTACAATTTTACCCTGTCCTTCGATAATTTGGCCTTGAGGAATCTTACTTGGATAATCTTCGCTTCTACCGGTCCAAATAGTATTCATCATTATAGAATGGTCATTAACTTTAGAAAAATAGTAGCTTTCTAAAGGATAAACATTAAAATTTTTTCCGTAAAGCTGGGGAAAAGAAAGGATGGAAACGGTAATAATAATTACTATAAAAATTAATTTATTGGAAAAATGTGTATAAAGATAAGCTGCAATTATCGGAGGAATAAAAATGAGTGCGGATAAAAACCTCCACGGAAACTGGATTGCGTTAAGAAAAAAAAGATTTTTAAATAAAATATATGAGGGGCTGATATTAAAAAATATAATTATTGCAGCCGATATTAAGCTAAAATAAAGAATACTTTGTTTTTGTTTAGTTTTTGAGATAAATCTTGTAAAGACCGCATATAAAAATCCTATTCCAATAACTAAACTTTCAAGTAAACCAAACTTAACAACATGTCCTCTTGGAAATATTTCGCTACTCGTAAAATAGTACCACCTTGGATCGATAAAGTTAGAAAGTCCCAAGAAGCTGTTGCCGGTAAGATGATCTTTTATAAGCCCGTAATAAAAATATTTAATCTCCAAGTTTAATGGCAATATATAATAACTGGTTGCTAGAAGTCCTAAGATCATAAAAATTCCCGTAGATAAAAGTATTTTTATTTGCGTAATTTTTTCTAGATTGTTTGTGAGCAGTAAGTAAAATAAGTAGGGTATAAAAAATACCGAATAAACAACAAGCATCATAGGGTGGTTAAGAGTAAGGCCTGCAATAAATAAAGAAAGCAAAAAATATCCGTAAATTTTTTTACGCACAACGATTAAATAAAGGGCAATTAAGATAAGTGGAACAAAAATACCCGAAAAAACTTCCGGCATTGCCCCCCTGACATAAATGTTAAATATATGATTAGGTGTAAATGTAAAAATAAATATGCCTAAAAATGAGCCCCAGGGCGGAAAGTAAAGCCGTAAAAAGAAATAAAGGAAAAGACCGGTAAGAAAAATACCTAAGAAGACCAGAATATTATAGGTTAAGGTTGGGTTTTGTAGAAATATATTAATTGTTCCCCCTAAATAATTAGTTAGCTGATGCGTAAATATGCCGATAGGAATACCGTAATTTGCAAAATTATTCATCCAAATAACCGGAAATTCGCCTTGCTTTAAGATTTGCGAAAATTGGGCAATATTACTGATATGGAAGTTGCTGTCAAAATTGGCCGGTCTTCCGGGGAACATAAAAAGATCGGCAACAAACAATAATGATATAATTAATATGAAAAGGTATAGTAAGTAATCGATTTTAAGGAATTTTTTCATAGTTAATCGATACTAACATTATAATCTAGCAATGTTTAAAATACAAAAAGCTATTAAATGGATTAAAAGTGATTTCGGGTTTTTGGTAATAGTATTTATTCTTGTAATTTCATTGTTTTTAATCTTCTCCCCCAAAATATCCAGCGAATTATTTGCCTTTAAAAGGCAAGCCATTCTTAATGATTTTTTAAGTAATACCAAATCATCCGGAAAAATTGATCCGCAAAAGTACTGGGAATTTAGGGAATTCTATTCTCCGGGATCATTTATTTTTTCAAGAACCGGTTTACCTGAAAATAAAATAAGTTATTTAGATAAAAAGTTAGATTTTGCTTATAACAAAAAAGCAATTGACGATTATTTTTTATACTTTTCTACTCCCGGACTTTCCAGTCTGGATATGTTAACTAAAAAGACCGGTTTAAATCTTTTAATAGACAGTAATAAAGTGAGTGCAAATCAGATAATTTTTAAAAATGAAAACAGTATAATTTATAAAAAAGACAAACAAGATCTGGTTATTATTTTTTTACTAAGTAATTCGGAAATGCAAAAAGCAAACGGTTTTTTTGATTATAAAGATAAAGATAAGACAATCACTCAAGGTGAGAATTGGTTTAATATGACAATTGTCAAGACTAATAATTGAAGCTCTTCAATTTAAGTCTTTAAAATTTGGTCTAAAAGTTATAGAATTTGTTATTAAATAATGAAATTATCGATTGTTATACCGGTATATAATGAAGAAAATACAATTCTTCAAATCTTAGAAAAAATTAAAAAAGCAAACATCTCAAACGATTATGAACTTTTAATCGTTGATGATGGCTCAACGGACTCAACGCTTAAAAAAATTGATTCTGCTAAATCAAAATATAAATTTAAATTCATTAAGCATAGTAAAAACCAGGGTAAAGGCGTAGCGGTTAAAACAGGGATTAAAAACGCAAAAGGAGATTATATATTAATTCAAGATGCAGACCTGGAATATAATCCAAATGAAATAAATAAATTACTTGATCCCATTATTAAAAAACAGGCGTTGGTAGTATACGGAACAAGGTTAAATAGAATGCCGCATTTTTCCAAAGAGGAAAGGACATTTAGATTTTTCTTACATTATTTAGGTAACCGTTTTTTAAGTTTGGTAACCAGTATTTTATACGGTCAGTGGATCACGGATATGGAAACTTGTTATAAGTTGTTTCCTAAAAAGGCTTTTGATAATAAAAAATTAAATGCAAGAGGATTTGAATTAGAGCCGGAACTTACAGCAAAATTACTAAAATCGGGATATAAAATTTTTGAAGTGCCGATCACTGCCAAGCCAAGAGGATATGAGGAGGGAAAAAAGCTGAATACTATTCGTGATGGCGGTAAGGCATTGTGGTGTATTCTTAAATACAGAATAACAGATTAATTTATGTCAAATGTTACAAGAGGAGACGGATTATTAGAAGGTTTTTTGGCCAAGAAAAGAGCTCAAAAAGCGGAAACGCTAATAGGGCAGCTTAAAAAAGACGTTATATTGGATATTGGATGCGGATCATACCCTTATTTTTTAATAAATTCTAACTTTAGAGAAAAATATGGTGTTGATCCTTCCCTTAGGAATGTAAACATTGACGGAATTAATTTAAAAAAACTGAATGTAGCAAAATCCCCACTTCCATTTAAGGATAATTTTTTTGATGCGGTTACAATGCTGGCGGTTTTTGAGCACTTGGATAAAGACAAACTGAAGTTTGTTTTAGGAGAGGTTAGAAGAGTATTAAAAAAGAATGGTGTTTTTATTATTACTACACCATCCCCGTGGGCGGACAGACTCTTACATCAAATGGCAAGAGTTGGATTAATCAGTTCCGAAGAGATCCATGAGCACAAGCATAACTTGTCTCACCATACAATTAAAGAATTTTTGCTTGAAGCAGGTTTTTCTTCAAAAAATATCACTAATGGCTTTTTTGAGTTATCATTTAATATGTGGTTTAGATCACAAAAATGAAGAAATTATTTAATTGGAAATTCTTACTCCTATTTATAGTTTTAATTGGTGGTTTTTTAAGATTTTATAATATCAATAGTAATCCACCTTCACTTAACTGGGATGAAGCCGCATGGGGATACAATGCTTATTCTTTAGGAATCAACGGGAGGGATGAATTTGGCAGATTTTTGCCTCATGATTATTTGGAATCGTATGGAGATTTTAAACCGCCGGTTTACGCATATTTGGATGTAGTTCCGGTTAAAGTTTTCGGTCTTAATGAGTTTGCAGTTAGATTTCCATCCGCATTTTTAGGAACACTTGCAATTTTATTGACCTTTTTTTTGGTTGAGCAAATTTTTTATAATTCAAAAAAGAAAAAATTAATTGCTCTTAGTGCTGCATTTTTCTTAAGCATTTCTCCATGGCATATTATGCTTTCAAGGGGTGCATTTGAAGCAAATGTAGCTAATTTTTTTATAATCTTAGGCGTTTGGGCATTTCTAAAAGCGGTTAGGGAAAGAAAGGAATATTTATATTTATCGGCTGTAATTTTTGCATTGACTTTCTATATTTTTAATACGCCGCGGGTCGTATCTCCAATCTTAGTATTACTGCTTGCTGTTATTTTTAGAAAAAGTTTATGGAAAATAAAAAAAACAGTAGCCTTTTCGGCGGTTCTGGGGTTTTTGGTATTTTTACCAACCTTTGGATTTTTGCTTACTCCTCAAGCAGGCTTAAGATTTAAAGAAGTTAATATTTTTAGTGATGTAAGTGTTGTAAGGTCCGCAAACCAGGAAATTGCCAATGATAATAATTCGATTATCTCAAAGGCACTTCATAATAGAAGGTTCTTATATGCTGTGGATTACGTAAAGCATTACTTTGATAATCTTAATCCGAACTTTCTTTTTATAAAGGGTGATCCAAATACTAAATTTTCTACTCAAAATACCGGGCAAATGTATATTTGGGATATTGGTTTTTTTGTTTTGGGAATTTTGCTTGTTTTTAGAAAAAGAGAGGGGTACTGGTGGCTTGTTCCGCTGTGGCTTTTGGTTGGGATAATACCGGCTGCAACAGCCAGAGAAACTCCTCATGCTTTAAGGATAGAATCAAGCCTTCCGATGTTTCAGATTTTAGTGGCTTATGGTTTTGTATATTTTTACGAATGGCTTAAAAATAAAAAATTTTATAAACCGGCAATAATTCTTGTTGTATTTTTGCTGCTGGGAAACTTTATCTATTTTTATCATGACTTACTTTATAATTATAGTTACCGCTACTCACAGGATTGGCAGTTTGGCTATAAGGAGGCTTTTGTATATGTTAAAACAATCGATAAAAACTACGATTCAGTAAGGGTGACAAATGCTTTGGGAAGACCTTATATTTATTACCTGGTCTATCAAAAAATAAACCCTAAGTATTACCGTAATAATGCTATAGTTACGAGGGATTCTTTTGGTTTTGTAAGCGTTGAAAAGGTTGGTAAATATTATTTTCCTAAAGTGTTAGAACCCGTCCCTTCGGATAAAAATGCTTTATATATTGGAATACCGGGTGAAGTTCCAGAGAGTGCAAAAATAATTAAAAAATTTTATGATTTAAACGGTAATCTGTCACTTATGGCATATACATTATGATAAAAAAATACTTTTTAATAATATTTTTAGGGATAATTTTATTAGCATCTGCACTTCGTTTATGGCAAATTGGCAGCGTACCTCCTTCTCCCGATTGGGATGAGGCATCTTTGGGATACAATGCATATTCCATTCTTCATACCGGTAAAGACGAGTACGGTAAATTTTTGCCGGTTGTAATAAGGTCGCTTGATGATTATAAACCCGCATTTTATATGTATGTAACTGTTCCCTCGGTAGCAGTTTTGGGACTTAATGTAGCGGCAGTTCGTCTTCCTTCCGCGATTTTTGGAATTCTATCGGTGATTGCGGTTTTTTATTTGGTGCGGGAGCTTTTTAAAGACTATAAATATAAAGATGAGCTTTCTTTATTAGCTTCATTTTTTATGGCTATTTCCCCCTGGTCGATACAGTTTTCCAGAGTTGCGTTTGAATCTAATGTTGGGACTTCTTTAAATATCTTTGCCGCACTTTTTTTCCTTAAAGGGCTTAAAAAGCCGGCTCTGCTTCCATTTTCGGCAATCTTTGCAGCACTTTCAATCTATACGTATCAGAGTGAAAAAGTTTTTACTCCGCTTTTGGCTTTAGTTTTAGTTTTAGTATTTAGAAAAGCTTTGGGCAAGCTTAATAAAAAATACTTAATAGGTGGCGTAGTTACGGGATTTATATTTATGTTGCCGATGTTATGGTTTTTATTTTTTAATAGTTCTTCTTTATCAAGGCTTACCTCAACCAGTGTATTTTCATCCCAGACACAAGTTTTACAGAACTCGGTTATGGATCTGCAAAATGATAAAAATAATAATGATAAGTTGGGTCTTATTTTAGACAATAGGCGGATTGAATATGCAAAGGAAATCTTAAGTGGATATATTTCCCATTTCGATTTAAATTGGTTATTTATTACGTGAGATATAGAAAGACATCATGCTCCTAATATGGGGCTTTTATATTTATTTGAACTGCCGCTTATTTTGTTTGGAATTTATGCGCTTATTTTTTCTAATTTAGATAAAAATACCAAACTAGCGGTTTTTGCATGGTTTTTACTTGCACCGTTGCCTGCATCAATAACAACCGGCGTTCCTCATGCTGTTAGAACATTAAACTTCTTACCAACTTTTCAGATTTTTTCTGCGCTTGGTTTAGTAAGTTTAATTTTATTATTATCTAAAAGTAAAGGAACGATATTAAACTTTAAGGTTGGGAAAATAGTGGTAGGACTATATCTTCTGTTTGCGCTATTTAATTTTACTTATTATTTGGACCAGTATTTTGTCCAGCAAAATTACTTTGATTCATCTTTCTGGCAGTACGGTTACAAGCAGGCGGTTAGTGATGTTAGTAAAATTAGTAATAATTACAAACAAATCGTAGTATCAAATGATAGAGAATTTGATAAGTCTTACATCTTTTTCTTATTCTATTTAAAATACCCGCCTAAAGATTATCAGAGTGTTAAAACTAATGCGGAATTTTCCTCCATTAAGCATTTCGATAAGTATACATTCCGCTCCTTAGATTGGCAGACAGATTCGAAGATGAAAGACACTTTATTTATAATGCCGTACGATGAAAATTCAGGAAGTTCAAGAATAATTCAAACGATTTATAATTTAGATGGAACTCCGGCAATTAAAATTATTGGTTCGTAGCATGAAAATAGAAAAATTTTTAAAGAAAGAATATTTATTTCTTTTATTAATTATTATATTGGGATCATATATAAGGTTAGCGGGAATTGCCAATAATACTTTTGCTTACACTTATGATGTAGGTAGAGACCTTTTGGCGGTATCTAATATTTTAACAACCCATAAAATATCACTTATCGGTCCGACAACAGGACTTGAAGGAGTTTTTTACGGCCCCTGGTGGTATTTAATTATTCTGCCGTTTTTTGTTTTAAGTAGGGGAGATCCACAGTGGATAACGGGACTGATGGCTTTCTTAGGAATTGCAGCAATTCCCCTGATATATTATTTGGGTAAAAAAATAGGAGGAGTATTTACCGCTACGGCACTGGCTTTAACACTGGCAGTTTGTCAGCCGATTTCGACGTTAACGGGACAAATTTGGAGTCCGAACATTTCTCCACCATTTATTGTTATTACTTTTATCATTCTTTATAAAATTTATTCGGATAAAAAGCCAAACTATTGGAATTATTTTTGGTTAGGACTAGTTACAACTTTAATTCAGGAAATGGGAATAGTTTTTGGAGTTATTTTTTTATCCGGAATAATCCTGTCATTAGTTGTAAACATTAGGAATAAATTTAGAATAAAAGATATACCTTCGTTTTTATTAGGTGTTTTTGTAATTCTTTCTCCAAGAATTTTATTTGAATTTAGACATAATTTCTTAATGAGTAAGGCATTTTTGCATTTCCTAAGCGCCGGTGAGCCGGGCCAAAATGTCAGTATATTTATAAGAGGCGCAGACAGATTTAATTTATTACTAAACGATTTTAATTATACATTTGGATTTAGTAGTGTTCTTTGGACGGCGCTATTTATAATTATTATAATTTTGGCCTTGGTCCTGTATTACAAAAAAGCAGACTTAATCTTAAAGAAAATGATAAACAGTTTTTTAAGTGTAATTGCTGTTTTTTTTATTGCTTTAACGCTTTTCAGACATGAAATTTGGCCACATTACCTGGTTAGCCTTCCAATAGTATTTATTTTGTTATTTATTTTTTCTTTAGGCCTTATTGCCAAAAATATAAAAAATTATATTTTGCCCTCAATTATTATTTTGATACTAGTCATTTTAAATGTTAATTTTGTAGGTATTATAGATAATTTTACAAATACTGCTCCCAAGCTTAAAGATATAGCCGTATATGCAAATCAAGTTGAAGTATTAGATTATGTCTATAGTCAGTCAGCAGGAAGAAACTTTAAATACGTGGTCTATACGCCCCCTGTGCATGATTACACATACAGATATCTATTCCAATGGTATGGTCCATATAAATACCACTACTTGCCAAGCGATAAAGCGTCTTTAGCATTTTTTATTTTAGAGCCTGATAAATCAAATCCCAAGAGACTTTCGGATTGGTTAAAGTCGAGGGAAAATGACGGTAATATTATTAAATCTAAAACTTTTTATAGTGGAATAATTGTGCAAACAAGAATTACTAAATGAAAAGTATTAAAAAATATTTAGATTTTTTACTTAAATATAAATTTCAAATCATTCTTATTGCGGTTTTTTTATGCGAAGTCTTCTTAAGATTCTATCAGATGGATACTAGGGATCCATTTGGATATGATCAGGTGGATAATGCCTGGGCGGCCAAGGCAATAGTTGTTGATCATCAATTCCCAACCATTGGTATGCCTGCAAAAGCAAACAGTGGTATATATGTAGGCCCTGCTTATTACTACATGCTGGCTGTAGTTTATTGGCTATTTAATCTAAATCCTATCGCAGCCGGGTTTGCGGCAGGTCTTACGAGTATTTTTAATTTTTGGGTGATTTATTTTATTTGCAAAAAACTTTTTAACAGAAACCTTGCTTTAATTGCAGTTTTTATTAACACTTTTGTATTCCATGAGATTGTATTCGATAGAGTTCAGGTTCCGATAAATTTTATTCCTTCGATTGCACTTTTGATTTTTTATGTTTTGTATAGAATTACCCAGGGGGATGTTAAAAAAATTCCGATTTTGGCATTACTGATAGGTTTTGATTTTAACATCCATTTTACGGCGATTTTTTATCCGATTATTGTATTTTTAACTCTTCCTTTTTTTCCAAGAACTAAACAAGCACTAAAATACATTGTATTATCAATTCCTTTGTTTTTAATTTGGGTTTTGCCAAGCACAATTACAGAACTACAAAGAAAATCGGATTATGGAAGCTTTAGTAATTATTTATCAACTAATTTTATCGGATTTCATTTAAGAAGAGTATTACAGCTTTTGGGTGACGGCATTATCCAGTTTGATCAGTACATTATTATTAAACAATTAAAATATATTGCGTTACCGTTGTTTTTTGTTGCATTTCTTTATAAGTCGATTTCCAGGGAAAAGCTGGTATTTTGTTTTTTAATAATACTTTTCTTTGTCGTGCCATGGTTTGGTTTTGCAACTTATAGCGGAGAAATCACGGATTATTATTTTGCAATTAGTAGATACATTGCTTTATTTATTGTTTCATATTTCTTGTATAGGCTTTGGATCATCCGTAAGCTTCCGACTAGGGTAATAACTATATTTGTG
>JAJXYH010000054.1 GCA_021780675.1 bacterium
TACTTTATCGCATGAAATAGAAGAATTTAAGCCGCTCGTTGGGGGGAAAGTTTCGGTATATTCCTGCGGTCCGACGGTTTATGACTATCAGCATATAGGGCATATGCGAAGATATGTTGGTGATGACATTTTAATTAGGGTATTAAAAGCTAATGGATATAATGTGCACCAGGCTATGAATATTACAGATGTTGGGCATTTAACTTCGGATTCGGATACCGGTGATGATAAAATGGAAAAAGGAGCTAAAAAGTTTGGGAAAAGCGTTTGGGATATTGCCAAAATGTTTGAACAGCAATTTAAAGACTCATGCGGTGCTTTAAATATTGAACTTCCCAAAGATTTGATGCACGCAACGGATTATATTAAAGAACAAATAAATTTAGTAAAAGTGCTGGAGGAGAAAGGTTTTACATACAGAATTTCGGATGGAATTTATTTTGATACTGCAAAGTTTGGAGACTATTATAAATTATCCAGGCAAAATCCAAGTGAACTTAAAGCCGGAGCCCGCATAGAATTTGTTGACGGAAAAAGAAATGTTTCGGATTTTGCCCTTTGGAAATTTTCACCAAAGAATGAAAAACGAGCTATGGAGTGGGATAGTCCGTGGGGCATGGGATTTCCGGGCTGGCATATTGAATGTAGTTCAATGAGCATGAAAGCTCTAGGCGATTGTTTCGATATCCATACGGGTGGAATAGACCATATTAATATTCATCACACTAACGAAATTGCGCAATCAGAAGCGGCAACGGGTAAAAAGTTTGTTAATTATTGGGTTCATCACAATTTTTTGGAAGTTGATGACGAAAAGATGAGTAAAAGTCTAAATAATTTTTATACTGTTCAGGATGTTATTGAAAAAGGTTTTGATCCTTTAGCATTAAGATATTTATATTTACAGACCCATTACAGGCAGGAGATGAATTTTACCTGGGAGGCGTTAGAAGCAGCACAGAGCGCCTTAAATAAGCTTAGGAAAACAGTTTCCGGGTATGATAGTCCAAAGATAGGCTGTGCAGAACAGGAAAATGAGTTTTTGGAAGCTATAAACGATGATTTGAACATGCCCAAAGCGCTTTCTATCCTTTGGGAAGTAGTTAATTCGGATAATCCTTCATCTGCGAAGGCAGAAAGCATATTTAAGTTCGATGAAGTTTTGGGTCTTTCGCTTAAGAACTCAAAAAACATTTTAAAATCGAAAGAAAAGAAGATGCCGGAAAACGTTAAAAAACTTTTGGAAAAAAGAGAAGCTTTACGTAAGGCAAAAAAATATGAAGAAGCAGACAAAATAAGAGATGAAATAATTAAAATGGGTTTTAAAGTTGAGGATAATTAATTAGTTTTTGGTATTTATTGCTGCAGCTCTTAGATTTGCTAGTTTTCTTCGTTCGTCCGGTGATTGTAAGGGAGTTTCGAGTGGAGTTTGAGGAGTTGCTTCGGGCATAATTACGGATGGTTTATCCGTATGATGCCTTAAAGTAAACATATTAATAATTCGTTCTAGCATATTTATTAAGCCGCTTTTAGAGCTTTAACAGCAGTAACTGTCGGTAATTCTGTAGTAGGAGTAGCTGTTTCGCCGGCTGTCGTATCATCTCCGGTTACTGCAGGGGTTTCTTGAGTCGTAGAATTATTTGTGATGTTTCTAGCTGGTTGTTCCAAAGCTAGAGGTTCATCCCCATGAGGATCTGCATCATATACACCTTCAGAGTTTCCTATTATTTTTCTATCTCGGGGATCTCTAAAATCAGGATTAGCTGCCATTTCTGCAACTTGCGCAGTATGTTCATCCGTAAATTTCAGATTTTCTCTTGTGATTTTAAGTTTTTGTTCGTCTTCGGCGGTTTGTGCTGCTGTTTTAGCAGCTAGTTCTTCGGTGCTTTTGTTTGCTTCGGAAGCCTTGCCTCCGATATGCAATGCTTTACCTAACTTTTCTTTAATTTGTGCAAATGTCCCGACGTGTTCAGCCTTGGCAGCAGTATTGTCACCCGCTTTAGGTTGTTCAGTATTGTTAACTACCGGTTTAATACCCATTGCATCAGGGCTTATTGCAGTTCCATCCATACAATTAGCGTAATGTAAATTATAGTTTATTGTCAAGCGTTAATTATCACAGTTTTTAATATAAGTTATTGACAGTACATGTAATGTTATGAGCATAATATATTTATATCGAAAGGAGGTGTTTAAATTGGCTAAAAGAAGGGTAACCGCAAAAAGATCAACAGGGGCTAAAAAAAGTCTTTATAGAACTCAAACACTTGGGATAAAATTTGATTCCTTAACGTTTTTAGTGTTATGTGTTTTCGTTTTGGCAGTAGCCGTAGTAATGGTTTCCAGAATGTTGGGGCTTGGTATTTTCTAATTAAATTTTTTATAAATTAAGTCAACTTAAACATCTAAATTTATGAAGAGCTTATTAGAGTATTTAAAGCAGTCTCAGGAGGAGAAAAAAGCAATTGGTCATTTTAATATCTCCGACTTAGTTGCATTAAAAGCAATTTTTAATTCCGCACGTAATCTTAACTTGCCGATTATTATTGGCGTATCGGAGGGAGAAAGGGAGTTTGTCGGCGTTTCACAGGCCGCAGCGCTTGTAAGTAGCTTACGGCACGAATATAACTATCCAATTTTCTTAAATGCAGACCACACGCACTCAATAGAAAAAGTAAAAGAGGCGGCAATTGCCGGATTTGACGAGATTATTATCGATTTTTCAAACCTGCCATTAGATGAAAATATTGCAAAAACCAAAGAAGCCATAACTTTAGCAAGGTCAATTAATCCTCAGGTTGTAATTGAGGGTGAAATCGGTTTTATCGGAAAATCATCTGAAGTAATGGAAAAAGCTCCGGAAGGATTAGAGCTTACAAAACCGGAAGATGCAAAACGGTACATTGAAGAAACTAAAGTGGATGTTTTGGCGCCGGCTGTTGGAAATATGCACGGACTTTTAAAAAGCATGGTTTCAGGGGATGTTAAAAAGAGATTAAATATTGAGCTTATAGGTAAATTAAAAGAAGCAACAAACGGAGTATATATGACTTTACATGGTGGTAGCGGCACTGCGGATTCGGATTTTCTAGCTGCAATTAAAGCCGGTATGAATATAGTTCATGTAAATACGGAAATTAGAATTGCATGGCGTAAGGGGGTAGAGCAGGCACTAAAAGATAAGCCTGATGAAGTTGCGCCATATAAGCTTTTGCCTATAGCAATTGATGAAATAGGTAAAATAGTTACGCAAAGACTTGAACTGTTTAATTCCTAAGTTTTTTATACTAAAATAACCTCATGAAAGATAAGCTAGCTGTATTTGATATAGACGGAACAGTTTTCAGGTGGACATTTATTTCGGAGCTTTTAACAAATCTTACTAAAAGGGGAGTATTCTCAAAAAGTGTTTTAAAACAAACAGAAGAGGTATATTTTAACTGGAAAGATAGAAAAGGAAGCTGGGATGACTATATAAACACGGTGGTAAAGGTAACAAACCAGGCGCTGATAGGAAAAGATGAAAGGCAGGTAGATAAAGTTATAAATGAAATAGTTGAGGCTAAAAAGGAAAATTTATATGTTTATACAAGGGAGCTGATTAAAAAATTAAAAAATGAAAATTATTTTCTTTTGGCAATTTCGGCATCTCCCGAAAAAATAATTGCACCATTTACTTTATTTCTGGGCTTTGATAAATATTTTGGAACAATTTACGAGATAAAATCGGGTAAATTCACCGGTAGGGAGTTAAACGATATAATTTTTAGTAAACACGAAGTGTTAACACAGTTTTTAAAAGAAAATCCACAAATTACCCTTAAAGATTCCGTCGGGGTGGGGGATTCATTTTCGGATGTTTCTTTTTTGGAAATTGTGGAAACATCAATTGCATTTAATCCGGACTTAAAATTGGCAGATTATGCTAAAAAAATGGGTTGGAAAATAGTGGTTGAAAGGAAAAATGTTATTTACAATATTAAAGAGTTCGAGTTTGATAATTAACGGCTAATTACTTTTTTAACCGCTTCTTCTATTGCATTATTATCCATTTTATATTTTTCTAAAAGTTCGTTTGGTTTTCCGCTTTCAGCATATGTGTCATTAAGTCCCACAAATTCTATCGGTGTCGGATTATTCTTTGCCAAAGTTTCGGCAATAAGTGAGCCCATACCGCCTGCTACCTGGTGATCTTCTGCGGTTACAACTCTTCCCGATTTTTGAGAAATCTCGACAATTGTTTGCGTGTCCAATGGTTTTAAAGTTGATACATTTGCAACAAGGGTATTTATACCTTGGGCCTCTAAGTTCTTAGAAGCCATAAGCGCTTGAAAAAGCATATGACCGGTTGCAAAAATTGTTACTTTGGGATCATTACTTATCCAGTAGGTTTGAATTTTGTTTTTATCAAATGTAGCTTCATCGGTTGTAATAATCGGAGATTTTTCTCTTGAAAACCTTAAATACACAGGTCCGTTTATATTTGCAGCTTCCATGGTAGCTTTTTTAGCTTCAATTGCGTCGCAAGGAGAAAAAATCGTTAGGCCGGGAAAACTTCGCATTAAAGCGATGTCCTCAACCGCCTGATGGGTTACACCGTCTGCTCCTGTTACAACCCCTGCATGATGTCCGGCGATTTTAACATTCGATTGATTATAAATAATGGTAGTTTTAATCGTTTCCCAGTTTTTTCCGGGCGAAAATGCAGCATAAGATGAGATAAACGCAACTTTGCCGCTAACGCCAAGACCTGCCGCAATCGCTGCCATATTTTGCTCGGCAACTCCGACCTCGAAAAATCTATCAGGAAATTTATTAGCAAATTCTTCTACTCTTGTACTTTCTTTTAAGTCTGCGGTTAAAACTACAACATTATTATTTTGTTCACCGAGTAAAAGTAGAGCACTGCCAAAACCATCCCTGACAGCCCTTTTTTCTACGTCTTCGTTAAATAAATTTTCGTTAAGTTTTAAATCTTTGTTAAGCATATTAATTCTGTTTTAAATTTTCCTCTAGGCTTTTAAGTTCCTGTAATGCTTTTTCCAGTTCTTCTTTATTTGGCGGTTTCCCGTGCCAATTATAATCGTTCTCCATAAACGAAACTCCTTTACCCGGGGTGGTGCGTGCAATAATACAAACCGGTTTGTCCGATACATTTCCGGATTGTTTTAAAATATCAACAAACGCGGTGATGTCATTTCCGTTAACTTCAAAAACTTCCCATCCGAAACTTAAATATTTATCCTTAAGCGGTTCAAGCGGCATAACGTCTTCGGTTTTTCCGTCAATCTGGATATTATTTCTATCTATAATTTGTGTTAAGTTGTTAAGCTTATTTTTTCCGGTAAACATAGCTGCTTCCCAAGTATTTCCTTCTTCGTGTTCACCGTCGGAGGTTAAAACGTAAGTTTGATAATCTTTGCCGTCTAATTTTGCTGCTAGGGCAATTCCAATTCCCTGGGATAATCCCTCACCTAGTGGTCCTGAGGTAGTTTCTAAGCCGGGTAAGGAAGTTCGGTGAGGATGCCCCTGAAGCCTAGAATTAAGCTTCCTTAAGGTTTTTAGCTCCTCCTCGTTAAAATACCCCGACATTGCCATGGCAGTATAGCGGATAGGGCAAATATGGCCGTTGGAAAGGATAAGTCTGTCTCTTTCATTCCACTCGGGGTTTTTAGGATCATGTTTAAGTATATGAAAATAAAATGCCGTAAAAATATCAGCCATTCCTAAAGATCCTGCGGTATGTCCCGAACCGGCCTCAAAAAGCATCTCAAGAGTTAAAATTCTTGCTTTATTTGCCTTAAGTTTAAGATCATTTAATTTTCCCCGGGTTAAGTCTTCTATCACCATAAAAACTATTCTTTGTATATTATTATTAAATCAGAAACATTAGTTTTAAGTCTATCGGTAATTATTGCGTCTTGGGTATTTTTAAAAAACACAAAACTATTATCTTCTTTTAAGTATTCCAGTGGATTTATGCCTAAATTTTTAGCTTTTTCTAAAGTTTGCATATCAGCGATTGCTCCGGAAGCAGGACTGTTATCCCATCCGTCGGTATCAAAAGATGCAATTATAGTTTTATCATCAATTTCATAAATACCTGCCAAAACTACAACTTGGTTTCTTCCTCCTTTTCCCTCATCGTTTATTACTTTATACGTAGTTTCTCCGCCAATTAAAAGTATTGAATGTGGTCTTGCTTGTTTTATTAAGGATGTGGCGGCTAGCTCTGCGTCGGATTGGAATTTATCGGAAAAGATCTCCGCTTTAATTTTTAGTTCTTCACACTTTTTCTTCATGGCTTCAAGCGGTATTAAATTTGTAAGCATTAATACATTTTCTACATTTTCAAAAAGCTTCTCATTTTTGGGGGTTTCTGTAAAATTTTCTTCTGTAAGACCATGATTTTTCAGTTTGAATTTGTGATAGATATCAATTGCATCATAAAGGGATGTATTGTCAAAAGCAGTTGGACCTGAGGCAATAAATTGCAAATCGTTTCCCGGCACATCGGAAAAGATCAGCGAAACTACTTTGGCAGGAGCTAAAAGTTTAACAAGGCCGCCGCCCTTAGTTTTGGATAAATGTTTCCTAACGGTGTTTATTTCTTTTATGTCGGCGCCTAACGTTAGTAAAGTCTTATTAATTTCGATTAATTTGGAAAGTTCAATATTAGGAATTTCAAAAAGAGCAGACCCGCCACCGCATGCAACTGTTAGAATTAATGTTTTTTCATTTAAGTTACTTAAAGCATCAACAGCCTTTTTGCTAAATTCAATATTAGTTTCGGATGGAATTGGGTGAGTGCCTAAACAAAATTCCAGTTTTTCGAAATTCTCACTGTCGATATCAATTACAAAGCCACCGTTTAAGAAAATTCCTAATTCTTTTTCCATTAATTTGGCTATTTTTGCACTGCCTTTCCCAAAAGCCAAGATAAAGGTTTTTTCGTAGTCATTTAAATTAATTCTCTTGTGGTTTATGGTTAGAATGTTATCTTTTACTTTAAATTTATTTGCCAACACATTTTCGGGTTTTATTGAATTAAAAGCAACTTCGATTAAATCCAAAACAATTTCACGCTGCGGGGTAATTGCAAGATCTGAGTAGTTTTTAATAAATCCCATTAACTAAATTTTAACACAAACTTGACTATCTGAACATTTAGTCCTATAATATTATGCTATGGTAACGGAGATATATAAATATTTGGGAGATAAGGTTGTGGGTTATGATGCTGTTAAACCCGGAGATTATAGAACAATAGCCAATGTGGCATCGGATGGTAGTAATGAAATTATAGTTGCTTACTGCAGGGATGATAATGCATGCACCGTTGTATTCACAATACATCCGGAATCTATTAAATCTGACGCTAATCCTCCACACGCTTTGTATAGAAAAGAAGACAGTGAAAATAGGGCTTTAATTATTCGTTCGGGTGCAGAAGAAACCTTTAAGGTAAGAGAGAGAATGCCTGGTTCAAAAAAATTAGCAACCGCAAGTTATAGATTAGCTCATCGATAATATTAGCTATTCGTTACTATTTTTAATTACAAATCCTTCAACCAATTTTCTTAATGATGTGGTTCTTTGAACTAAAAGTGGAGGAAACGGTTCTGTAGCTCTTGCATCAATATGATCATTTATGTACTTGCTTCTGAATTTATTTTCTTGTCCGGTGCCCGTACTGGCATCTTTATAGCAAGCCCCATGCCATTTGTGCAAAATTTCTCTTTCTTCAAAATCTCTCTCGATTAGCGGTTGTCTTATTTCTTCAAAAACACTCCTAATTGTGTCATCCATGTTAGATGTATATATATCCAATAATCCTAGTGTTTGACGCCAGGAAGCAACCGAAAATTTTCGTTGTAAATCTTCCGGTGTAGTGATTGGTAGCGAGGTTAGTCCGCGAGCCTCTCTTCGTTCTGCAGCTTTTCTTTGTCTTTCATGAGCAGCCCAACCCTTAGAAGATGATTTTCTTTGTGTTTCTGGCGACATAAATATTTTGGGGCAGTGAAAAATAATTTTAACACCAGTCTTATAAAAATACAATCACTACGTTTAAACTATCCCATAGTTTGACTTTAATTAATTTAGGAGTTATAATGCGTTGTTTGAAAGTTTATTATTTAGTTATATGGGAAGTTTAAAAGAATTTATGCATAAGTATAGAGCTTGCACAAAAAGTGGGCATGACAAGCTAGGTCTTGCAGTAATTGAGGGTGGAAAAACCCTAGAACAGTCTATTGCCGAAAATAATGCAAGACTTAAGCAGCAAATAACAACAGGAATATCGGATATACCCTCAAGGATTGATTATTCATCTGAAGGCATGGATTGGATACCGCGGATACGAACGATATCTGAAGTTTCTGCAGACGAATTATCATCTTCAGAGGCAAATATCTCAAACGCTAATATTATTTTTCTAAATAATAAAAACCAGGTAAAATAAAACACAAGTTAAGTAAAATCTGCTAAAATAGTTTGATATGGAACCACGTACACCGGAAGATCCAAAATTTATGGCTCATAAAGTCGATATGCCACCCGAATATTATTCTGTAAAAGATGATAAAGATAATTTAGTTTCCGGGCTTTTTAAGACTGTACAGGATGTAGGGGAATCGGTAACGCGTAGGGATAGAGTTGTAAACCTTGCTAAGGTGTATTACGAATTAAAAGATTATAAAATAACACTTGGATTTTCGGATGAAGAAATAGATATAGAGAGAGGTAAAAAAGCTTTATCCCGCGGTAGGTTTGGCAAAAGAGTAGTACAAACAGATGAAAGTGGTAAGTCTAAATTAGTTCGCGATAATTTATATGGACATGAAGAATTCGAAGGACATACTTACAGCTATAGAATTGCATCGGCAAAAGAGTTCCCGAAATTACTTGATCAAAAACTTGATGAAGAGATAAGAAAATTGCATGAGGTATTAAGTTTTAGAGATAAACAGGGTAAAAGACTTAGCGTTACTATGATACGTGCTAAACAAGTTGAAGAGCTTGGAGATATTTACGAAATAATGGATGCGATTATAAACGTGCATAATATAAACATGGGTGAAATTAATTCAAGGCTTAATACCTGGGATACGGTAGGAAAGATTATTGAAAAACAACCGCCTGATTCTAACAGGCAAAATTAAAACATGTCGGCATTTTATAATCCAAGAAGAAAAGGTAATTTATACAAAGCGGATTTTCCGTTTAGGTTAAGTAGGTCTAAGATTGATCTGTTTTTAAATTGCCCAAAGTGTTTTTATTTGGATAGAAAATTAGGTGTTTCGCAGCCTCCGGGTTTTCCATTTTCGCTTAACTCCGCTGTTGATAAACTACTAAAAAAAGAATTCGACCTATTAAGAGAAAAGGGCGAAGCGCATCCGCTGATGAAAAAATTCGGAATTGACGCAATCCCTTTTAAACATGAAAAGTTAGATGAATGGAGAGATCCGTTTAAAGGCGTTACATATCAAGAAAAACATACAAACTTTACGATTACCGGCGGTGTTGATGATATTTGGGTTAATAAAAACGGTGAGTTAATTATTGTTGATTATAAATCAACCAGTAAAGATGAAGAAGTTTCCTTAGACGCCGATTGGCAAATAGGATATAAAAGGCAAATGGAAATTTACCAGTGGTTATTTAAGAAAAATGGTTTTAAAGTTTCTAAAACTGGCTATTTTGTTTATTGTAACGGAAAAACCGATACTCAGAAATTTGATGCAAAACTTGAATTTGATATTAAAATAATTCCGTATGTTGGAGACGATAGTTGGGTCGAAGAGGAAATAATAAGTGCTTATAAATGTTTAAATTCAAGTTCAGCCCCAGATAGTTCGCCGGACTGTGACTTTTGTAACTACAGAGAAGCTGTAAAGCAAGTAGAATAGTTCCCCCAAACCATTCAGCAAATTTTAAGTTTTTTTTATTAAAGTAAATTTAATGAAAAAATATTTACAAATATCAGCAGTCTTAGGAGTTTTAGGACTGTTGGTATTTTTTAAACAAAATAACGGTTCAGCAACACCTGTTGCAACTGCGTCTAATTTAAATACTACAACTCAACCTTCAACTTCAAATTCACAAACTCAAACGAGTTCTAATTCTTCAGGTAATACTTCTTATAAAAACGGAAAATATACAGGGAGCGTTCAGGATGCTTATTATGGAAATGTCCAGGTACAAGCAGTTATTAGCAATGGTAAATTATCGGATGTTTCAATACTGCAATATCCAAACGATAACAGTACTTCTCAAATGATTAATTCGCAAGCAATTCCTTATTTAACACAGGAAGCGCTTCAGGCGCAAAACGCAAATATTAGCGGAGTAAGTGGTGCTTCGGCAACCTCTCCTGCGTTTATAGCATCTTTAACTGATGCTTTAAGTCAGGCAAAATAAGCATTATCATTAGCTTATTATGAGAAAAACAGCAAATATTATGGCCATGTTGGTTAATATAGAAGTTGCCGAAAGACATGCAAAAGAAGAGGATATAAATGAGGTATTTGCCTTTTTTCACTACATAGACAAAAAATTTAGCACTTTTAAAGAGAACAGCGAAATCTCGCTTATTAACAGAGGAGAGTTAAGTGAGGAAAATTATAGTAATGATATGAAAAAAATACTTAAACTTTGCGATCAAACAAAAAAAGACACAAA
>JAJXYH010000036.1 GCA_021780675.1 bacterium
TCTTACCAGACATCGGTAAGACTTCAACAGCCGGAAAGCCAAACCAACAAGGACACGTTTGATATTACTTTTGTTGCCCTTGATACAAATCCAAGCCAAACAGTTACAGTACAATGCCAGAAAAAAGGCCCGTCGGACGCAGGCTTTGTAAATTTTGGTTCGCTTATTACGTTATCAAGTGGCGGAAATACAGACGTTTGTCATGTAAACTCCGGTGTTGTTCAGGGTGATGGAACTTTTCAATTTAAGGTAATTGCTAATGGATCAACTACAAATCTTGAGAGCAATATTGTAACAGTTAATAGAAATACCACAACGCCCGGTGATCCGGTTGCCTACAATAAAAATAAAACTAATAACTGTACTTATATAATCACCTTTACAACCGCAAATGATAGTGGCAAAACAGTAAAAGTAGTTTTGTATAGATCCGATAATAGAGACTTTACCTCCGGAAATGTACAGCAAGTCGGAGAGGTTAACATTGGCTCTAATTCAAACGGATCAATGACAGATAATATAAATCCTAACTGCAATACAACTTATTATTATGTAATAAGAGCCTATGACGCGTATGGAAACGGTTCTAATTATGTAGGAGATTCATCTGTTACAACAACTATTGTTAACCCAACCACAACCCAACAACAAGGCGCAATTGCTGGTGGCACAAATGGAAATGTATTAGGCGCCGAAAACGGAGGCACTAAAGGTGTTTTAGGAACGGAAAGCGCAAAAGTTACACCCAAGGCTACAGCTAAAAATGGCAGAGGTAACCCAATTTCAAGTTCCATAAACTGGTTATTAACCCATAAGAAAATTGATCTATTAGTATTGATAATCTTAGGTGCAATAGCTTATTATTTATACCGCAGGAACAAAAAATAAAGTGAAATTTCTTCCTAGAATTTTAATCGCATTAGGCTTAGTATTTATAGTTCTATCTGTTTTGCTATTTTTATGGATATTCTTACCCGTTGCAAGAGTGGAAATAAATTATTCACTTAATAAGCCAAAATTAACCGTTAACCAAATAAAACCGGTTGATCTTGATTTTGGAATTGTCATCCCTAAAATTGGCGCAAATGCTAAAATTATTCCCCAAGTAGACCCATATAATCCGAACATTTACCAAGTTGCCTTAACTAAAGGTGTAGCACAAGCAAAAGGCACAGCCTTTCCAAACCAAACCGGAAATATGTTTTTATTTTCCCACTCCTCCGCTAATCTAATCGAGGCAACCAGGTTTAATTCTGTTTTTTATCTTCTTTATAAGCTTAAAAATGGCGATGAAATTTATATTTATTATAATAAGGCAAGAATTAAATATGTTGTAAGCGATACAAAGATTGTAGACCCAAAAGATATATCCTATTTAAATCCAATATCTAAAATCAAACAACTAACTTTAATGACCTGCTGGCCTGCGGGAACTGATTATAAAAGATTAATTGTTATTGCAACACAGAAGTAATTTAAAAATTTTACTTATTTTAAAGAATCTCTTTCAGAGGCAGTCACTACGCTTCACTTAGCCCGCGGGAACTGATTATAAAAGGCTCATCGTCAATCGCACAAAGCAAAATAAATACTACTACACTTATTCTTGAAGTTTAAAAACTTAAGACACAAGAATTTATACAATAATACTCCCCCGTAGTTTCCTTAGGACCGTCGTTAAAAAGATGCCCTAAATGAGATCCTCAATTTTTACAAATTAGTTCAGTTATTAGTATTCCGTACCTGTCGTCATCGATAAGTTCAACATTTTTTATATTAACCGGCTGGTCAAAACTTGACCATCCGTAATTTGGATCCGATTTGTCCAGTTCAAACTTTGCATCCGAAGAAAATAATTCGTGGCCACAAGCGCTACAAACAAACATTCCTTTTTTATTATATATCTATACCAACCGCTTGGGAAATATTTGTAAAACCATCTTTTTTAAGTAAATCTTTTAATTCAAAATTTATTTGTGAAGCAAGTTGTGGACCTTCGAAAATAAGTCCTGTAACAAGTTGCACCAAGCTTGCCCCCAATTTTATCTTTTCGTATGCGTCAGTTGCGTTAAATACGCCTCCACAACCGATTATTTTTACATTAGTGTATTTTTTATAAATAAGAGGGATTAATTCGTTCGATCTTTTTTGAGTTGGCATTCCGCTAAAATTTCCAATCGGAAATTTACTTAATTCATTTTTTATAAAAGCTTTATTACCTCTGTCTTTTTGCAAATTACCGACAATCACTGCCTTTACAGGATATTTAACTATTATGTCCATCATCGCCAAAATTTCATCATTGGTATTCGAGATTGGCATTTTTATAAAAACCGGTTTTGAAAGCTTAAGAGAAAATACTGCTTTTAAAAGCTGGTTTAATTTTAGAGGCGAATAAAACTCTATATTTCCATAGAGGTTTGGACAGCTAATATTTAATTCATAATAACTTATAGCTAATTTTGCTTTTTCAGCTATTATAAATGCATAGAGTATGTCATTTATGGCTTCTTTTTGAGTTTTTAACTTCATGGTATTGGTTTTTCCTATACTAAGTCCGACTGGAAATACAAACTTTCTTTTTGAAAGCTTTTTCGATACC
>JAJXYH010000039.1 GCA_021780675.1 bacterium
GAATGATTTGTGATATAGAATCTGAAAAAGCTATTGAATTAAAGACACTTATACCATCTTTTGTCGTATAAGGAAGTAAATTTTCTTGTCGCTCAATAAGAACGATCTTCCCATTAGGGCCTAGAGTGCTTCCAACAACTTTGGAAACAACACTTAAAGTCTCCATAATTTTGTTTTTAAGCATTTTTTGGTCGTATATAATTGTTTTTGCAGCAGTTTTTGCTTTAACATGCTCTCTGTACACCGTTTTCTCCTGTTTTTAAAATTCACATGTCTCTTATATTATATATACACTTTTTTGGGACTTTTGGAAACCTTTTTATCAAATATTTTGATAGTTAAAGCATGAAATGCACTAACTACTTATACACTCCTGCAAGACCTATTAAAAATAATTTAAAATAAATTGTAAGGGAGGGGGCAAAAAAGTGTATATATATAATAGGTATGTGGATAATAAATGATACAGACTTGGCAAGAAAAATAGAAGATTCAGTATTTAGCCATTTTTTAAATGGGTTGAGTACTAGAAATGACGGAATTTTTGAAAAATCTCGAAGATGGGCTTTTTCTTATTACTATTTACGTGAATTATGCACACAAATGCAAAAAAATGGGGTTTTTGAGGGGTTTGTCATAAAATTCAGTGTTCCTAGAAAAGAATTTGATATTAACTACAGACAGCTATTTTACCAAATGAACAAATTACATGAAGAGTTGTTTAAAAAAATTAATAAAAGAAATTCTGGAATGCCAACATGGTTTAAAAAATTGAAATTTGAAGGAAAAGGGTCCTTAACTTCAGATATTAAAAGAATAATTAATAAATTACTGTATAAACTTTTGACACCAATCGGGGCTTCTGCCCTTGGTTTTATTAAAAATCAAGATAATACATTCGCGACAGTTAAAGGATCATTAAAAAAAGATAGAGTTGAATCAATTTTAAAATTAATCGACTACCGTACAATGGGATTAAAGAGCAAAAGGCAGATGGAATATAGCTTTTTAGTACAGAGGGCTAGGAAATTATACAATCAATCAATGGTTGAATTTACGTCTCGTGTTAAAAATGTACAAAATATAGACACTGAATGGAAAAAAACTCGTATTACTTTAAAAAAATGTATTCGTTTTATACTTTATTGGGGGCTATTAGGCACTATTCAATTTAGATTAAACAGAGATATAGAGGTATCATCGGCTAAGGAACAGGGGTTTTTTGGATTTTGTTATAAAATCCTTCGGGATTCTATGGTAAAGTTAAATTATATTGAATGTACGGACCCTACTTATTGTATAAATTTAAGGTGTAAGAGCTTTAAGGTTAACGTTTTTATGCCAAAAGAGTTAAAAATCAAGGCAAACATGGAATTAAATAATTTAGAAAAACAATATATTAGCTTGAAAGAATCAGATTATTTTGGTACAATGTATTACGGTGAAGTAATCGATCAATACGTGAACAGTCGAGTTAGAATTGTAGATTTTTCAAAAGAGATAGAATCGTTGAACAGTAGGATTAAAAAAACGTATTTTGCATTAAAAAATAAGAAGAGGAACATCAATTATTCGACAATTTTGAAATTAAAAATGCTTAGAGATTCAAATATTAGAGATATAAGAGATTTTAAGAACAAATATAGCAATTCATCGTATTTTGATTGGAATAGGAAATTAACAAGAATTGCGTAATTTTTCTAAATGAAGAGAAAAAATGAAACAAATAGAGTTAAATAACGCCTTAGTTAAGTTTGCCAGCCTAGGCATGACAAAGGAAGTGGCAAAGAGCCTTGAATTAGGGGCTGATATTCATTCTTATGATGATGTGGCTTTAAGACAAGCCGCTGAAAGTGGACATATTGAAACCGTTAAGTTGTTGCTACAAAATGGGGCTGATATTAGTGCAGATGACAACTATGCGTTAAGGGGAGCTGCGTATTGTGGCCATATTGAAATAGTTAAATTACTAGAAAAATATATTAACAGGGAGATATAAAATGGAACAAAAAGCGCTAAACGATGCCTTAATTAAGTTTGCAAAATTAGGCATGACAAAAGAAGTAGCTAAATGCCTTGAATTAGGGGCTGAAATTTGTATCTATGATAATTCGGCACTAAGGTGGGCCACCTACAATGGCCATACTGAGATGGTTAAGTTTTTGCTACAAAATGGGGCTAATATTCATGCCAATGACGATATAGCATTAAAATGGGCCGCATTGTACGGGAACATCGAGACTGTTAAATTATTGCTGGAAAACGGGGCCAATGTTCACGCCGAGGCTGACGTGGCATGGAAATATGCCGCCGATAGCGGCCATATCGAGATTACTAAATTACTTGAAAAATACGCAAAACAATAAAGTGATGGTCTAATGAAATTAATACTAGAAACTCCAGTTAAATTGAAAATTATTGAAATTGATGAATTAGATCAATTAAAAAAAATACTTACATTTAAAGATAAATCCATAGAGCAGCAAATTAATCAGCTTAAGAAGAACATTTACTATAGTAATAGATTTGGAAATTCTTGGATTAATAAAAGAATTGACGAGTTAAAGGGACAATTGTATAAGTGTTTACT
>JAJXYH010000009.1 GCA_021780675.1 bacterium
ATAAGTTCATTTAGCCTGTCAAAGTTTGGATACCAGCCAAAATTGTATTGTCCCCCTAGAAAATTATTAAGATTACCGTCTTGAAATCCATTTGCCGTTAGAGCCCTTGCTATTACATCAACCCACGGTATATATTTTGTTACTGTATCTCCGAATTGGGGGAAAATTTGAGGACCCACATTTGCGTAAAGACTTGAAAAATATCTATTTTTATTTTCAGATTTATATTTAGCTCCAAATTTGATAAATGCTGATGTATTATTGTCTAATTGCCAATTAATTTTTGCGTCAAAATATGTATTTACTATCCGGTCCATATCATCCTCAGATTGAACACCAACATTTCCAATTACAGTATTTTGTAAACCCTGAGTTGACGAAAGAGCGTTGTTATTTATTGCATTGACAATTGTTCCTAGAGGCAGGCTTCTCTTCGATGTATCCGTATAAGCCGATGGTACTCCGGCTGCATACATAAATTGCCATGATCTAGAGTCTGGCGTGTAAACATGTGTTTGGGAAAAAGCAACACCATAGGATAAGTTAATAAAGTTCAATTTGTTTTCACCCTTCAATGAGCTCATATATAGTTCATTACCATTGCCCAGGTTTTGATTAAATAAATAAGTTACATTACGAGTAGCGTCATGTAAATCAAATCCTTTTAAAACACCTGTAAAAGCTTGTGACGAATGAGAAAAAAAGTTAGAAAAAACAAGTTTAGAATCCGCTGCGTATTTATAATCCAAAACTAAGGTTGCAGATGATCTGTAATTTATTCTAATATTATCACTTAAGTTAATATCGTTAACATATAACGACGGGGACTGACCATTTGGTGTTGTAGTAGAAAGTATACCATAATCACTTGTCATATTTTGTGAGCTCCTGTTAACCCTTTCGGAACCCATATCCAACAATATACCAAGCTTATTGTCAAATACTCTGTCACTTAGATCAACTTGGAATTTATAATTTTTTAAATCATTATTTAGATAATTATAACCACCTTGAGCCATAAGATTATAGTGGAATCCTTTAGGGGCTTCATTTAATTGTAAATTAATAGTACCTGCCGTAGCATTCCCATCCATATCCGGAGTTAGTGTTTTGAAAACCTCTACACCCTGTAAAGCATATTGAGAAATACCTGCTATATTAGTACTCCTGTCAGTCGAACTAGTCGAAGGAACTTGAATACCATCTATTTCAACCATGCTATATTTTGGGTCCAAACCTCGAATAACAACGGCCTGCCCCTCACCGCCAGATCTTACCAATGAGATGCCAGGAAGACGTCCTATTGCCTCTGCAGCATTTGCATCCGGATTTTCTTGCAGACGATCTGGTGCAACAATGCTTACAATATCCTTTGAATTAATTTGCTCATTGATTGCACTTTGTTGTCCAGCTCTTTGTGAAGATATAACTACTTCTTGACCTTTTACGAAAGAAATCTTTAACGCTATATCTAATTTATTACTCTCATTTGCTTTAATAACTGTACTCACCTTTTTTGTTTCATAACCTACATAAGAGACAGATATTTCTTGTCTTCCAGCTTCAACATTTCGTATTATGTAATTACCTTCGGCATCAGCGGCAGCGCCGTTGTTTGTCCCTACGATCATAACAGTTGCGTATGGTAGCGCTTTCTTTGTGTCCGACCCAATAATCCTACCTTTAAGGGTTCCTTTTGATGTGTTTTGCGAAAATACTATTCCCGCCCCTGCAAAATAAAAAAATAGAAATACCAAAAGACTAAAGTGTACTTTAGTTTTCATATTTACTCTCTTTCTAATTATTAAATTATGGTAATTAATTAAACCCGAATATTCTTTTAAGTTTTTGAAACTTAAATTATTGTCTAACTAGTTGGATAGGTAGAGTTTTTGTTTATTGGTGTATCTGAAGAAATTGCTGGAAAAGATCATTTATCTTTTCATAATTTCAGAATCAACAATTATATCATTAAAATTATCATGAGTTCCTTGTTGTTCAATTATCCTAATCAACAGATCCACCGACGATTTTCCCATTATATAAGGATTTTGATTGACAGTAAAGAATGGAACACCTAGACGGGAGACTATATCGTTATCTCCAAATTCTCCAAGCATTATATCCTTTGGTACGGTATGATTACTCTCTAATATAGCTTTCCCTGCTCCATAAGTGATTAATCCTCCTATACTTATAATACCATCAATTTTAATTTTAGTTTTAAGTATTGAAAGCATTTTATTATAACTATCAGAAAAATTCCTAAAGGAATGCACTATCAAATCAGGGTCAAAGGCTATTTTATTTTCATTAAGCGCTAATTTGTATCCCTCAAATCGATCTTTAGCAACTGGTATTCCTGTATTTGGGCCTAAGAAAAGGATGCGTCTTCTTCCTTGTTTAATCATTTTTATTGTAAGTTCATAAGAAGCTTTTTTATCATCAATGGTAACTGACTTATAATCCAACCCCTCAAGTTTTCTATCCCAGCATACTATTTTGATGCCCTCTTCTCCCAACTTTCTATATATATCATAATTGCTTTTATGACCTGTTGCATTTAACAATATCCCA
>JAJXYH010000061.1 GCA_021780675.1 bacterium
TTTGAACATAGGTAACCTAAAAAGGAAAACATTTAAGAAAGTACTCTAATGCAAAAGAGGCTGATTCATCGTTGATTTCAGGTAGAATTATTGCTGCTTTGTACCGGCTGGCAATATCAATTGCAGCATACTCGTAGACTGTGTATTCCAGGCCTGATAGCTCCGGAGTCACATGTTTTGTGTCCATTTGAAGGTATCCTAATGCTTTAGTGTTCGATGGTCTCATCGCGTGGCCGTTTTGAAACAGAGGCCTTCTGTAATTTTTCTGTATACTAACAAGATTTTTACGCCTTAGCAACCTGTGTATTGTCATATGGGAAACAGCTCCATAAATCATATAATGAATCTTTCTTGCTCCCTGGTGCTCCGTCTTTCTTAAGCGAATAATTTCATCTTGCAAGCTAAGCGATATGGCAGAGTGGATGTTATGAGGTTTTGTAGATTTACGATCTATACCTTTAAAAACATAAGTTGGAGTATATTGAGAAAGAGATTTTGAACGTCTGATCCAACGGTATACCGTCCACCTTGAAATACCAAGTTCTTTTGCTGTTTTAGAAGCACTTTTTGTTTGACGGAATGATAATATGATTTCTTTAATTGCTACACGTTTTCCCATATTTAAATTAGTGTAGCAAATGTCATGTTACCTTAAGCTAGGCTTGACTTATAATATTCATAAGATTAGAATGAAGCAAATTAATTATGAAAATTTCAGGAAATAAAGATAAATCTTTGGAAAAACTCAATAAAAACTTTAATTTTCTGGTAAATAATTCCTATTCCGCATTTTATAGAGATAAATACAAAAGAGCCGGAATAAAACTTAAATCAATAAAGTCAATTAAAGACTTTGAGTCTCTTCCCTACCTGACTAAAAATGAATTACTTGAGATAAGTCCATATAAATTTATATTTACAAATCCCAAAAATATTAGCGATGTAGGCATAACAAGCGGCACAACGGATAAAGATAACCCATTAATGCTTTTATCCGATATCAATATCAGACCGGAAATAAATATATCGAGGTTTGACCCCTTATTAAAACTTAAAATTAGGGCCCATATGCTGCTTTACCCCCCACTAACATCGGCCGGACGCATAAGAAGGAACGAAAACTTAATAAAAAAGGGTGTAATTAATACAGCAGGTGACATAACCAATCTGGCTTTAACCGCAAAAATTGTTAAAAGGCTACAAATAGAGTCAATCGAAACAACCGCCAGT
This sequence comes from bacterium, assembly GCA_021780675.1. Taxonomy (GTDB): domain Bacteria; phylum Patescibacteriota; class Microgenomatia; order Levybacterales; family UBA12049; genus DAHWUP01. The sequence continues at coordinate 1,231 of JAJXYH010000061.1, forward strand.
ATTCTATACGCCTTTATACCATACCTAAAACAAGAATACGACCTAAATAAAATTAAAGTGATTATGATAGGAGGAGAATATTGCTCTGAACAAAAATATAAATACTTACAAAAAGTATTTAAAAACGCTCTTATCATGCCTGATTTTGGTTCGGTTGAAACCGGAACAATGTCTTACAGATGTAATTTCTTGGATAAAAAACCGATTAGATTCTTCCACCCTGCAAGTCATATTTATGCCGAGGTTGTAAACCAAAAAGAAGAGGGTGAATTGGTCGTTACCGGACTTAATCCGGGGATGATGCCATACTTTCTAAGATATAAAACCGGAAATCACGTAAAATTAACCGATGTTAAATGTCAATGCGGAGCTACACAACTAATTGAATTATTCGGTAAGATAGGTTTTGACATTTTACAGGTTCAAGGAACGTTTATTTATTCCAGTCAAATTCATGACATATTAACGAATTACATCAAATACTTAAAATCTACAGATTTTAAATTACATGTTTATGAGGAAATTAAACAAAATAAAATTATGACAAGATTAGTACTCCAATTAATTCTTAAAAATGAATTTTCGGACCATAATAAAATCAAAAAAGCTATAACTCTGGGCATAAACAAACTCGTTTTAACTCCCAAAAACACACTTTCAGATTTGGTGGATAAAGGTATTTATTTACCCTTGGAAATAGAATTTGTCGAAAATTTTCCTTTAACCGCAAAACGAACTAACATTGTCTCACATATAGTTTAAAATTATTGATTTTGTTTTTTAAAAGTGCTAAAGTCTAGTTATGAAACGGTTATATAAAACCCATGTAAAAAATAAAATATTATTACTTATTATTTTATCCTTAGCTGCAGGCGCTCTTATACTTTCACCTTACAATAAAGATGCGACAAACAATGTAAAACACACTATTTCTAAAACCACAGACAATAATAATATTAAGATTAATTGCGAAACACCTAAAAAAGAACTTTCAAGAGCGGTTGGTGAAAAAAATGCAAAATTTGCTCCTGATTCTTGCTTATATGTCGGCTGCAACGGGTTTACTTACTAAGTAAGGCATTTTTATTTAAATAGTCTAGATATTTAGGCGAAAACAACTGAGTCCACGAATTAATTTGTTCTAGGCTATATTCACTTATGAGTTGCTTAAAATCTATATATTTTTCTCCTTTACCGACATTATTATATTGTACTTTTAAATTATACTCAGGCTGCTCATTTAGCCTGTAAAAAGATGCTGAAAATGGAAAATAAACCAACCCGTAACCACTTCTTTCCGTATAAACATAAATGTTAGAATTATTGCCTCTTTCATGGAAATAATCATTTTGAAGGCGGAATGAATAAAGATTGTACATTAGATTAGAAATAAGTTCATCGATTCCCGTTAATCCCCGCTTATACTCAAGGTATAAATTAAGAATGTCCATTCGCTTATTAAACATCACAGTTAACCAATTGTCATTGGATTGCCCTTTCTCATGTCTCCAAATTAAGATCTGCCTGTATAATAATCCGTAATAATTTACCAAGTTATCCGCATCTGCTTGGGATGGAAACTGGGCATTAAAAAACTTTTTCTCTAGGTTTTGGCCAACTAGTAAAAATTCTTCAACATTTCCCGGTATTCCTCTTAATTTGAGTAAGTCTGAAAAAATTTGCTTATCTTTAAAATTACTATATAAATAGTTTATAGAATTAAGCTTAGCTTTATACTGGGCGCTCGGACACATATAATCATTTGAGGGTATTATAAACACTCTTTGAGGATTACTACCTTCGTACATATAAGTATCTTCAAAATGATAAATTCTGTCATTGGCAAACTGAGCATAAAACTGCGTAAAATTAATCGGATTACTAAGCAAGGGATATGTTTTTTTTACTTTAAATAGATCAAAAAGAATATCTTTTGGTTTTAAATCATTTGTTAGGCCAAAACACCCAGTATTTACCTCATACGGACCGGTTTTGGTGGTAATAGCCGACATTGTTGCAAAATTAATCCATACTAAATCTTTAGGAACCAAGTCTTGACTAGTAAAAGTAGTTTCACTCTTTTCTAAGCTAAATTTACTGAACGAGTCAACCGGTCTTTCACAGCCCACACCCTTTTCAAGACAATTTTCCCTTTTGGAAACTTCCTTACTTAATGCATCTGCGTTAGCAATAATTTTATCTAAATCATCAAGATACGTTTTTATAGAACTAACAGTATTAACTCCAATTAGATACACTTTATCTAAATTATTTTTGATGTTTTGCGGAATTATATCTTCCGAAGACTTCTTTAAGCTAAGAGCATCCTGCTTATAATCTTTAACTGCCAGTTTATAGCTTTGCAATAAATCATTTGCAGTTTTTGAAGTCGGGTTTTTAATGAATTCATTATGCGCATTGTTTACCTCTATCAAATCATTTAAAAAATCAAGTGGAAATATATTACCGGGCATATTATATTGCCTAACATACAAATCGTTCTCGTTTTTAAGCATCATTATGGCATTTTGGTATTTCCCAGTATTAAAGCCTGGCGCTGTTAAAAGCGGGTCTTCAATCGTCCAAAGGTAAAAGCGGGCTACATTCTTGTCCTTTATTTGGGGCGTTTCAAGCGAAAAATCTGTAGAAACTTTTGCGGGAACTTGATATTTAGCAACCTCTTTGGATAAAGTCGGATTAAAAACATTGCTATTTCTAATAAATAAATATCCGGTAAATCCCAATAAAATAATCAACAATATAATTTTATTCCTCATTTATGCTTGACAAATATTGAACTTGAAACTAGAATCTAACAATGATATCACAAAAGGCATATGATAAAAAGACAAAAAAGCTTGTCAAAGAATTAAACGACTCCTTCCAATTTCTAATCAACAATCCGCATTCAAGTTTTTATAAAAATAAATATAAAAAGGCAGGGGTTAAACTCAAAACAATTAAAAGCATTAAGGATTTTGAATCACTTCCCTTTCTTACAAAAGATGAGATATTAAACATAAATCCCTACGAATTTGTTTTTGTACCTTTAAAGACAGTTGACAACATCGGTGTTACAAGCGGAACCACGAACCAGAAAAATCCGTTAATTCTGCTTATGAATACTTATGGGAGAGGCAAAAAACATTATGATCTCGAAAGATGGACACCATTTGTAAAGGCAGGAGTTAAAGCTAATTTACTTCTTTATCCAGGAAGTATAAGCTCTACATATCGTCGACTTTTTAACTACGGTGCCACCAAAAAGGGGATTATCAACGTAATCGGAGATACGAGCAACTTTCCCCTAACCGCATTACTAGCGAAACGATTAGTCGTTGATTCAATAGAATCAATACCCACTGTTTTATATAATTTTATTCCCTACCTTAAAAAGGAATATGATTTAAGCAAGATCAAACTCGTTTTCCTAAGCGGAGAATATACATCTGAACAAAAATATAGTTACCTACAGAAAATATTTAAAAACGCGAAATTCTATTTTAACTTAGGGTCAATTGAAACTTCAAGTGTAGCCATGGGATGCGATTATTTAATTAAAAGGGGGCCAAGATTTTTACATCCGTATGATTTTCTTTACTTGGAAGTTTTAGGCAAAGCCGGAGAGGGAGAGTTAGTTGTAACAGATTTAAAATCGTGGAAAGTTCCGCTTCTTTTAAGATACAAGACCGGTACACAGGTTAAGCTCGTTGATGAGCCTTGCCCTTGCGGTGAAAAACGAACATTGGAAGTTTTTGGTAGAATTGGATTTGACTTTATTAATGTTCAGGGTTCATCGATTTATGCGGAACATATCTATAACCTGCTTTCACATTTTTCCAAATCGTTAGCATCAACAGAATTTAAGCTGCATGTTTATGAATTAATAAAGAATGACAAGTTGATGACAAGATTGATACTGCAAATAATCCCCAATACTAACATCCAGAATAAATCATTACTAAGGGATAATATAAAGGAAGAAATAGAAAATAAACTCTTTTTAACGGCTAAAAATACTCTAAAAGATTTAGTCGATAAGCAAATATTTATGCCGTTGGAGATTGAATTTGTAGATAAATTCCCTGACTCACCCAAACAGGTAAATATAATTTCTCACATTGTTTAAAATCCGTATTTTTGTAGGAATCCCTGTTTTTTTAAATCATCTGAAATTTGAGTTGAAAGAAAATTTTTTACATTATAATCTTTAAGCTGGGGCGTGATATTTTCATATGTTTTTCTTATAGCCTCAACCTCGCTTAATTTCTGCGTAAATTTAATTCCTTCCAGTTGCCCTTTAATTATCTTTGAATAAATCTTTCCCATACTCGGATCAATTTTGGCAACACCTGAAATTTCTTTTTCAATTTCAGCCTCTGAATGAACTTTTAACCAATAATTTGCCTCTATTAACGCTTTGGAGAAATTTTCGATTGCCTGGTTTTTATTTGATAATGTATTATTCATAACTAAAATTGCTACAGGTAAAACTATATAATTCCCCCCATATGCTTTTGTTATAATCTTAAAAACCGACAGATCTTTATTTTGCATCTTTAAGTTTTCCCAAATAGGTTCCGCTACTGTCATTGAATCTACTTTTCCCGAGATTAATGCATTAATACACAAATTATCAGACGGTAAATTTGTTATATTCAATGAATTAATATCTATGCCCAAGTTTTTCAGAGCGCTGGCTCCTCTTAAATAATCTTCCGTAGTAATTCCAATAGCACAATATGTTTTTATATTCTGCGGTTCTTTTCTTGATACAAAATACCACCTTGTGCTGGAATTAATCAAACCTACAGATTTAATTTTAGCCCCGGCTGCTGCAGCTTTAAGGAATGTTGCTTGACCGGCTAAAACCACATCTGTTTTTCCGCTTATTAAAGCTTGCGCCATTGCCTGACCGGATGTTACTTCATTAATTTCAATCGATAATCCGTATTTTTCAAATAATTTGTTTTTTATTGCAACCGCCATTTCCGGCTTAGCTGCACTTGCATAATGATAAGTTACTATGATTTTTGTTAACTGTACTTGAGCTGGTTGAGGAAAAAGCTTTGATGAAAACTTACCAATTGTTTGAGACAAAGGATTTTTAAATATTATAGCAATTAAGGCTAAAATCACTATTATTCCAATAAAAGAATACAAATATTTTTTCATGTTTACCCCATTAAATTCCGGTTCTTTAAGATCATAATTTAATTTGTTTCTCCTTGCAAATGCAATAACAAAGCAAAAATTATAATCTGCTAAAATCCGTATTTTTGCAAAAATTTTTGTTTTTGTAAATCATCGGAAATTTGAGTTGATAGGAAGTTTTTAACATCAAAGTCTTTCAGCTTAGGCGAAACATTCTCATTTGCTACTTTTATATCTTCAAGATTACTTAAATCCTGGGTAAATTTGATACCTTCAAGCTGGCTGTCAATAATCTTGGCATAGATTTTTGCATCATTAGGGGTAATATTGGCAAGTCCAACAATTTCTATTTCAATCTGGCTTTCGGAATGGGTTTTAAGCCAATAATTTGCCTCTATTACTGCTTTGGAGAAATTTTCCAAAGATTGCTTCTTATTTTTTAAAGTGTTTGCCGTAACGATTATTGCAGCCGGTGAGGTTAAGTAGCCATTACCAAAAGCTTTGATAATCACTTTATAATTAGCCGCATCTTTATTATGCATCTTAAAATTCTCCCAGGCTACCTCAGAAACAGCCATAGAATCAACTTTATTGCTTTCCAAAGCGTCAAGACAAACGTTCGTAGACGCAAGATTAACGATATCTAACTTTTTTATATCGTATCCCAGCTTTTTTAGTACATTCGTTCCCCTCAGATAATCCTGAGTTGTAATACCAATTGTGCAGTAGGTTTTAATGTCTTTAATATCTTTTCTGGCTACAAAATACCATCTGGTATTACTGTTAACTAAACCTATTGATTTAATATCAGACCCTGCCGCTGCAGCTTTTAGATAAGTATCCTGCCCGACAATCACCAAATCCACCTTCCCGCCGATTAAGCTTCGTGCAAGCAAATCCCCTGATGAAAATTCCGTAATATGAACATCCAAGCCATATTTTTGAAATAATTTATTTTTATATGCAACTGCCATTTCAGGCTTAGACGAAGCCACGCTTGTATAAGCAACAGTAATTTTAGTTAGTGTTTTTGGCGTAGGAGTAGAAAATAGTCTTTCGGAGAGCGTGCCTTTGAATATAACCAAAAGCACAACCAATATTATTGCTATTATTGCCAAAGATAATAATATGTTCTTTTTCATTATAATCCACCTATTAAATATTATTAATCGAGTTTTGTCAATAAAGACTCCTAATTATTATACTTAACTTTCTTTTCAAGTAAGTCTATCACAGCTGTGAATACAACGCTGGCACCAGCGATTAAAATTACTATCGCCAGAAGCTTTGCTGTTTGAAAAGTTGAACCATAATAAGAAATTAAATAGCCTAAACCCGCATTGCCGGTAAAAAATTCAGCAATAATCATACCGATGATCCCTCTTGGCATAGCAATTTTTATTCCTGAAACTATGCCCGGAATAGAATTGGGAATTATAATCGCGGTGATAATATTAAATTCCGACGCCTTAAATGATCTTGCAAGTTTTAATAAGTTTTGATCGGTGTTTTTTGCCGACTCCATTATGCTTATCAAAATGGGAAAAAATGATGAAAGAAAAACTATGCTCACTTTGGCAAAAAGTCCAAATCCAAACCATAAAATAATAAGAGGCAAAATCGCTATTATAGGTGTAGCATATAATCCAAAAAGAAGCGGGTTAAATACTGCCCTGGTTTTTTTAAACCACCCCAAAATAAATCCAAAAATAAAACCCAAAAACAAAGCCAATAAAAATCCGATTAAAAATTCGCTTATACTGGCAATTAAATCCGGATAAATCTCCCCTGTTTTAAATAACGAAATTGACTCATTAAATACATCTATGGGAGAAGACAATAAAATCGGATCAATTAATTTATACGCTGCTACCGTTTGCCAAAGGATAATAACAACTATAATTCCAGACAAACCAAGTAACATGTTTTCTTTTTGTTTTATAAATTTAAACATGGATTTCATCTTTTATAATTTTAGCTATTTCCCTCCTTATAAAAATAAACTCCTTTGAATCTTTAATAGAAATGTCTCTTGGGCGTTTAAATTTAACATTAATGATTTTTTTTACGGTTCCGGGGTGTCTGGTTAAAACTATTATTTTGTCGGCAAGAAAAATTGCTTCATCAATACTATGAGTAATAAATATGAACGTTTTTTTATTTTCGTCATATATATTAAGCAGTTCTTGTTGCATAATTTCACGTATTTGAGCGTCTAAATTGGAGAATGGCTCATCAAGAAGTAATATTTGAGGACTAACACAAAGTGCCCTGGCAATATTTACCCTTTGCTTCATCCCGCCCGATAGCTGGTGAGGGTAATGGTATTCAAAACCCCGAAGATGCATTGCTCTAACCAATTCTCTGCTTTTTTTATCTAATGTTTCTTTTTTTAGTCTTTGCATTTGCCCCCCAAACTTAATGTTTCCTAGAACTGTTCTCCATGGCAAAAGTAATGGATCCTGAAAAATATATGCGCGGTCAAAACCAGGCTCTACAACTTTTTCCCCATTAATTAAAATCTTGCCTGAGGAAGGCTGCAATAAACCATCCAAACAATTTAATAGTGTAGTTTTACCGCATCCGGAAGGACCGACAATAGCCAAAAATTCGCCTTTTGTAATATTAAAATTAACATTATCCAAAGCATTTGTTTGTTCTTTTTTTGAATTTAGATACGAAAAAGACAGATCTTTAATTTCTATAAATGGTTTTTTTAGCTTTAGCATGCTGGTATTATAGACTAAGAATCAAGAATATAGAAGAATGAATCATAAATTACGGATTTAGACTTCTTAATAAGACCGTTTAATAATTTACTAATAATCACACTTCTATCAGCCAACCTTGTAAAATCTGCTTTAGCTAAATATCCGACATCTTTAGCTACTAAAAGTTGATTCTGAACTTCTGTTAATGACCCCAATGCCATAAAATAAAACTGTGATTTCTCCTTATAAGATCTTCTGCTAAATCCTTCTGCTATATTAGAAGTAATAGAAACAGCAGCTCTTCTTATTTGATTAGTTAAACCAAATTGTTCGTCTATCGGAAATGCTTTTGTTCTTGAATAAATTTCCAATACCAACTGATGTGCTTCTCTCCAGGCATTTAATTGCGTGAATGAGGTAATTTTACTACTTACTTCTTGATTCATAATTCTTTATACATAATTCTATGGTGTTCCTTGGGACGGGCCGAACCTTACCGCCGCACCCTGATTGTAGATCATTTTAACTTGTGTAGGGGTTAGCGCATAATTATATACACGCACATCATCTATATCCCCACCATATCTGGGTGTACCGGATGGCGCAAAAGTTAAAACTTGTGATGAGGCTGTAAATGGACTAGCACTTCCCTGGGCAAGTAAATTCCCATTCATATACATGTAAATATTTGATCCATTATAAACGCACGTCAAGTAAACCCACCTGTTTTGAGGTACCCAAAACGAACCAGCAACGGTATTAGTACCAATTCCACAAGAAGGAGAACCTGAAGTAAACTGGTTATATTGCATAAAAAATCCACCAGAATAAAAAAATTGAGAGCTCGAATAAGAGACGTTGATTATATAAAACCACCCTCCCTGAGAAGCTTGGGTAACAGTAGTTCCTGCGGAAGCAAAAGGAGAAAATGCTGAAGTAGTAGCAGTATCATCATTACCATCAAACCCTATTGCGCTATTATATTGCCCATTACCAGCACCAAAACTCCAAGTTCCTCCTGTTTTGCATGTTCCAACCGACGTAATACTACCAAGCGGCCCAGGATTAAGCGTTACATTGTATCCATTTCCACTCGAATCATGAGCAATATTACCCTGACAATCATCAAATTTCCACCAAGCAACAGGCGCTCCCCTATTATAATCCCAGGCAACCTGAGCTGGAGACCTTTCATAATTAAATAGACGGATTTGGTCTAAACTACCGTTAAAATATGTTCCGTTTGCCAAACCAAAAGTTATCGCGGATCCGGTTGCAGTTGTATTTGTGGTTATCGCAACATGCTGCCAGACATTGGCAGTAAGGGTTGAAGAAACAACGCCGTTAA
>JAJXYH010000030.1 GCA_021780675.1 bacterium
CCGATCTGATTACCAGATAATCTGCACCTAGATTAATAAGCTCGGGGACAGACTTACTTAAACTTGCCCAACCCTTACGTTTTGTTTGGTACAAAAATGACGTGTCACCTTGGTAAAGGGCAATAACTTTTGCGTTTTTAGGTGTATTTTTATCTATATAATTTCCGGCTGCCACAATAGATGGATTATCTATATAAAAATAACCCTGTACTATAGCCCATGAAAAATAAAAAGACAATGCAAAAATAACAAAGAACAATATAAATCCCAAATAACGGTAAATACTATTTAATTTATTTATTAAAATTAGTGAACCCAAACCAAGAATAATACTTAACGAGGGGATTGTTAAAATTTGATAATAATCATGTTGTACGTTACCCGTTGCCAAAACACTTACATAAATAATGCTGGAAAGAGCAAAAGATAACGCAAAGTATATGTCTTTCCTCTTATAAATTTTAAAAATAAAAAGAGGGATAATAAAAATCCACCCAAAGTACCCTATGATTAACTGGGTAAGTCGTTTATAACCTAACCAATAGAAAAATGAGGGTCTAAACCTAATGTGGTTACCGTTAAAAAGCCATGCTGAAGCGGGAATACCCGCAGGAAAATTCAGCATCCAAATTCTCCAAAGCGCAAGAGGAATTACCGATAAAATCATAAATATCCATAATTGCCATTTTCTAAAAAACTTAAGACCATATTTTTCAAAAGCCAAATAGATCATCGACAATGTAAAAAACAACGCGTAAGGTTTAAGAAGAAGAGACAAAGTCATAAAAAGAAGTGAAATTATATATAAGACATTTGTCCTATTAAATAACTTTGGACTTTTAACTTTAGACTTTGGACTTTCTTCCAACCATAGTTGAAAGAAGTATGTTGCCCCCAAAATCGCCATTACCATTGAGGGATCGGGTAGAATTACTCTTGAATAATATATATTAAAAGGCAAAAACAAAAAGAAAAAGGATGTTAAGAGTGCTGCCTTTTTCCCAAACCTTTTTTTTACTAAGAAAAACAAAAATGCTGTTGAAATAAGGGAAGCAAAAATAGTTATCAGTCTTCCCCACTCCTCAAGGGTTATAAACCCCATATACTTATATCCTGCAGCCTGCAAAACATTATAAATTGGGAATTCTACAAACCGGTAACCGTTAGGGTTATCAGTTCCGGAAGCAACATTAGACAAATCATCAAATTTAGGGTGTAAAACATCAAAACCGCCGGTAACAAAATTCCTCGAAACTGCCGAGGTATCCGCTTGACGCCAGGAGTGCCAATCCGCAACAGGGTTGTCAAACTTATAAAGCCTGACAAAAAATCCGGCAATTAACAATATTAAAAGTAATGTTTGCGCTTTTGTTAGAAATTTGATGTTCACTTTTGCTTTATGGGTTTACCGGTTTTTAGGCTAATGTCCGAAAGCGATCCGTCATCGTTAAATAACAACACTTTATTGTAAGGAGATTTTCTTGCCAAGCTAAGTGCTGTTTGAAGATCGGGATCCTGGGAAATCTTATTCCTATCGTTTTTAACTGCAAACCAAACTGCATCTTGTAACCCGACAGGAAAAACCCATGCCTGACCATAGGTTATTGGTACGTTAACAAAATGAAGTTCTACCGAATCCGTAGTCCAATAGTTGCTGTATAAAGAATCAAACGAAACAAAGAAATTATTAACCTTTACTCCTGCTCCCGCCCAATCGGCAAAAGTTTGCTGCATCGAAACGATATTAAACATCGAAAAAGACAAAACAAAGATTAAAACTGCGGCAACGGCAACATTTTTACCGCTACTGAGCAAAAATCCATATAGCCGTTTAACAAAAATTACAAAAAGCGGAATAATTCCCATTGTAGCAAGATAACTATATCTGGATGTTAAATTTCCAAGACCTATAAATGGAAGTAGCGCTACAAAAAAGAAAATTAAACTAAAACTAATAATTTGCTTTTCATCATTTTTAAAAATACTAAGTATCGTTTTATAAAACCTTGCTAACAACCCTGCCAGAATAACAATTAATACCATAGAAATAAACAAATGCTCTTTTGTTAATGTTCTTAATTTTTCATAAAAACTAATAGCATTCGGTCCAAGCACAATAACGGCTAAATAACCTAAGGCATTTCCGACAAAATTAAACGGTAATTTAAGAAGGTTATAACTGTAATCTCCGTTAAACCAATGGCTGTTCGTAAGAAGCCTGACAATAAGATAAATTATAACCGGAATAAATAATACCAGGAAATCTTTCCTAAAAATTGTTTTTTTAAGCTCGTTTAGTCCGTCTTTTGATTTATAAGCAAGCACCAAAAGCGGCAATACAACTCCCAGCTCGTGGAATAAAAGCGCGAGGGAAAAACCAATAATTGAGAAAAGATAATAATATATTTTTCTTGTTTCGTCCCACTTTATAAAAAGTAGCAATCCCAAAAGTCCGAACATTACATTAAATAGATACCCTGTCGTTGATATCCAAAAAATAATTTCGGTGTATCCGCTTAAAATTATAAA
>JAJXYH010000020.1 GCA_021780675.1 bacterium
TTCCGCAGAATATTTTTTAATTGCGGTTGTAATTATCTTTTTAATTCCTGATGCTTTAATTGCAGAATTAATAAATCCGTAGTTTTCGGGAAGTTTTTCATTAAGCATTAGTCTCCCAACAGTTGTTTCGATTACTTCGCCATTAACTTTTACATCAATCGGCTCTCTCAAACCTACTTTTTTAAGAGAATACGAAAGAAACGCTTCGGTTTCGCTCATAAATGAATGGTTAACTTCTTTTCTTAACGCTTCGTCTAAAGAAGTAATATAGAAAACTCCTACTGCCATTTCTTTGTTTGGCAAAGTAATTGGGCTTCCGTCCGCAGGTTTTAGTAAATTTTCTCTTGGCATCATAAGACTTATTGCCTCTTCCTGTGCTTTTTGTGAAAGCGGAATATGAACAGCCATCTGATCTCCGTCGAAATCTGCGTTATAACCTGCACAAACACAAGGGTGCAAAGAAATTGCCGATCCTTCGATTAATACAGGATAAAATGCCTGAATTCCGAGTTTATGAAGCGTAGGTGCGCGGTTTAAAAGAACCGGATGGTTTTTGGTTATTTCCTCCAAAATATCAAATACTTCTGGTGGTCTTTTTTCGATAAATCTTTTTGCGGATTTGATATTTGGAGCAAACCCACGAACAATAACTTCTCTTAAAACAAAAGGTTTAAACATCTCAAGTGCCATTTCCTTAGGAAGTCCGCATTGAGAAAGCTGAAGTTCAGGTCCAACAACAATTACGCTTCTTCCTGAGTAATCAACTCTTTTACCCAAAAGGTTTTGTCTAAACCTTCCCTGTTTTCCTCTTAACATGTCCGAAAGACTTCTTAAGGGTGATGAGACAACCTGGCTTGATCTTTGTGATGCGTCAATTAACGAATCAACCGATTCCTGAAGCATTCTTTTTTCGTTTCTTAAAATTATTTCCGGAGCTCCCAAAGAAATTAAGTGCTTAAGTCTATTGTTTCTGTTAATTACTCTTCTGTATAAATCGTTAAGATCACTTGTTGCAAATCTTCCTCCTGCAAGCTGGACCATTGGCCTTAAATCCGGTGGAATAACGGGAAGAACTGTCATAACCATGGATCTTGGTTCAATTCCGGCTTTTCTCATTTTCTCTAAAAGCCTTAATCTTTTGATAAGTTTAAAGTATTTTTGACCCTTTGATTTTCCGGTTTCATCTCTAAGTGCAACAATAAGTCCTGCGATATCAATCTTTTCGATTAGATCCATTAAGCCTTCCGCTCCTGTTTTAATAGTAAAGAATACCGGAATATCGTATTCTAAAATCTTAAAGTATTCATCTTCCGATAAAACACTTCCGATTTTTAAGCTTTTGATAAGTTTTGAGAGGGCTTCTTGTATTTCATCTAATTTTTTGTTTTCTGCTTCTGCCCTTTCTTCAAATCTTGCCATTTTTTGCCTCTTTTGAAGATCAAACTCTTGTTTTATTAATTCTTTTTGTTCATCTTTTGCTTTACCTTTTGCAGATTCTTTTTGCTTTTCTGCTGCTTCTTTTTCTAAAGTTTTTATCTCTGTTTCAATATCTTTTTTGACTTCCGCTTTTCTTCCCTCAATTGTTTTGGAAAGTTCCGAAAGAGCCTGCTTTTTCTTTTCTTCATCAAGTCCTATTACAAGATAAGAAGCATAATAAATTACCGATTCTAAAGCTTTTTGCGACATATCTAAAATTAATGATAGTGCCGAGGATGATCCTTTGAAAAACCAAACATGTGAAACCGGTGCTGCCAGGGTAATATGTCCCATTCTTTCTCTTCTGACTCTGGAAAGGGTCACTTCAACACCACATTTATCACAAATAATACCCCTATTTCTAATTCTTTTATATTTTCCACAATAACACTCCCAATCCTTGGTTGGTCCAAAAATTCTTTCATCAAAAAGTCCGTCTTTTTCAGGACGTAATGTTCGGTAATTAATGGTCTCCGGTTTGGTTACTTCTCCATAAGACCAATTTAAAATATCTTCTTTTGATGCAAGAAGTAATTTAAGTGACTTAAAATCTAAAATTGTAATATCTTTATTTTTTCGATCGTTGTTATTCATCTGACGAATTACCTCCTTCTAAATCTTGTACTTCTGGCTCCGAAACCGTATCTGCAATTTCAACGCCTTGATTTTTATCTCCGGCTTCTCCGCCATTCATTACGTCTTCTCCACCTAATTCTTCCTGCATTTCCCTTGCTTCCTCTTCTATTTTTTCTGTTTTTTCTCCTTTACCTTCATCATCAATATCTAAGGGTTTATCGGAAATTGTTGCGCCAACCGGAACAACATTTAATCCTAATGCGTTTAACTCTTTAATTAAAACCTTAAAAGACTCCGGAACTTTGGGGGTAGGGATATCTGTTCCCTTAACAATAGCTTCAAAAGCTTTTGCTCTTCCCACCACGTCATCGGATTTAATCGTAAGCATTTCCTGCAAAGTATATCTTGCTCTATGAGATTCTAAAGCCCAAACCTCCATCTCTCCAAGTCTTTGTCCACCCATTTGTGCTTTTCCACCCAAAGGTTGTTGGGTAACTAAAGAGTAAGGACCCGTGCTTCTTGCATGAGTTTTATCTTCAACCATGTGGATTAACTTCATCATGTATTCAATTCCTACAACTGCAGGATTATCGTATGGTTCACCTGTTCTACCGTCATAAAGAATTGCTTTTCCATTTACAGGAAGTCCTGCTTTTTTAAGTTCATCAACAATTTGATCTTCGTTAACTTCCTCAAATGCAGGAATGGCAATTTTTTCATTTAAATTAATTGCTGCCCAACCAAGATGAGCCTCTAAAAGCTGTCCTAAATTCATTCTTGCAAGTACCGAGATTGGCGAAATAATAATATCTACAGGTGTTCCATCAGCAAGATGTGGCATATCAACTTCCGGTAAAATTCTTGAGATTACACCTTTATTTCCGTGTCTTCCCGCAAGTTTATCTCCGATTACAACGTGCCTAAGTTGTGCTACTTCAACCAGAATTTTCCTTAAAGTTCCCGGTTCTAATTCGTCTCCTTTTTTCCTGTCTAAAATCTGAACGTTTATAACTGTTCCTCTTTCACCGTGTGGCATTCTGAGGGACGTGTCCCTCACTTCTCTTGCTTGTTCACCGAAAATTGCCCTAAGTAATCTTTCTTCTGCTGAAAGTTCTGTTTCTCCCTTTGGAGCAATCTTTCCAACCAAAATGTCTCCGGGTCCAACTTCAGATCCGATTACAACAATTCCTTCTTCGTCAAGGTTTGCCAAATCTTCTTCAGAAACATTTGGAATATCTCTGGTTGTTTCTTCAGGACCTAACTTTGTTTCTACAACTGCTGCTTCGTGTTTTTCAATGTGAATAGAAGATAAAATATCTTCTTTTACCAATCTTTCGGAAATTACAATACCGTCCTCATAACCTAGTCCGTCAAAAGACATATATGAAATTAGTAAATTCTGCCCCAGAGCCAATTCTCCTTTTTGTGAAGCCGGTCCATCGATTAATAAGTCTCCCTTTTTAACCTTTTGTCCCGCATTAACAACTGTTCTTTGAGTATAAGCTGTTGCCGAAGAAGTTCTCTTAAACGAGTCAATATAAAAAGTTGCTTCTTCTTTTGCCCCCTTGCCTTTTAAGACAACTTTAATTGCATCTGCATATTCAACCTCTCCGTCAAAAGGAGCGTAAACAACTCTTCCCATCATTTGGGAAATTAAATTTTCCATTCCTGTTCCAACCACGGGACTTGCAGGTTTTATAAGCGGGACTGCTTGACACTGCATGTGAGTACCCATCAAAGCTCTGTTCGCCTCATCATGGGAAACAAACGGAATAAGAGATGCTGCGGATCCGACAACTTGTCTTGGCACAACGTCAATATATTCTATATTTTCCTTATCTGTTTCTATAAATTCTCCTCTAAACCTTGCGGCAATTCTGGCATCTTTAATTCTGTTTCCATCCATTACTCCCGCATGAGTTACATAATGTTTTTGCTCATCATCGGCAGAAAGATAAACAATTTCATCTGTTGCTTTAGATACAACGTCTGAACCTCTTTTTTCGTGAATAACTTTTCTATACGGAGCTTCTAAAAATCCATAATCATTAACTTTTGCGTACAAAGACATATAAGTTACAAGTCCGATATTTGGTCCTTCAGGGCTTCGGATCGGACAAATCCTTGAATACTGCGAAGCATTAATATCGCGAATCGAGAAGGCTGCCCTTTCTCTTGAAATTCCACCGGTTCCCATAACTGTAAGCCTGTTTAAGTTATCGATTTCCGATAATGGATTGGTCTGATCTAAAATTGTTGAAAGCTGTGAAGTTCTAAAGAATTCATTAATCGAAGCCATAATTGGTCTTGCGTTAATTAGTCCCCCAATGGAAATTGGCACATCGGGCTGAATTAAACTCATTCTTTCTTTTACGCTTCTCTCAAGTCTTAAAGCTCCGATTCTAAAAGCTGTAGTTGCAACCAGTTCTCCAACTCTTCTTACTCTTCGGTTTGCCAAGGAATCAATATCGTCGATTTCCTCTTCGCCTTTTGCAAGTTTTATCAAGAAGTTCATCGTTGCGATAATATCTTCTATGGTTAAAATTTTTGTTTCCTCGCTTGGTGGATTAAATCCTTCTATGTGTTCTAGTTTTTTATTTATCTTGTACCTTCCGACAGCACCCAAATCATATCTTCTATTATTAAAAAATGTTCCCAAGAAGTTTTCTCTTACTTTATCGATAACTACCGGTTCTCCCGGATGCATTTTTCTAAAGATTTCAATAAGTGCTGCATTTGAATCGGTTGTATCGTCTTTTAAGAGTGTGTTTTCTATGTATTTTGTGGTACCGTCTGCTTCTATTTTTAAAAATTTGTCTTTAATGTCCTGGTTTGAGGAAAGTCCGAGAGCGCGAAGGAAGGTTGAAGCTAAAAACTTTCTTCTTCTATCAATCTTAACCATAATTGTCTCATGTCTTGTAGTAGCAAATTCCAACCAACTCCCGTGAACTGGTCTTATTTCGGCATTATAAAGTTTTTTACCGGTAACATTATCTACAGTTGCTGTAAAGAATACGCCGGGGCTTCTTACTAACTGGTTTACAACTGCTCTTTCTATACCATTAATAACAAAAGTCCCCCTGTCTGTCATTTGGGGAATATCGCCTAAGAAAACTTCCTGATCATAGGTTGCGCCGGTTTTCTTATTGGTAAGTGTTGCATTAACATATAGAGGCGCATCAAAAGTAATTCCTTTAGAAAGTGCAATATCCGGAGTATTTACGGCTTTTCCAAGTCTATAATCTTTAAGTTCAAGTGTCCAGTTTTTTTCGGTAAAATCATCAATGGGAGAAATTTCTGCTAAAACTTCTTTAATTCCATGGTCTAAAAACCATTGATAAGACTGTTTTTGTACAGCTAGAAGATCTAATTTAGGCAAGAGAGAAAAATCTTGTCCCCAGTTGATTCTAATGCCATCTTTATTATCGTTATTATTATGCTTAGCCATTTATAATATAGGATTTAAATTTAACGCCAAAAAAATGGGAAAGGTATCTCACCTTTTCCATTTGCTCTTATGAGTGATTGTTTTTATATCATGATTAAGGCTTTTATGTCAAGAGGGAATTTGTTATCTTAAATACCAATCCCTTTGTGCAATAATCTGGTGTGTATGACGTGTGCCATTTGGAACTTGATTCTGGGTACCTGCTTGCTGACTACGTTTAGCTTTTAATTCGTCCATTGTTTCAACTCCCATCTGAAACATTTGAAAAAGTTTTGTATAAGAAGTTAAAAAATATGTTCACCCAAATTATTTTCAATAACATTAATCGATCCTTGCACAAATTGAGGATCAGCTAATCTTAACTCGTCTAAAACTGCAAAAGGTGATTTAGAGTTCCAAGTCCCCCTACATTCTTCATCAACAATAAGCCCAATTCTGACCAATGCACCAATATTTACAGATTGTACTATTTCACTTAATGCATTAAATTTTTTACTGCCACGTAAAGCTTCTCCTGCAATTCTTTCTATTCGGGCTGGCCTTTGCTCTTCAGCGACTGGATAAGGTCTTTCAGTCATAAAAAGGCATTATAATTTATGTCAAGCAGAAGACTTATATTTTCCTTGAATCAATTGCCCAGTGTAAAAGAGCCTGACGCTGACGTGGCCTGCAAGATAAATCTTGCTTAACACAGTTTTTTTTAAGTTGAGATATATGACGTTTAATTGCAAGCCATCTTTTTATTTGCCTTTGATCATCCGTTGATCTTCTTCCCATGTAATACCTGCAATACCACTGAAACCACCCCCGCGGATCAATTCCATTAATCCAGCCTTTTTTTCGCCAAACCGATAAAGGCTGGCTCGCGTTAACACCAAAAAAATTAAGTTTTGCTTCGTGTTTTTTAGAATTTAATTTTGCATGAGTAAACCAATTTTTAGGAAATTCTTTCTTACAGTCTGTCATATATTTTCCGCCAAAAACCCCAAGCTCAAGCATTTGCTTAGGAGTTAATTCCGGTTTAAATAAAGGTTCAAAATTTTTGCCTACCTCCTCTGTTAGCAAATACGAATATCCTTCTTGCATCTTGTCATTTACTGTAACTTTTTTCATATTAATTTTGCTTAAAACCAATTGTTACGAGATCAACGCCTAAAGCCGATAGTAACAAATCTACAGTCTTATCAAATTGCTCAGCCTTTGTATCTTCACCCAGTATGTTCCCATCAGATGCTTTAAATCTCATCACTATCCGGCCTTCGTGAACTTTAGATCTTACCTCAAATGGCAACTTTTTTCCTCTAAGCGGATAATAAGTAACTTCACCACCCAACGGATTATTTAACTCTGTAAGTCTATGCACATCTAATTTTTCAATTGTTTGCCCGGGAGCAAAAATATTCTTATAAATTGTTAATACCCCTTTCCAAATTTCAGGATTAAAATCGGAAGCACTAAACCAGTGAATAGGAGTAGGTTTATCTACTTTTGCCTCACGGACCTTTTTTGAAACCTCTACCGCGTATATTGCATCTTCTCTTGCGGAGGCCATTCTGGCAGAGGAAGAATAATATTGCCCGCCTCTATCTCTATCCATAATATAAATAATATACGAACGGGATTATAACAAATGCCCGTTTTAATTCCAAACTAAACCATATTATTTTAAGCTAATTTTAAGAAAAGGTTGTTTAAATATACCAAGACTCAATAAAATTTCTAATTTCATGTATTTACAAACTGCTCCGCTTATTCCTTAACAAGCGGAGCTTTTTGTTTTAAATAAGGATTTTTAAGTTTTTATTAAAATTTAGGCGAATAGATGAGTATAGATATTTCCAAAAAATACAAAGGATATAAAGAAAAATACTCCCAATAAAACTAAGATTACCGTTAGGGCGCCAAGGGTAAAAAATATTCCATGTAAATAACTTTGAAACGGAGAAAAATGACTAATCTCATCTTGAGTATTTGCGCTTTGTTCCATATACTAATATAATCTATCAAAATATTCTTCAAGTCAAATTATCCGGGATAAAACTCCTCAAAGCGTTTTTTAAGAAGTAAATATTTTTGTAAGGTTTTGTTTTTTATGGCGGTTTCACCGGTTATTATTTCTTCTTTTGTCTGATATTTTGTAACCGAAAAATTTCTATCATCATTAAATTTAATTCTGGAAAAATCTTGCCGAGAGCCTTCCGGTAATTCATTCCATAAATGAAAACTGGGTTTGTCATAGATTATTTTTCCACCCAACAAATCAAAAACCATCAAACTTGTTACGGCGCATTGACCAAGAGCTTTATTCTCGTTGGACCAATCATCTTGAACTTCAAAAAAGGCGGTATCTTTACCCCAAACTTTTTCAAAAATACTTTGTATTTTTATAAATTCGTCTTTTGTTAGTAAACTTGAGGACATGTATAAATTTTTCATAAAAGGAGTATAAAATTAATTAAATATTATTTCAATTAAAATAGGACTAAAATCTCAACAACTTCTAGCCGATCTATATTTTGTGATCAACTTTTTTGAGCAGATTTTAATTTAATTTTTGCTAAAAAATACCCCGGGGTTATAAATTACAAACTTAAACTATTTTCTCTTTTTCTTTGTTGCTTTTTTCTTGGTTGTTTTTTTAACTGTTTTTTTAGCAACTTTTTTCTTTACTACTTTTTTCTTTGCTTTCTTTTTTGCTGGCATGTAAATCACCTCCTTTTCCGTGTATATATTTATTATGAATTGTTTTTTTTATCAATTTCAATAGTTTTTAATAAAAAAATGGCAAATTGGGGGTTTTTAAAACAAAAAACAACAAAAAAATAAACTTTTTAACAAACTATACTTAAATACTCAAGTATTTCAGGATTGATTTTGGAACGATTTTAAAAAACTAACGAATTTTTTTCCATATGGAGACAGTGTATGAAGCATAAAATTACCTTCTCTTTCTTTAATAATTAATCCTGCATTATAAAGTCTTCTTGTATGATCTCCAATTGTCTTGGCATTTCCTTTTGTTTTAGAAATTATTTCATCTAAAGTGATTTCTTTATTTTTTGCAATAAGTAAAAGTATTTCAATTCTATAATGATTAGAAATTCCTTTAAGATGTCTTTCCATTTGCCTTGGTGTTTTTAATCTTGCCATATTAGATAATAAATATTAGTATAATAAACTATACTTAAATACTCAAGTATTTAAGTATCTAAATAATATGATCTATTTTATGAAATTGGTATAATTTAAAAATGAACTACCAAGCAAGAGAAATATATTATGCTTTTAAAGGAAAGCTTGTCGGAACCAAATTTATGAAAATTTGTGTTTGCGAAACTTTATCTAAAATGACGCCTGAAATAATTAATTTTATAACTTCAAACTGTTGGTTTTTTTCCTCCCTGGATGATGCATGGGCTTTTACATTTACGGGAAACGACTTAAAAGATAACCATTTAATTTTTCTAAGCGATGACCTCTTAAAAGAAGAACTAAATCAAATATATTACTCTATTGCACATGAAATTGGACACGTAATGCTAAAACACAGAAACTCAACTCTTGTTAAACAAAGTAAGGTAGAAATTAAAATACAGGAAAAAGAAGCGGATATTTTTGCAAAACAATTTATATATTAGATTTCCTTAGTTCCGCCTCCGTTAGGCCAAAATGATGTCCGATTTCATGCATTACCGTACTTCTAACTTGTGCAGTTATTTCTTCGTCTGTTCTTGCAACCCTTAAAATAGAGTTTTTAAAAATGGTTATTTTATCGGGAATATTACTGTAATAAATCCCTCTTTTTGTCTGCGGCACGCCTTCATAAAGTCCTAATAAAAGCCCCCGTGGAGGAACTTTTCCTTTCCAAAGCTGAAACGGTTTAGGATAATCTTTTACGGTTACGGAAACGTTATTTAATTTTTCTCCGAATTCTTTGGGTAAACTGTCCAAGGCATCGGCTACTAATTTGTTAAATCTTTTATCGTCCATTAAAAAATTATAGCACCGGAGTAAATTATTGGTTTAACATCTTAGGTCCGCGGCCTCTTTGTACATTCCCAAAATTACTATGCTTATCACTATTATTTTGCATATACTGCCTCATAATCCCTTGCATCGGACCTCTTTTTAACCATAAATTATCTAAACCTGTTGCATCAATTAAAATTGCCGCAATAATAACCGCCGCTATAAAAAATGTAATTAACAAAAACGGATTGAATTTATAAGAAAAATCAAATTTTCTTAAAAAGAATATTCCTAATATTAGTCCCATTATTCCTAAAATTAATATCCACCATGGAAAAGTACCAATAAGCAGTGTTAGTCTTACACCTTTCATCGGACCATTGGCTCTTATTAAAAAATCAATAAGACTAAATATAAAAACCGATGCGATTATCGATAAAATAAGTCCTGCAAAGGTTAAGATACCTGCCAATACAAAATAAAACTTTGGTTTCATCGAAACCTTATCTTCCTTTATCTTCTCCATTACATTTTTCTTTATATTTAATTTTTTGTATGACATAATTTTTTCATTAGAGCTTTTGCTCTGTTTATTCTAACAGCAACTGTTCCCATCGGTAATCTTAGTATATCGGAAATTTCTTCATAAGATTTTTCCTCTAAATAAAAAAGCTCTAAACTTTCCGCATACTTAATGTCCATTTTATTTAAACAGTCCCTAACCATTTGTTTTACTAATTTTTCATCCAATTCTTTTTCTAAATCCGTATCGCCCTTAACGTCAAAATCCTCAATCATTGGAATTTCCTTTTTATATTTTTTAATTATATTCAAACTTTCGTTATGAACAATCCTGTAAATCCAGCTTGAAAATTTTTTCTTTTCGTTAAACCCGTTTAGATTTACAAATGTTTTTATAAAAGACTCCTGTACTACGTCGGCTGCTCTATCTTTATCATTTATAAGGTAAGTTGCGTATCTTAATAATTTTCCCTCGTATCTATCTACAACTTCCGAAAAAGCCTCCTTTTCTTTAGTCCTTATAAAAACGACCAATTGTTCATCGCTTAAGTTTTTAACATTCTGCATACCTTTATTTTAATACAATTTAATGTTGGTTTTTCTTTCATTTATTTAGGGTACGCTAAAACCCCGAAAGTTTCCGGGGCTTTAGTTTATGGTAATTAAATTTACCATTGGTTTCGGTGCATACCCATTCCGCCTTGTTGGTATCCGGAACCGTCGTGAAGTCCTAATCCAAGGTTTTGTCTAATTTGATTAGCTTCATGGATCCTCCCTTCTTCTGCTAACTGGTGTGCTTTTGCAAACTGCGCAAAATTATTCGCGTTTACAACCTGAGTAACCCTTCCTCTGCCATTCATCAGTTCGCTCCAAGCCACAAAGTCGTTTGATTCAAACGCTTTATCCATTAAAGCTTCGCGTTCCTGTGTATGATATGGTCCTTCAACAGTCGGGTCACCTCTGTATGCAAATGCGCTGTTTGTAGTACTTGCTGCTAAACCGCCTAAAATTACGGTTGCAATTGTTAGCCCTAATAATGTTTTTTTCATGTTATTCACCTCCTTTCTACTCTTAATACAACAGATGGGTTAAATTTCTTTCATATAAATTACAATCTTATTAATGTTATAATAAACAAATGGTAGACTGGCATAAACATCATTTTCGCTACGACGAAACTACAAGAAGAAAAAATCAAAATCCAAAAGAAATTTTAATATCAAACGGGTTGAAAAAAGACATGATCTGTATAGATTTAGGCTCCAATGACGGTTTTTTTACTATTCCGGCGGCAAAGATAGTTGGAAGTAAAGGAAAAGTTTATGCTTTAGATGTAAATAAGGAAGCAGTAAACGAACTTATACAAAAAGCAAAAATGGAAAATCTAACTAATATCAGCGCGAGTGTCGGCGAAGCGGAAAACTTTAGTCTTGAAAATGTAAAAGCGGATTTTGTTTTTTTGGGAATGGTTTTACACGATTTTTATAACCCTACCCTTTCATTATCTAATGCCTACAAATCGCTAAAAAAGGGCGGCAAATTGGTTAATTTTGACTGGAAGAAAACAGATACTCTAATGGGTCCTCCGTTTGCAAAAAGACTAAGCGAAGAAGAAGTTTCCGGACTTTTGAAAAAAACCGGATTTACCAATATCGAAGTAAAAAGTTATTCCGATAACTACTATATAATTACTGCAAATACTTAATTTTTATTTTTTAAAAATAAAATTGCTCCTCCAATAATTATTAGTGTTGAACAAACTAATGGAGTTATAATCGGTCCAACCCAGGCAACCGGAATTAAAAAATAAACATCCAAATCAAATATGCTTTTTGGCCAACCCACCAAAACCATAAGAAAAACGTAATAAAAAATATCCCAAAAACCAAAAGCTACAAGAAAAGCTCCGATTCTTTGTTTAATATTAGTGCCCGAAAGATAAGCAACACATAAAAGCATAATAATCGTTGAAAATTCCCTAAAACTTTCTATGGTCGCAATATGGAAATTAAGCAAAACGGGATTTTTAGGGGAAAGAAAAGCTATTGCATACAAATTTAAATAAACGGTTGCATTTTTAAGTGAGGCCAATCCGTAATTTGAAACAACAGACGGATCAATAAGCTGTCTTAGATAAGTTACTACAATTGCTTCCAAGAGCCCGAAGGAAATTCCAAATACAATTATTGCAGTTAGCTTCTTCATACTCCGATTATAAACACCAAAAACTTATATTAACCTGAATTTTTTAAGCTATTTTTAAATAAAGATTTTTTTTGCTTGAAATATAAACCTTCTTGTAATAGAATGGTAAATCTTATGCCAAAACTTGAAGCACGTTCTATGCCAATGGGACCAAATGAAATTAGAAAAATTATACCGGTTATGATTGGGGTTTCTGTAGAAACTGTTCAAAAGCCCGCAGCAATTACACAGGGTGAAAAACCAACATTACCTACAAAAATGACCGCAAATTTTCTGTGCGAATAAATTATTCCGCTTAACTTTTTAGAGGCAAATTTAAGTTTTTTTAAGATCTAAGAGATAAAATTTCTGAATAAGTAAAATTAACACAAGTTCTAATATTCCTACAGAAAAATATAGAGTTTGCAAAACCGAAGACTTTCCAATAATATACATTTCGGTAAATATCCAAATAAGCAAACCAAAAGCGGCAATTGCACTAATTTCCAGTTTAAAAACTTTATTTTTTAAAGTTAAAAATCCTGCCAACAAATGCAGTCCCCCGACTACAAAAATTAAAATAAGTCCGGGAATTAAAAAGGATGTAAATGGTGAATTTTTTAAATACGGAATTGGCATACCTAAACCGTTTGTCAAAACGAGCTGAACTCCACTTGATGCGGAAGTAATTCCTACGAAAATCTCCAAAATAATAAGTCCCCAACTTAAAACTTTTTGCATACTTGGTTAATTATAGCATTTAAAGTTGCCCAAGCATAAGCTTAAAATTTATGTTACAATACATTATGAGAGATTTTCAAAGAGGAAGACGAAACGACAGCCGAGGCGGCGGAGATTTTAGAAGAAGAGACTACGACAGACCCCAGGAAATGTTTAGAACAATTTGTAGTAACTGCGGAAAAGATTGCGAAGTCCCTTTTAAACCAACCGGTGAAAAACCTGTTTATTGCAGGGAATGTTTTCAAAAAATGGGCGGAAACGGAAGAGACGATAGGGGTCCAAGAAGAGATAATTTTAGCAGAAGGCCGGAATTTGAAAGAAGAGACGACAGAAAAAGTGAACACTCAAGCAATGATCAGTTTGTGGCTTTAAATTCAAAACTCGATAGAATCATAGACTTATTAACTCCAAAACAAGTACCCGTTGGGAAAGCTATCGAAGTAGAGACACCAGTTGAAACTTTAGCCGAAGTACCTGTTAAGGCAAAAGCAAAGCCAAAAAAGAAAAAAGTTGTAGCAGTCCCCGAAGAAACCCCGCAAGAATAAAATTGCTTTATCACTTATAAGGTTCCATGCTAAATATAGTATACCTTAGACATACTAAGGGGGTGATAGACTTTGGATAAAATAGTTAAATATTTATATTTGTGAATGCGTAGTCGACTTGAAAAAAAACGTTGCCAAAATATAAAAAGTTCAGTAATAAAAAAGAATTTTGTGTAATCCGTTGTACTTAAGTTCCCTACTTGATCTCTTAATAGTGATAAGTCTGAAATTAGTTTGTAATTTACCACTGTTAAGTTATTTATTAACCAATCTTGTATTCTCAATATTTGTCGTATTTTGTGATCATTCACAATTTGAGGTTGACCAAAATTATGATCTTAAACAATACAGGTGTATTTAATCTCGTTGTGGTGACTTATATATTTAATAATTTTTACCCTATCTTCAAACGAAATATTATTACCCTTAATTATATTAAATCCATTATTAAAGTTTGTATTTATAAACTCTTGAAACCTTTGCCGTTCTTCATCTGTCACAGTAACTAAAGTTACTAGTCTGAACTATTTCCGGAATTAGTATTAAAATCTCCTATTTCGTCAACTCTAATTAGCATATATTAGTATCAAAAAGCTCAATTATAATTTAGTTTTATCCTTGACTCAATGTCACACAATCTATGGTGAATGCAACAAAACTTTATTGTGTTAAACTAGTTGGGTGAAAAAAATTTATAAAGATCCATATTTTGTTTATATCGTTGAGTGTGCAGACGGCACACTCTACACTGGGATTTCGAATAATTTGGTAAGAAGATTAAGACAGCACAATGGCGAAATAGTAGGAGGAGCATTTTACACTCAAAATAAAAGGCCAGTCAGATTAATATATAAGGAGGAGTACAAAACACACTTGGAAGCCGCAAGAAGGGAAATTGAAATAAAAAGCTGGACAAGAGAAAGAAAATTACTTCGGTTAGGCCTCAGTACTGCGGAAAAATAAATTTTTCCTTGAAAAGAGAACTTGAGGTAAAATAACTTACCTGAAAGAACAAAATACAACTAATAGAAACTGTTTCTCAAGCCCTGGGTTCTTAAGGCTCGGGTTGGACTTGGAGTTGTTGATCCAAATTTAACTTCTTCACTTCTTTTCTAAAATGCATCATTACTAAAACCGGCATGATAACTATTAATAATATTGCAATAACAACTAATACAAAAGTTATAAAAATCATTTAACTATAAGCGCTCCGACCATGCCTTTATCCGCATGTCCAGGGACCGTACAAAGGAATTTATATGTGCCCGCAGCATCTGCGGTAAAGACAATTGTATCCTGCTGCCCGGACTGAACTGTTTTGGTAGCAACATTTAAGTCGGTGATTGTTAAATTATGCGGGAATTTCCCGTTATTTTTAAAAGTTACTTCTACCTTATCCCCTTTATTTAGGGTAAGGGTTGAGGGTGTAAAAGCAAAATCCGTTCCGGTAATTGTAACCTGTTTAACCTTTGTCATTACTTCCTGTTTTGCGGTAGCAGCCGGCCTGGAAGTTTCTTGCGTCTGGGAGGGATGTAATAGACTTGATCCTTTAGATAGAAAGAAGAAATAACCGACAGAAATAAGAATAACAATGGAAGCGACAATTAAAATGATTAACCAGGGGGAATTTGATCTTTGAGGTGCAGTAAGATTTGTCTCATTTACATCTTCCATAGCTTTACAGATTTTAACCTCGAACGCCATACCTGTATGTAATCCAAATCACAATATTCAAGCACTTTTTATAAGCAGTGTATTTTAGGCGTTTAATACAACTTGCGTTGCGCTGCACGCTATTGATAATTGGTGTATTTGAGGTGTTTGCCCTTTGCTTTTCTGACAGGATATTTTTTCTCATTTTTTCGCATTTTTGCTTTAAAAGCCTTTTTTATATCAATATTAAAATCGTGTGCTATTAGTAATATCCAATATAAGCTGTCCGAAAGCTCCTCGCCTACTTCTTTTTTGTGTTTTATTAAATGTTCATCCATTTCTTCTTTTGTTTTCCACAAAAAATGCTCTAACACTTCCGATGTTTCTAAAGATAAAGCAACCGCTAAGTCTTTTGCATTATGAAATTGCTTCCAGTTTCTTTTATCCCGGTGCTTAATGATAATATCCGTTAATTCTTGTATATCCGACTTGGATTTCACAAGGCGGATTATAACACAAAATAAATATGTGTTTCTGCTATAATTTAGCTTAATGACGGCTAAAACTTTAATTGATATTTATATATCGTTTTTTGAAAAAAACGGACATAAAAGAATTGCCAATTCTCCACTTGTTCCCGAAAACGACCCGACTACCCTTTTTACATCTTCGGGCATGCAGCCTTTAGTCCCATACCTTTTGGGAGAAGTTCACCCCGAGGGAAAAAGACTTGTAAATGTTCAGAATAGTTTTAGAGCGCAGGATATCGAGGAAATCGGCGATAACCGACATAACACTTTTTTTAGAATGCTTGGCAACTGGAGTTTGGGGGATTATTTTAAGTCGGAGGAAATTCCCTGGCTCTGGGAACTTTTAACCGGACAGCTTAAACTTCCTAAAGAAAAATTATTTATTACGGTTTTTAAAGGCGATAAACAGGTAGAAAAAGACGAGCAGGCTTTTAAGATCTGGTCCGCTATTTTAGAAAAGGAGGGACTAAATCCCAAGGAAAGAATATCTTTTGGTGGCGTTGATAAAAATTGGTGGAGTCGAAGCGGAATTCCGGAAAACATGCCTGTTGGCGAACCGGGAGGACCCGACAGCGAAGTCTATTTTAGATTCGATGATGTTAAACACGAAAAGGAATGCAAGGATAATCCGGTTGAATGTGAATGCGGAAAATACTTAGAAATTGCCAATTCTGTTTTTATGCAGTATCTAAAAACAGAGGACGGATTTAAACCTCTACCCAAACAAAACGTGGATTTTGGCGGCGGTTTGGAAAGGCTTTTGGCAGCAGTTGAGGAAAAATCCGATATCTTTAAAACCAGCCTTTTTACACCCATTATAAAAGCAATCGAAGATGAAACCGGAAAAGGTTATTTACAAAATAAAAAACAAATGCAAATTATCGCCGATCATTTGGCGGGAAGCGTTTTTATAGCTGCGGCAGGGATTGTACCGTCCAACCGACAACAGGGATATATTTTAAGAAGACTTTTAAGACGTTCCTTTGATAATTTTGAGGTTTTGGAAGGAGATAACATTTCTTTTGTTTTACAAAAAATAGTTGAACAATACGGGCAAACCGATGAAATCTTAAAAGAAAAATATGAAGAAATAAAAGGTGTTATTTTGGAGGAATTGGAAAAATACGAGAAAGTAAAAAAAGCTGCTAACGATTTTATTATAAAAAAATACGGCAAGGGCGACGACAGCGCTAAGCCGGCAAGAGAAATTAAAGCAGACGATGCATTTATCCTTTATTCAACCCATGGCCTCTCCCCGACCCAAATAAGATCTTTAGGCTTTGTGTTTAGCGAAGCGGATTTTGCAGCTTTAATGGAAAAACATAAAAGCTTATCCAAAACCGCGTCGGCGGGAATGTTTAAAGGAGGGCTTGCCGACCATTCTAAACTTACTATAATGGGGCACACAACCACCCACCTTTTACATAAAGCCCTAAGAGATATGTTTGGTACCGGTCTTCACCAGACTGGAAGCAATATCACAAACGAAAGAGTAAGATTCGACTTTAATTTCGACCGCATACTAACTGCCGAAGAGATGGAAAAACTGGAAAGTACGGTTAATGAAAAAATAAAGGAGAATTTGCCCGTACACTTTGAAATAATGCCTTTGGAAAAGGCTAAAAACTTAGGCGCGATTGGCCTTTTTGATGAAAAGTATGCTAAAGACGTTAAAGTTTACTTTGTCGGAGGATCAGAAGGTTCTTCATCTGTGGACTCAGAACTACCTCGTACGCAAACTGCTTACTCGGTAGAATTTTGCGGAGGGCCGCATGTTAATTTTACAGGCGAGATTAAAAGATTTAAAATAATAAAGGTAGAGAATATCGGAAAAGGGCAGAAAAGAATTTACGCAAAAATAAACTCTCAGCTGGAAGACTAGCTAAATAGTAAAAGAAAAATTTATGAAATTGCCTATAAAACTACTTGATAAAAAAGAAAAGGCGGAATTTTATTTAGCGCTCGTTTTGCAAAATGAAAAAGCAACCTCCGTAATCTTTGAAAAACAGGAAGAAACAATTAAATTTATTTCAACAGACGAAGAACCTTTTAAAGAAACTGTCGAGGAGGCAACCGAAAATGAATTTTTAGATGTTTTAGATAAAGTCATTACAACGGCAGAAACCGCACTGCCTGAAAGCATCGAAACCCACAAAACACTATTCGGTCTTAAAGACAATTGGATAGAAGACGACAAAATTAAAAAGGAATACCGCGAAAAACTTAGGAAAGCCAGCGACGAACTTGCGCTTGAACCGATCGGGTTTATGGCTTTTTCGGAAAGCCTTATTAATTTGCTGCAAAAAGAAGAAGGCGCGCCGCTTAACGCAATCTTAGTTAACGTTGGTAAAAAATACCTGAGTGTTTATTGGATAAGGGGCGGAAAAATTTTAGAATCCAAAACCTCGGAAGTTCACGAGTCTGCTCCCTATACAACAGACACTTTACTTAAACATTTTCAAACCGGCGGAAGTTTTCCTACCAAGATAGTAATTTCCAATAGTAACGAGGATGATTTGACACAAGAATTTATTAACCACCAGTGGAGTAAAAGTTTACCTTTCTTACATCTTCCGCAAATTGTAAGTCTTCCCCAAGACGCGATGGTTAAAGCTATACTCTTAGGAGCAGCTACTCAGATGAATTCAAACCTTATCTTTGATTACGACAAAGAGCTGGAAGAACAGGACTTAAAAGACGGGGACGCGCCAAAAACGGAAACTCCTAAAACCGATGAAAAAGAAGAAGTACAGGAAGAAAAAGATGAAAAAGAAACAGATACTCTAATAATCACTGATCACAAAGACACATTTGAAGTAAGCGATGAAGAACCCAAAATAATAGCCGGTGGAACCGATAACGCTCTGGAGTTTTTCGGATTTGTGGAGGGGGCAGACGTCGTAAAACAACAACCGGAGAAAATAGAGGTGGAAAAAAAAATCCCCGAGGAAATAATTGAGCAGAATTTCGAAGAAATTCCCAACGAAATAAAACAAGTTGAAGAACAGCAAATTCCACCGGCAGTAAACGCAGCTCTTGTAACCGATAAAATCAAGGAAGTCTTACCAAAACTTATTGGTGTATTTAAAAAAATAAAAATTAATAAAGATCTTCTAAACGGATTTAAAAGTAAAAATAAACTTATTTTAATAATTCCCGCGGTTTTAATTTTGGCTCTTGTTGTAGTTTTATACTATTATTTATTTAAAACAACCGTTCAGGTTAACGTGTATGTAAATCCTAAACAAGACCAGGTAAAACAAGGCGTGACTTTTTCTTCCTCCACCGATATCGCCAATAAAACGCTTGCGTTTGAAACTGTTTCTGTTTCGGAAGACGGAACCGCGACCACCCCTTCAACCGGAAAAGATTATGTAGGAGATAAAGCAAAAGGAAGTGTTACTATTTTTAACAATAGCAGCTCAACCGTTAGTCTTTCATCGGGGACAAAAATTACTTCGTCAAATAATCTCGATTTTACTTTGGATAGTTCAGTAAGCGTTTCCTCGGCATCGGGAGACATTTTTACAGGCACTAAACCGGGAACGACAAGTGTTAATGTAACTGCTTCTGCTATTGGCACCGATTATAATCTTCCCTCCGGAACCAAATTTTCAATCGGCTCAAATACCGACATTGCTGCAAAAAATGATAATGCATTCTCGGGAGGCACTAAAAAAGCAGTCACTGTTGTATCATCCGGCGACATGAATAAATTGCTGACAGATTTACCTAAAAGCTTAGAACAAAAAGCGCAAAACGACTTAAAATCAAAAGTTACCGACGGAAAAACAATTATTGCCCAATTTATATCGGAAGATATTTCTAACAAAAGCTTCGATAAGAAAGCCGGCGAACAGGCCTCATCGGTAAGTCTTAAAGGTACCGTAGACTTTGAGGCCATCTCATATTCAAACGATGATATGCTAAGTCTTGCCAACTCGGTATTTCCAAGCAGCGAGAAAATCTTACAGGGAAACTTTACGGTTGATGCAAGTAATATAAAACAGCAAAAAAGCGGAGATATAACTGCAGACCTTACGTTTAATGCAAAACTTATGCCCAATATCGATATCTATTCTTTGCGAAAACAAATCGCAGGAGAATCAAAACAAAAAGCTATTAATACCCTATCCAACCTAGATCAGGCGCAAAGCGTTGATATAAATTTTAATCCGTCTATTCCCTTGCTTCCTCAAAATCTGCCCGGCGATTACAAAAAAATATTTATAAATATTACCTCTAAATAAATGCCTTCCCGATATTTTGACAAACCGAAAAATTATAAAATGAGGTTTTTAAAAACCTCTGGATTTTTGCTCATGAGTTTTGCCTTTATTATAATGATGTATATTTTCTTTCCCCTTGTCTCCTGGCAGATATTTCTTTCCAATAAGTTTCCGCTTAGTAATAATCAAAATAGTACTTCGGCAACTATTAATGAAACTCCCCTTCTTAATCTTTTTGCCGGATTTAAAAGTGTTATAACGGGAACCGATTTTAATAATGCTAAAAACTGGTTTCCTAAAGTTACCATTCCAAAAACAAAATCTGCATCATTTACACTTTCCATTACTAAGCTTGGTATAAATAATGCTTTAGTTTCATCTTCCGATATGAATTTAGATAAACATCTTGTTAACTTTACGTCCAACTTTTTGCCTTCCCCAAATAGTAATCTTGTTATATTGGGTTTATCATCATTCCCTACGTTTTTTAAAAACGGAGACTATAAAACAATTTTTAGTAAAATTTATACTTTAAACGTTGGCGATGAAATAATTTTAAATTCAAACGGGCAAGAATATAAATATACCGTAGAAAATACAACAATGATTGACCCAAAAGATTTTTCTTTTTTGGATCCTTATAACACTTACGGAAATTTAACTCTTGTAACATTAACTCCTCCGGGATCGGTATGGAAAAGATTAGTAATAACCGCTAAAATAGAATAATATGTTAGAAAGACCTTGGTGGCAAAAAATTCTTTATCAAATCTGGCCAAAAATTTATCGTACAATTAATACGGCAATTTTTTACATTATTATGATCCTTCGAAACATCGGGAAAGGAATAATAAACCAAATTAAACTCAAATAATATGGATGAAAAACAAGTCGCCCTTAATGCAATCAGAAAAAAACTCGTCGGGAAGAATTTAACGTATAAAGATGTTTACGCAATCATGGATCAGATTGCGCAAAAAAAATTGGGAGATATTTTAACCACATACTTTACCGCTTCAGGATATTCAAAAGGTTTTACCAGTGACGAATTATATTACCTTACAAAAGCCATGGTTGAAACCGGTGAAAAATTGGAATTTGACGGAATTGTTGCCGATAAGCATTCAATCGGCGGCGTCCCTGGAACACGGACCACGCCAATTGTTGTTTCAATTGTTGCTGCAGCCGGATTTAAAATTCCTAAAAGTTCTTCCCGTGCAATTACTACTCCCGATGGAACTGCCGATGACATGGAAGTTCTTGCTAAAGTTGAATTTAAAAAGGAACAGATATATAAAATCGTCGAAAAAACCAACGGCTGTATAGTCTGGGGAGGAAGTTTTAATATTGCCCCCGCCGACGATATTATTATTCAAGTTGAAAAACCATTAATGTTTGAAAGTTTCGATAAGGTCTTAGTGTCGATTATGGCCAAAAAGATCGCATTCGGGTCAAATCATGTAGTAATTGATATACCCTGGGGAAGAAATGTAAAAGTGCACAACTTTGAAGATGCAAAAGAGCTTGCCAATAAATTTGTAACTTTGGCAAATAAGTTTCATATAAAATTAAAACCCCTAATTCATTTAACCGAGGAACCTGCAGGAAGAGGTATCGGTCCGGTTTTAGAAATAAGAGAAGCTGTAAGAGTTTTACAGCAAAAGCCAAATCGCCCGACTGATCTTGAAGTAAGAGCAATAAACCTGGCAGGTAATTTATTGGATCTTTGCTTAAAAGATTCACCTAAAAAATTACAGGATGAGATTAGGAAAAATTATGGTAATTCATTTGGATGGGCAACGCATATTCTAAAAAGCGAAATGGCGTTTAAAAAATTCCGAGAAATTATTAAAGCCCAGGACGGAAATCCCGATATTGATAGCGAAAAACTACCTTTAGGGAAAGATACTCTAGATGAAAAGGCAACAAAGGAGGGCATAATTAAATCAATTAACAGTAAAAATATAACCGTAGTTGCAAAAATTCTGGGTGCACCAAAACAAAAAGGCTCAGGCATTTACTTACATAAGAAGATCGGAGACAAAGTTAATAAAGGTGATGTTATATATACACTTTTTTCGGAAAATGTGTATAATCTTAAAGAGGGAAAAGAGTCTTTAACTAATTTTCCTATAATCGAGTTTAAATGAAAAGAATTTGGGTATTATTAGGAATAATTGTTGTATTTGTAATTGCCGGAATTTTTTGGTGGCAAAACGGTTTACTGCCTGTTAACTCCAACGATAAGCAGCCTAAAATTTTTATAATAAAAACCGGTGAGGGAATAAGAGAAATATCCAACAATCTTAAAAAGAATGGTCTTATAAGAGATCCAATAGTGTTTTTCTTGCTGGTCAGGCAAAACGGTTTTGATAAACAAATTCAAGCCGGGGACTTTAGGTTAAACCCCTCCATGAATGCAAACCAGGTGGCCGAAAATCTAACTCACGGCATATTAGATATTTGGGTAACAATTCCCGAAGGTTTAAGAGCAGATGAAATTGCCGATATTCTAAAACAAAAAATCCCTTCATATAACCAAACTTGGAGAAAAAGCTTGGAGCAAAACGAAGGATACCTATTCCCCGATACATACCTTATACCAAAAGACGCAGACATTAATTTAATTTTATCGCTTTTTAAAAACAACTTTGATAAAAAATACGCGGAAGTTGAAAATCAAAAGACTACCAATTTAACCAAAGACCAAACGATAATTGTAGCTTCTATGGTAGAGCGCGAAGCCAAAACCGCTAAGGAGCGTCCACTAGTTGCATCGGTAATTATAAATAGGCTTAATTTAGGAATGAAACTTGATATTGATGCAACCATTCAATATGCGCTGGGCTACCAGCAAAACACAAAAACTTGGTGGAAAAAAGATCTAACAGCAGATGATCTTTCCATAAACTCTCCATACAATACAAGACTAAATGCAGGCCTTCCGCCAACTCCAATCTCTAATCCGGGAATACTATCGATACAAGCAGCCTTAAATCCCGCAAACACGGATTATTTGTATTACATGACTGATGCAAAAGGGGTAACGCATTTTGCAAAAACGATTGAACAGCATAACGCCAACATCCAAAAATACGGGTTATAATTTTATTTTCTTATTTTTTTGAAGAATCTTTTTTTAGAGGATTTTTTTTCGCCATCCGAACCTTCGCTTTTTTCTTTATCTTCCTTTTGATGTTCGGTAATATCTGCTTCATCTTCGGAATCAACTTCTTCGTATTCTTCCAAATCGTCAATATTATATTCTTCCAAAAGATTTAAAAGGCCGTCCATTCCCTGTTCGGAGACAATTTTAAGAAGGTTTTTTCCTGTCCTTGTTCCAAGTAAGAATACCAGCCCCCCACCTAATATAATTCCAAGTAAAAATCCTGTTGAAAATTTATTCTCGTTATTATTCATCTTTTTTGTGTTTTTTATCGGTGTTTAAGATTTTTGCAATTTTAGCGCCTGCTTTTAACCCCATTGCAATTGATGAAAGTGAAGAAATAGGTTTAGATACACTTTCTGTAATTGTACTTGTATCATCCAAAACCTTATTTGCTTTTTCTAAAGTTTTTCGAAGCTCCTTTAAAATAAAAAATACTTGAATTCCCAATACTACCAGAAGAATGGTTAGAACTATTACTACTAAAAATAGTGCTGTTTGGGCAGGATCTATCATGGTCTTAAGTTATCTTAAAAGTTAACGCTTGTCAAGAGCCTGTTACCGAAAAAGTTATTTTTTTCTGGGTTTCCTTTTGAAATTTATTAACAGACTGGATTAAAATTGTTGTTATTCCGGGAAAAACGTTAATTATTTTGGAAAAATTTCCACTTGAGTCAACAGACACTTCGTTTTTATCAATATACACCGTGGTATCGGGATCTGTTCTACCACGGACAGTTACCTGAGACGACCTAACAACAGTATTGTCTGTAGGGTAAATTATCGTTAACGAAGGATTTATAAATGCGGCTCTATATTGAAACAGCAAGAATCCAAACAATAATATAAATAAAGCCAAAATTGAAAGCGTTGTTAAGTGAACTTTAAACTTGTGACCTTTATATTGTTGCTCCGCTTC
Organism: bacterium; assembly: GCA_021780675.1. Taxonomy (GTDB): domain Bacteria; phylum Patescibacteriota; class Microgenomatia; order Levybacterales; family UBA12049; genus DAHWUP01. The sequence goes on from JAJXYH010000020.1 coordinate 23,959, forward strand.
GAAACTTCTTGGCAAAACCTTAACCAACTTTTCAATATCAAATTCCCTTCTAAAAATTGCCATTATTTCTTTTGCATCCAGCCCTAGAAATACTGCATAGTTTTTTACAAAACCTTGGGCATAAGAAACCGACGGAAGTTTTTGATACTGACCACTTTCTATATATTCCAAAAAAATTGGCTTTATTTTTGTTGACTTGGAAATATCTTCAATGCTTAAGCCTTTCTTAAGTCTTGCTGCCTTTAATTTTTCTCCGGCCGTTGTCATAAATTATTTAAGGAGGTTTAATTTACCCCTAGGTTTGCTAAAAACTCTTCCGGGTCTCTAATTAAAACATCTCTTGGTTTTGAACCTTCCTGTCGTCCTACCGCACCGACTTCTTCCAGTTGATCTAAAAGTCTTCCGGCTCTTGAGAAACCGATCCCAAGTCTTCTTTGTAAAAAGGAAGCTGAAGCGGTATTATACTGACAAATAATTTTAACTGCTTCTGAAAACAAGTCATCTCTTCCACCACTACCGGATACTCCGCCTGCGCCTTTTTTAAGAATAAGGGGTTGTGAAAGCATCTCTTCGGTATTATACTGTGCCGGAGGATTTTCATTTTTTAGAAATTCCACGAGCTTTCTTACTTCTTTTTCGGAAACAAATGCTCCCTGAATGCGAGTTGGTTTTGCCTGATCCGGCGGAATAAAAAGCATATCCCCTTTTCCTAATAATTTTTCAGCCCCCGGCGTATCCAAAATAACGCGCGAGTCTATCATTGATGAAACGTTAAAAGCGATACGGCACGGAATATTTGCCTTAATAAGACCTGTGATAACATCAACGCTCGGCCTTTGAGTTGCAACCACCAAGTGAATCCCGGTTGCCCTTGCCATTTGTGCCAGTCTGGCAATCGCGTCTTCAACTTCAACCGGCGCATAAGACATAAGATCTGCAAGTTCGTCAATAAAAACAATAATATACGGAAGAGTTTGAAATCCCGCCAGCTCGTTATAAGAATCTATATTTCTTACTCCATGCTCTGCAAACAGTTTATAGCGTTTATCCATTTCCCCCAATGCCCATTTGAGTGAGGCAAGAATTTGATCTACTTCAACAATTACAGGAGTCATTAAATGTGGAATTCCGTTATAACCAGTAAGCTCTACTCTTTTAGGATCAATCATAATTAGTCTTACTTCATCGGGCGTTGATCTAAACAAAAGCGAGGCTATAAAAGAATTAATCATTACCGATTTTCCTGAACCCGTAGTACCTGCTATTAATACATGAGGCATTTTTCCGATATCGGCTAAGAGAGGACTTCCTGACACATCAAGACCAAGAGAAACCGCCAGCTTTGACTTATTCTTTTTCATAACGTCGCTTGAAAGCATTGTCCTTAAATTAACGACTTCTAGGCTTCGGTTAGGAATTTCTATTCCAACCAAATTTCTACCAGGAATTGGAGCTTCAATTCTAATTTGTCCTGTTGGCGCTTCGGTGTTTAATGCAAGATCATTTGAAAGATTAGTGATTTTGGATACTTTTGTGCCTAACGGAATTTGCAAAGCATACTGTGTTACTGCAGGACCTAAATTTACTTCTACAACTTTTGCGCCGATACTAAAACTTTCCAGTGTTTCTTCAATTTTTTTAGCTATTCCCTTAACATCTCCTCTGTCTGCTTTTTGGGAAGTATCGTTTGACAAAAGATCAAGAGGTGGTAAATGCCACATTCCCACCTGACCAGGCGCATTCATAACCAATTTATCGGATATGAACGGCTCTTCTTTTTTAGCAATCTGTGTCGGTGTGTTTATTTTCATGTCTTTAACAGGTAGTGATGTTTTATCTGTCATACCTTTAATTACCATTTGCTTATCATCTAAAGCAGTTTGTTTTTTCTTAAAAAAATTTAAGGCGTTGCCGGGAAGGATCTTTTGAAATACGCTAAATACCGAACCTATAATTGCCACAACCTCATCAACGGATGTATCAAATAAAACAACCAAACCTACAAAAATTCCTGCTAAATACACAAAAAATGCCCCCAAACCAGAAATTACTTCTGCTAATAAATTATTCAAATAAATTCCCAAACTGCCCTCGTGTGTAAGCCCAAGAAGAGACAGGAAAAAGATTATAAAACCTATCAAAACATTTGGTTTTGATAGAAACATCTTAAGCCTTAAAAAGAAAAATCCAAGAATAACCAAAACTATTGGGAACAAAAATGCTACTACACCAAAATACCCTACTAAATAATCATTAAGACTTATAAAGGAATTTCCGCTCCTTGTAAAAGAGAGGCCCAATAAAATTCCGGATAAAATTACAAAAAATGCAAAAATAGAATAAACGGTATTTTTCTTTAATTTAATTTTGAATTTGTGTTTACTATAGTGCCTTCTTTTAGCCATAGTGATATTATAGTGAGTTTAAGGTTAACGTTCAACTTGTTCATTTTGTGCTAAAATTTAATTAAGTAAGCTTTGAATTAAACGTGAATAAAAATTATCTTAAAACTTCAGCGTTAGCCTTTATTTTTTCCTTTTTTTGCCTTGTAGGACTAACTGTTTCGTGGTACTTTTTGAAAAAACCCATAAATTTTCCTTACCTTATAAATCACTTTACCCCAAAAGATATTGACTATCCATTACTTTCTTTTGTGTTCTTCATGCTTTTAGCACTTATATCTTTTTTTACGGGAAGCTTGGATCTGGCTTCACAATTTGTAAATCAAAAACAAATTAGAAATCCCTTTTTAAGGGGTATTTCTTTTACGGTCATTTTCTTAATACTCCCGTTTTATATTCTTTTTCATTTATATTTTACATTTGTAAAAGTGCTTATTTTTAAACGGCTCTTACAAAATATTTCCAAAAAACGCCTTTTTAAAAATATCCTTATCTTAGTTTTTACGTTTTTCATTTTAATCCCTGTTTGGTTTGTAAGTTATTTAACTGTTTTCAACTTAACGGCCGGCGCGGTCTTAAGAATTTCAGGATACGCTCCCTATACGGAATATGTTGCCGGTACGGGATCTATGTACCCTACTTTTCCTAAAGGAGACAAGCTTACGCCGATTGCCCAATTTAATGAAACTGTTGCCACTCCAAGCTTTATTTCATACCCAAGCGGAGTTGTAATCTTTGGCAAAAGATATTTTGGCAGGAATTTGCAGCGGGGAGACATTGTAAGTTTTACAAATCAAAAAACTATTGAAATTACCAAGAAGCAATATGGAGTTGCAGCAGGATTTGTAAAAAGAGTAATCGCTCTTTCGGGAGATACAATTCAATTAAGAGGCGGAATAGTTTATTTAAATGGCAAACCGCAGCGCGAACCTTATACCGCAAAACCTCAATCAACTTTTGGTGAAGACTTTTTGTCCGAATGTAAGCTTATTACAGTTCCTAAAGGAGCAGTATTTGTAATGGGAGACAATAGAAAAGGAAGTGGAGATTCAAGAGAAATCGGATTCATAAAATTAAGCGATATTGATCACGTTCTACCGATAGAAAATCAAAAAGGTGTCTGGGATAAAAATTGGAGAGATACCTCAAAAGACTTTGACGCATCTTCAAAAATTACACTTAATGCAAGCGATTATCTTAAATTATTAAATGCAGAAAGGGCCAAAGTAGGAGTTAAACCACTAAAATACGAGCCAAAATTAGAAGAGTCTGCAAAAATTAGAGCAGAAGCAATTTTAAAGTATGACGATTTTTCCTTTAATGCAACAATGTCCGGCATTACAATGCAAAAAGCAGTTAGTGAAGCGGGCTATTCAAATATTACTTATGGAGAAATTCCGACTCAAGGATATTTTGAGGCATCCGAATTAATTGATAACCAATTCCAGTTTCCTAATACCAAACAGTTCTTACTAAATAAAGATTTTCAGGATTTTGGCGTTTCTGAGGTCGAAGGAGATATTAATAGTTGTCCTACCCAAATAATTGTTCAGCATTTTGCAGGATATGTTCCACCAAACTACCCTGCCGATCTAATTAAATCCTGGGAAGATGCCCTTTCATCTTTAAATAGTATTGCCAAAGGTTGGCAAGACTTAAAAAATTATCCCGATATCTACAATAAAGAAAAAGCAAATATCGATAGAATTAACGATATTATAACTCAAAGACAATCAGTGATTTCGGAAATTTTGGACAAAATGCATAAAAATCTCTGGTTAACCGACGCCGAAAACACTTATACAAAGACAACCGACAAAGCACTAGTACAAGAAGAATCAACACTCGCCCAAAAAATTAATAATTCGATTAAATAAGTGTAACTAAAAGCATTGACAAATTTACGTTTAAAAAGTAAGCTTTAGTCTACGACAATGGCTGGTAAAAAACCCTACGTTTTAAAAAAAGATGCCCTAATTAGCGAAATCGTTAGAGATTGTCCAAAGGCGGTTGAATTATTAGCCGAATACGGGCTTTTGTGCGTCAGCTGTTTTTTAAACCAATATGATACGCTTGAAACCGGAACTAAACTGCACCACATGGGCAAGGAAGAAATGGATAAAATGATTGATGAAATTAACCAGGAACTAAAAAAGAAAGAAAACTTAAACTAATGAAATCTTTGGAAATAAAAAATCTGCATGCACAAACAACCGACGGGAAAGAAATTCTTAAGGGTGTTTCCTTAAAAATTAAACAGGGAGAAATCCATACTATAATGGGGCCTAACGGAGGCGGAAAATCAACTCTTGCTCTGGTTTTAATGGGACATCCAGGATATGTTATTACTCAGGGTAAAATATTTCTAAACGGAAAAGATATAACCAAATTAACTCCCGATAAGCGGGCAAAATTAGGACTTTTCTTGGGATTCCAATATCCTGTTGAGGTACCGGGAGTTAATTTTGCAAACTTTTTAAGAATGGCAGTAAATGAAGAAAAGCAAAAAAAGGACCAACTATCTCCCATTGCATTTAGAAACTTACTTTTAGAAAAAGCCAAGAAACTTTCCGTATCGGATGAAATAGTTAAACGGATGCTTAACGAAGGATTCTCAGGCGGAGAGAAAAAAAAGGCAGAAATTTTACAACTTGCTCTTCTTAAACCAAACTTTGCGATTTTAGACGAACCGGACTCGGGGCTGGATGTTGATGCGCTTAAATACATTGCCAAAACAATCAATGCCCTGGATTTTCCCTTAGGACTACTATTGATTACTCATTATCAAAGAATTTTAAAATATATAAAACCTGATTTTGTACATATATTACTTAAGGGAAAAATTGTTAAATCGGGAAAAGCAATCTTAGCGGCTCAGATTGAAAAAGATGGCTACGAAAATTTCAATTCATGAAAAAACCGGTAAATATTAAAAATGCTTACGAATATGGTTTTCATAAACCAGATGAACCCTCTTTTAAAGTTCCTGTGGGCATAAATAAAAAAATCGTTGAGATGATCTCCGATTACAAACAGGAACCCGAATGGATGAAAGAAAAAAGACTTAAAGCATACGATGTTTTTAAACAAAAACCCCTGCCTTTATGGGGAGCCGATCTTACCAAATTAAATTTAAATAAGCTTTGCTATTACAATAACCCATCTCAAAATAAATACAAATCTTGGGCGAAGGTCCCAAAAAATATTAAAGATACCTACGATGCAATCGGAGTTCCGGAGGCCGAAAAAAGATTTTTAGCAGGGGTTGGCGCGCAATATGATTCGGAAGTTGTTTATCACCACCTAAAAGAACAATGGGAATCATTGGGAGTTATATTTACAGATACTGATACTGCGATTAAGGAATATCCCGAAATTATCAAAAAATATTTTGGCACAATTATTCCGGCAACAGATAATAAATTTGCAGCCCTTAATACCGCTGTTTGGAGCGGAGGAAGTTTTGTTTACGTTCCAAAAGGAGTACATGTAACTATTCCCCTTCAAGCTTATTTTAGAATAAATGCAAAAGCAGTCGGCCAATTTGAAAGAACATTAATAATTGCCGAAGAAGGAAGTTATGTGCATTATGTTGAAGGCTGCTCTGCCCCAATTTATACAACCGACTCGCTGCATGCTGCCGTTGTTGAAGTCATCGTTAAACCCGGTGCAAGGGTAAGATATACAACAATTCAGAATTGGAGCGGAGACGTTTATAACCTGGTTACAAAAAGAATGATGATCTACGAAAACGGCGTGGGCGAATGGATAGACGGCAACTTGGGAGCAAAAGTAACTATGAAATATCCTTCGCTTTTTCTGGTGGGTAAAGGCGCAAGAGGTGAGGTATTATCTTTAGCATATGCTGCTGATGGACAGCATCAGGATACAGGCGGAAAAGCAATTCACTTAGCACCCGAGACGACTAGCACGATTACTTCAAAGTCAGTAAGTGTTGGTAATGGACGAGCAAGTTATAGGGGGCAAGTAAAAATAATAAAGGGAGCAAAAAAAAGTAAATCTTTTGTAAGATGTGATGCTCTACTTATTGATAAAACCTCAAGATCGGATACATACCCAACAAACGAGGTCGCCGAAGAAGATGTAAATTTGGGACACGAAGCATCGGTTAGTAAAGTCGGCGAACAACAATTATTTTATTTAATGAGTAGGGGCTTATCCGAAGCGCTGGCTACTTCCTTAATAATAAACGGGTTTATCGAACCAATCGTAAGAGAACTTCCGCTTGAATATGCGGTTGAATTAAACCGTTTGATAAATTTATCAATGGAAGGAGCAGTCGGCTAAGGTTTGATCACTTGCGAAAACCGAAAGTTCTTAAGCCATCAGGCTAAGAACAAGTGAAAATCATTTACTATGGTTAAAAAAATAATTGTAAAAAATGCTGAGGAATTTTTTTTGCCGCTTATTTGGACAGGCGAGGAAAATGAAATTAAATACGATATCGACCTTAATAAGGAAGGGTCAAGCATAAAACTTCTTATGTTAATTATCGGCAGTAATAACAATTGGGCTGATGTAGATATAAAAATTACCCACAAAAAACCCAATACCAAAAGCTCTGTTATTGTAAGAGGTGTTTTAAATGACGCGTCAAGAATAAATTTTAACGGCTTAGTTAAAATTGATAAAGGCTCTGCTCTTTCCAATGCCTGGCTGGCAGCGCATTTACTGCTAACTTCCGATATGGCAAAAGGACGAGCTGTACCAAGTCTTGAGATTTTAGAAAATGATGTAAAAGCAGGACATGCAACAACGGTTGGGAAAATTGATGAATCGGAAATTTTTTACTTAATGTCACGGGGTATAAAAGAAAAACAGGCCAAGCAAATTATTGTCCAAGGGTTTTTACAAGGGCTACTTAATGACTTTCCGCAGTCTAAAGAAAAACAATCTGCCTTAAAACAAATAAAATATGCTATATAAAAAGGATTTCCCAATATTTAAAAATAATAAACAAATGGTATATCTTGATAGCGCGGCGACCAGTCAAAAACCTCAAGTTGTCGTTGATGCCGTAAATGATTTTTATACTAAAAATAACAGCAATATTCACCGTGGGCTTTACGATTTGGCCCAAAGAGCCGAAGATCTTTATGAAGGAACTCGTAAAAAAGTTGCCGAATTTATTAATGCAGATAGTAAAAATGAAATTATCTTTACCGGAAATACTACCGAAAGTATTAATTTGGTAACACTTAGGTATTTTGAAAAGGTTTTAAAAAAGGGGGATATTGTCGTAATATCCGAGATGGAACATCATTCCAATATTGTTCCATGGTTAAGATTAAAAGAAAAACTGGATATAAAAATTTATTACATTCCAGTCACCAAAGATTTTTTATTGGACTTTGATAAATTATTAAAAGCTGGTCTTGATTTTAAAAAAGTTAAATTAATATCTTTAACTCATGCATCGAACGTACTGGGAACTATTAATCCTCTTGAAGAGATTATTCCAAAACTCAAAAGTAAATTTCCGAACGCAAAAGTTTTAATTGATGCTGCGCAATCAATTCCACATATAAAAGTAGACGTAGTCAATCTGCAATGTGACTTTTTGGCATTCTCCTCACATAAAATGTTCGGCCCATCGGGCTTGGGAGTTTTATGGGCAAAAACAAAGTTATTAAATGATATGGATCCTTTATTTTTAGGAGGGCATATGATAGAAACTGTTACAAAACAAAAGGCAACTTTTGCCTCTTCTCCACAAAAATTTGAGGCCGGAACAGGTAAATTAGAGGCTGTAGTTGGCCTCGGAGCAGCCATAGACTATATAAATAGCCTGAATATTAAAAATGTTCAAAAATATGAGGATAAGCTTACCAAATATGCATTATCAAAATTACCGAAAATAAAAAATGTCCAATTTTATGGATCCTTATCCCCCAAATACCGTTTACCGGTATTTTCTTTTAATATTGGCTCTGTTCATCCACACGATGCTTCCGAAATTTTAAATAGAAAACAAATTAGTGTCAGAGCAGGTCACCATTGCAATCAAGTTTTAATGGAAATATTAAATAGTCCCTCAGGAACTATTAGGGCTTCCCTGTCTATTTATAATACTATCGATGATATCGATAAATTAATAGAAGGAATAAATATGGTTAAAAAAATATTTAAAAATTAAATTATGGAAGATCCGCTTTATAGAGAAATTATTTTAGAACATTGGCAAAATCCACAAAATTATGGAACGATTAAGAGTCCTGACTTTAAAATTGAAGGAAGCAATCCAACTTGCGGCGACAAAATAACAATTACCGTAAAAATAGGCGCGGGAAAAATAAGTGATATAAAATTTACTTCTGAAGGTTGCGCAATTTCAAAAGCATCTGCTTCACTTCTTACCGAAAAAGTTAAGGGCATGAAACTTAAAGATGTAAGGAAGCTAACAGAAATTTCCGCTTTAAAAGCATTACCAATTGAAATTACGCCGGCACGCCATAACTGCGCATTACTTATGTTTAGAACTATTAAAGAAAAATTATAACTCAGGGAGTTAGATTAATCTGCTGATTATTAATAATCCATTGATAAATTTGAATTAACTGAGAATTTTGAGGCTGTATTTTTATGGCTTTTGATATCTCCTTTAACGCCCTGTTCTTATTTCCTAATTTATAAAGAGTGATTGAATGCATTAGCAAAAGTTTAGGATTATTAGGGAATTTATTCAAAGATACTTCTAAAAATTTATCCGTTTTTAATAAGTTAAAGTTCTCTTTAAATAATCTAAGTTCTGCTAAATTAATATAAGAATTGGGATCACCCCCTGTGTTAATTGCTTTTTGATAATAATTATCTGCTAATTTATATAATGATTGGCTATTATTTTTAGCTCCTTCCTGCTCATATAAAAATCCTAAATTATGCCATGCCATATTATTACCAGGATCAATTTGAATTGCTTTTTCAAAATGAATTTTTGCTTCATTTAAATTACCTCTACTTTGAAATTGTAATCCCAAGCTATTTTGCAGTACAAAATTATCAGGTTGAAAAGCCAAATCATGACTTGCAAGCGCATATTCGTTTCTGTAATCAAATGTTCTTAAAAATGACCTCAGAGAAAGCGCTAATAAAATAAAAACGGTAGCTAATAATAAAATCTGAAAATATTTTTTCTTAAACCTTATCTTTTCAAAAATAATCAATATTATCCCAACTAATCCAATCATTGGAAAATAAAACCAGCGATCAGCTACGGTTGCATCCAAAGGTTGAATTTGTAAATGCAACAGTAAGCCCAGGATTAACCAAACTGAAAAAAATGTAAGTTTTTTTCTAATTTCTATAGTTTTAAAAATTAAAAATAATGATGCAATAAATAAAGCAACGCTTAAGCAAATTATAAGTGGAAAATAAAAGGTATAAAAAGTTATTGAACCTACTACCCAGTTTTGAACAGCGATTAAGTCTTTTGGAAAGAAAAAAGTCTTAAAGTAAAATTCCAGAATTGCCGGAATTTGCAAAAGTCTTTGATCAAGTTTGAGCCTTGTAATTGTTGCAAAAGGATTGACTGTTAAACTAATCCCGGCAATGAAATATTTGAGAAATAAATAAAATATACCGGTGAAAAACGATATTACAATAGATAATCTCAAATATTTTTTCTCGTATAAATATTGATACAATAGTAACACCGCAAAAAATAAAACTCCTGTTTCTTTAGAAAGTATGGACATAAAAAGCAAAATAAAAGTACTTAACAAATTGAAACGGTTAAATGGCTTATGAATAAAAATTAATAATGCCAAAAGTCCGAAAAACATAAATAAGACATCTTGCAAGCTAGATATATAAAGTACTGCTTCACTATTTAACGGGTGAACAAGAAATAACATAGAAGCAAAAAATGACAAGTTTTTAGAAAACCACTTACATAATAATTTATATAACAGCCAGGCGTTAAGGATAAAAAGAATTAATTGTACTAAGTGAAACGGAAATGCTATTGGACCAAAAGTACTATAAATAATAGTATAAACTAAAGTCATTACAGGTTTGTAATAATTTCCGCGAAGCGTAGACGCACCATCGCTAAAAGTGCTTCCTGTAAAAAGCGTTGGAATATTAGAGATTGAATGGACAGCGGAATTTCCTAATATTTGATTAACATCATCTAACACAAAACCGTTTAAAAAACTATTTGCATATACTAAAAACCCAATTATAAAAAGAGTTAATAACGCATTTTTTTTAAACTTTTCTAAAAACAGAAGAATCTTTGTATTAACTTTTTGGATTAAATCCATATTATTTAAACCCAGGCTTTGGCAGCTTGCTTTGCCTTTGAAGATGAGATTAACTCGACAATTATTCCCATTTGTACTAATACAGAGTCTCCAATTTTAGGCTTAATATCGGCAATAAAGGCTTGTCTTGCCTCCCCACCGGGATATTTTACAATTGCTCTGCGGTCATTGATTTCAATGACCTTACCTGGCGCTGCTATACACATAAATCTATTTTACCATTTTTTTTATCATAATTTTTTGTTATGATTAATTAATATGGATTCCGTTAATAATACTCCAAAAAAGAAATTAGCAATAGGATGGTTTTCTTTTACATGCTGTGAAGATTCTACCATTCTTCTAACTGAACTTCTAAATCAAAACTTAGATGCATGGAAAAAATTAGTAGACTTTAAATACATCAGACAATTAAAAACGAAAAATGACATGTCAAATCTTGATGTTGCGTTTATCGAAGGTGCTGCTTCTTCTAAGAAGCAGGAGAATGAAATGCAAAGTATAAGAGCTAACGCAAAATATGTTATTGCAATTGGTTCTTGTGCTGTAACTGGACTTCCGTCTGCAACCAGAAACCAGTTTGTAGACATAGAATTAAACGAAAAAATCCAATGGTACATAAAAACCTTTAGCTACGGACAAAAGGTTAAAAAACTTGATGAAGTTGTTAAAGTAGATGATTATGTAGCAGGATGCCCAATGAACGTAGATTTATTTAAACAAACCCTGGACAAATACCTTAAGGTTTTTGGAATAATCTAATCCCGCAGGACTGGGTTGCACATTGTTTTAAAAATTAATAAAGGAGTTTATATGCATAGCGGAGATATTACAATTGAAAGCGTTACTAAGATAGAAGGTTCTGCAGGACTTAAGGTTACTATTGCCGAGGATAAAGTCACGGATTTAAAGTTTATTATCCAGGACTATAAAAGATTTTATACCCATGCCGTACAAGGAAAGCCAATAATTTCCGTACCTTCATTTTTATCTAGAATTTGCGGAACCTGTTCTGTTGCACACCTTTTTGCAGCAATCATAGCCATAGAAAATTCACAAGGGATTAAGGTTAGCGAACAAACCAAAACTTTAAGACGGCTTGCTTATGACGGACTGATGATAAGAGACCATGCATTACATTTATATTTCTTTACTCTTCCCGATCTTTTGGGTGTTGACTCGATTTTAGACATACCCGACGATGACCAGAACCCCGGACACGTACTTTTACACGACTCTTTTGACATAAAACAAGTAGGAACAGATATCACTAATATTATAATCGGTGCTGCGATACATGCTCCTTTTCCAACCCCGGGAGGATTCTTAAAACTTCCCGACCAAAGTAAATTTCCCGAGCTCATCCAAAGACTTGAAGAAATAAGGCCTAAGGTCTTAAGAGGAATAAAAACATTTTTTGAATGGAAAGAAAGTTTAATAAGAAACTCCGACTTTTTAGCACTTAGAAATGAAGAAAGGTTTGATTTTCTTGAAGGAAGCCTTATTAATTCCAACGGCAAAAAAGTTAATTCTTCTCAATTTCTAAGTTTCATGAAAGAAGTTGTAGTTCCCTATTCCGAATCAAACAGTTATCTTTTTTCAGATACGAATGAAGATTATTTAGTGGGCGCTTTATCAAGAGTTAATTTTAATAAAGATAAATTAAACGAAAGGACAAAAAAAGACTTAGGGGAAATTTTAAATATCTTCCCCTCACACAATTTGTACCATAATAACCTTGCCCAAGCGATAGAAATATTACAATGCGTTGATGAAGCAATCGAAATATTAAAAAAGATTCAAGTAATGCCCGAGCCTCCGATAAGAAAACCGGCAGTTGCAGGAGTTGGAATTGGGGTTGTAGAAGCACCACGTGGCACACTTTATCATATGGCAAAAGTAAATGATAAAGGCATGATTGAAGACTACGACGTGATAGTCCCAACTTCTCAAAACCAAATAACAATTGAAAACGATTTAAAAAAATACTTTAATGAAAATATCGCAAAAGAAGAAGACGAATTAAAATTCTCGGCGGAAAAAATTATTAGAGCTTACGATCCGTGCATGTCCTGTGCCACTAATTTTCTTAAAATGGAAGTAATCCGCAAATAGTCTAATTTTCCGCTCATCGGAATTCCTAATATCGTAAATGAACTTATCTTTCTAAGTTTCCGAAGATATTTTAGCTGGAATCCCAAATCATAATCGTGTGCCGTTAGGCTCTTGGTTAAAATCAATTTATCAAGATCATTTTCTTTAATTTCTGTAACTTCATCTAAACCCATAACGGTGTCTAGAATAATCAAATTTTTAGATTCCGATATTGGAAGATCTTGGTTTACATCAATTCTTATAAAATTAATGTCTTTAATTTTTGTCTTTAACTTATTGGCTGTTTTAATTGCACGGTTATCAATGTTTAAATCTTCATTTCCAAAAACATATACATTCATCACTTTATTTTAACACATGATTTTTGATATTATTGTTTAACTTATGGATAAAGCATTGCAATTTGAATCAAGGTTTTCCCTTCCCCCAAACTCGCTTGGATACTGCGGTAAAAAAACCGCTGCTTACAAATTTAAGAAGTGTATTCTAAATGGTAAGTGCGATGGCGTAAAGAGTGAAATAAACAAGTTCATTGTACTTAATCCATATCTTGAATTACTAAAGATTGTTACAAGTAAACAAAAATTTTCATATGAACTTATAGAAAGCTATTGGATCGGCAACAGTTTATTAAAAAAGGCAAAGCCAAAAGATTTTTTGCTTCTTCTTAAATTTTTTAAAAAGCAGGGGGTTCCGGATTTCTTTATTGAAGAATTAAAAGAAAAATTACCGAAAAAATTTATTCCAAGCCATTTATTCCAGGTCTTACACGTTGGTGTTGGTAGAGCTAGTGGTTCAGTTCCTTTTAATATTAAAACAATCAATAATTGTATGATCCGTTGGGGGAAAGTTCAAAAAATATCAAAAAACCATGCAGCTATTAACTTAAATTCACTTAAGGTTGTCGGTAAGGGTAAATATAAATTGGTGAAAATAAAAGAAAATGTGCCGTTTGACAATCAGATTATTAAAAATCTAAAAATCTCAGATAATGTTGCAGTACATTGGAATATGGTTATCAAAAAACTAACAAAATCCGAAGAGGAAAAAATAAATTATTGGACAAAAGAAGTTCTAAAACTTAGCTTCTAATCCATAGCCTCAAATAATCCAACCTTTTGGTAACACTTGCTGGCAGCATTGCTTCTACAATAAAATCCAAAACTATTATAAATTAATTATTTTATATAAAATTTTTATTAAGTTTATCAGATAATTAACTTTCCTTAAAAAAGTTTTGCAAACATACAACTTATATTCTGTAAAAATACTTGACAACATATTAGAATATGCTAATATGTATATATGCAATCTAAGGTACTTTCGTCATTTTCCAATAAAACTAGACTTAAACTGCTAATGTGCTTAGCGGGTCATGAAAAAAATGTTACTCAACTGATTGATAACTGCGGTCTTTCCCAATCTGCAGTTTCCCAACATTTGGAAAAATTAAGATCTTCGGACTTGGTAAAAACCAGAAGACAAGGCAAAGAAATTTACTATAGCCTGATGTATCCAAAAACCGTAAAAATAAGCAAAGATCTGCTTGATTTTCTTGAGGAGGTTAACTAAATGAATTTTGCATATTTCAGAAAAAGCTCATATTCTTTGGACAAAACTATTAAAAATACGGAAAAGTTCTTACAAAAAGACTGGAAAAAATTAGGCGAAGCAAATTTACCAGACGGGCAAGGAAAAATGATATTAATTTGTAAACCTGAATGGGTAGCCAAAGTAATAAAAGAAAATTACCTACTGCTTGGTTTTTTACCCTGCTCGATAACAATATTTAAAAAGGGCAATGATGTACTTATCGGAACGGGTCAACCTGACGTAATGAAAGCATTATCCCAAACCAAAGATATGATTGATTTGGCGACTAAAGCAGAAATTCAAATTAAAGAATTAATTCATAAAGCAGCAGGAGTTGATGAGCTAAAGCCATCAATCGTGAAGCTTTACTCCACTATGACATGCCCTTACTGCAAAATGGAAAAATCATGGCTTGAGCAAAATAAAATAAAACATGATGTTGTATATGTTGATTTAAACCCGGAAGAGGCCCAAAAAATGGTTGATAAAACAGGCCAAATGGGAGTTCCGGTTACCGAAATTCAATATGATGAAGGGGAAGCTGAATTTATCGTAGGATTTGATAAACCAAGACTTGAACAATTATTAAATCTTGGATAAATATAAATTATGACATGCCCAATTCCAAATGAAAATAAAACAGACAGAATAATTAGACTTATTACCGCTTTCACATTTTTTATTGTTTCCTTTTTTCTTCTGCATGGATTAACAAAAGATTTACTGATAATTATTTCTTTGATACTCATGTTTACGGGATTATCCGGATTTTGCCCAATATATAAAATATTCAAATTTAAAACCAATACATAACATGCAGCAAGTTTTTAAATCGCTAATCAAAGTTTATGAAAAACCATACTCTTGGATAGTTACCATATCAGCAACAATCAGCGTTTTATTTATTTATTACTTTATTTTTCTACAAACTACCACCATAAGCAGATTTTTTGAAACAAATATTGGAATTTATGTATGGTTAGAAGTTATATTAAGTTTTGCAAACGCGCTATTAATCGGAATTTCGTTGTCAATGTTTTTAGCAGTGTGGGAAATAAAACAAAAATCCAAAAATGCAACCTTGTTAACAGCAGGTTCGTTCCTTTTTTCCGCAGTTGTTACGGGCTGTCCTGTGTGTGGAGCATTCTTATTGCCTCTTTTTGGCATCTCTGCTTCTTTAGCAGCAATGCCTTTCGGGGGGATAGAAGTTAAGCTACTGACAGTTGTTCTACTTATATATGCAATTTATGAATATTCAAAAACTTTAATGGGTACCTGTCCGGTAATAAAAAACAAAATTATTGAATATAAAAATGGCAAACTAAATTTTCATATCAATAAACTAATCTTAAACCAGCAAAAACCGATTTTTATCCTTATTATAAGTGTCATTTTCATCTACTCATTGCCTTATCTTCCCAAACAATGGAGAATTAATTTTCAAAAAAGCGGAGTGTCTGCAACGATCATGCCTTTATCATCAACGGAAATAAATGAACAAACAATTAATGAGCAGATTAATCCTAAACAGGGTTATGAAATAAACGCCAGCTATGGAAATCTGGGACCGGAACTGATCAAATTAGGAGCCATTAATTTTGATAAATTCGCTCAAGTATTTAGTAAATACAATACTTCTCTAACTCAGGATGAAATTAATATTTTAACTAAAGGGTCTAATGAAAAAATTAAAATGACACAAGATAACGCACATTTTATTCTAGATCTGTTTTGGGCAGTCGGCTTATCAAATAACTCTAAATTCTTAACGCAGGGTCAAATTACGCAATACGGTAAAGGACAAATTGGTAATTTTGCATCAACAGGAGGATGGACAATTGGCAATAATGACGCCGTGCAATATTTTGCTAAAGCAAATCTTATTTCACTAACTGCTTCGCAAGAAGCCGTATTAGATAGTGTTGCTCCGAATATTTACAGACCGTGCTGTGGAAATTCTACGGCTTTCCCGGATTGCAACCATGGTATGGCACTGCTTGGAATTCTCGAATTAATGGCTGCAAATAATGCAACTGCAGACGATATGTATAAGGCTGCAAAATATTTTAATGCATATTGGTTTCCTTCGGAGTATTATCAAATAGCCGCATATTTTAAAAAGAATGAGGAAAAGGACTATAAAGACATTGATCCTAAAATTCTTTTAAGCAAAGATTATTCTTCTGTATTCGGATTCCAGAATATCCAGCAGTGGCTAAAAAACAATAATGTAAATCTCAATCCCCCTGAGGATAAAGTAGGTTGCAGCGTTTAAATTTTAGATTTTAAAAATAGAGTTGAACTATTTATTTACGGAATTAAGCGAATACTTCGGTATTTTAACTTTTGCAATAAACCAAAACATCAATAATGCGATAAAAGTCAGCATGACTTGCATTACCATATCTATAGTCCATACATGCATTATAAAAATTGCCGACAATATATTAGTTACCAAAGTTGCACTAACCAAAATTGCCGAAACAACTGTTGCGGGAGCCAATCTTAATGCTCTATACCAAGTCATAACGTATCCAAGCAAGAATACAACTGTTATACCCATCCATAACCATTGTGATTGTGTCATAATTAATCCCTTAGACAAAGCTTGTGGCGAAACAATAGCCGATGCACCTAATAAAAGAAGCGAACCAATCCCCATCCTTGCCGCAACTAAGATATCGGGATCAACTTTGGGCAGTATTTTTTTTGCTAAAATATTTTCCGCTGCCCAAAAGAGTGTTGCTGCAAAAACCATTAATTCACCTGTTGAAAATTGCAATTTAGTGAAACCGCCGATTAAAAAATTTGCTGCAAAAATTAGTATTACTGCTAAAACTTGTAGTTTTGAAATTTTTTCCTTTAAAAAAGGCAGCGCCAAAATTGCTACCCAAATAAACATTGTTTTATTAATAAGTACCGCGTTAATTGCCGGTATTTGGGAAAGCCCGGTAAAAAATAAATAAAACGGGATTGCCCCACCAATAACACCAATCGATAAAAGATATAAAACTTCTTTTCTTTTAAGTTCTTTTAATTTTTTCCATTTCAATGTTGCTATTAAAAATCCGATTATTAAAACTGCGACAAAAGCATTTTTTTCTGCAGTAAATAAAAGCGGAGGTTTAATGCTGGTAACCGCAATTTTATTTATAAAATTTGAAAAACCGGAAATTATTGCCGTAGCAATAGCAAGATAAATTCCTGTTGTAAGTTTATTTGAAGACATATTAAGAAGGCCAAACCTGCTGATTCGTTTCGGTATCAATTACAATAATTGCTTTAGTCGGACAACTTTGTGCTGCCATTAAAATTGTTTCTGCCGGATCCTGACTGCCCTGTTGAACCACAGCTTTATTCTTATCATCTAGTTTAAAGGTTTGAGTGGCAACGGCAACACATGAGGCTGCGCCAATACATGCATCTCTTACAACCTTAATTTTATATTTTCCAACTTGAATTTCCTCATCTCCTGCCGGAGGCTGAACCGGTGCCTGTTGTGGAGATTGTTGATTTTGTACATTTGGATCCATAAATCTATAATAAACTGTTTTTTTAGAGCTTTCAACCCCTAAAATATGTTAAGATAAAAACATGAAAGCAAGGCTTATTAAAAGAGAGGAAATTATACCTTCATTTTGGGAAATCGAATTTGAACCTGTCAATGAACAGATCGTTTTTGAGCCCGGGCAGTTTTTTAACCTTACTCTAATTCATCCACATGTTACAGACGACAGAGGTTACAGTCGTTATTTTGGTTTTACGAACTTACCCAACCAGCCCACCTTTAAAATGTTAATGAAAACAGGTATTAGTGCATTTAAAAAAACCCTTCTTTCTCTTCCCGAGGAAACAGAAGTTGAAATTGATAAAATCGGTGGTGAAAATAACATTGCTAAAAACCCAAACTCTCCACTTGTATTTGTTGTTTGCGGAGTTGGGATTGCGCCGGTTATTAGTATGATAAGATTTTATTTCGAAAAAAACCTTACCAATAAATTAGTGTTGTTTTATGCAAATTACGAAAGTGAAGCTTTACCGTTTGTAAACGAACTCCAGGATTTAGAAAAAAGAGGCAGTAATTTTAAATTAGTTTTAACTAAAGACTTAAACGAATTGATTTTACGGGAAAACTTACCCGATTTTAATAATTATCTTTATTTTATAAGAGGCGCCTCAAAATTTGTAATTACTTCTATGCAGGTTATTAAATCGTTAGGGGTTGAGCAAAATAAAATTTCTATAGAAATTTTTACAGGGTACTAAAAATAGCTTTTTATAATCTCCGAAATGTCTCTTTTTGTAGGCAATTCATCAACTAAAGGTTTTTCATTTATTTGCGGTATCTGTGCTTCACAGGAAGGGTCATCAACCTCATAAAAAATTCCTAGAGGTATTTGCTTTTCTCCCCACTCAAGCGATTTTTTAAATGCCATTTCCCTATTTTTAGGATCATGGTCTTCGCCCAAATAATAAGTGTTATTTTGATAAAACTCGTGTGTATACATTTCGTTAAAAGTAACACAGGGTTGTAAAACATCAACTATGGAAATTCCTTTATGCTCGTTTGCTTTTGCAAAAAGCTCGGCAAGTTGAGGAATATGAGATGCATATTCGCGTGCTACGAACGTGGCACCCACTGCTATTGCAACACTTAACGGATTTATGGGATTATCCAAATTCCCTTGCGGTGTTGATTTAGATTTATAGCCGTGTGGGGATCTTGGCGAGGTCTGTCCTGTTGTTAAACCATAAATAGCATTATCATGTATAACAACTGTTATGTCGTGGTTTCTTCTGCATGCATGCATAAAATGATTTCCACCCTCTGCCAGACAATCACCATCACCTGTAAAAGTAAAAACATTAAGTCTGTTATTGGCCATTTTAACTCCGCTTGCAACAGGAAGCGCACGACCATGTAGGCCTTCAAATGAAGTTATTTTTGTAAAATTAACCAGATGTCCATGACAACCTATTCCTGCAACAAGCACCGAATTATTATTGTTCCAGTCCTTAGCAACCGCTGCA
>JAJXYH010000059.1 GCA_021780675.1 bacterium
AGTAAATATAAAAGTGGAATAATAATAGTTAATACAAATTCAAAAACCAAGTTCCATTTAATCATTGTTTAGCTCCTTTCCTATGAATTCCAAAAATAATTTATCGGCATCTAAATATCCGTTTATAAAATCTTTATACTCCATTTCTTTGCCGCCTTCAACCTGTATTTTTTTACCGGGCAAAAATTTAACTACTTTTTCGTCTTCCTCGGGTCTTAATTTTATTTTTGTCCAAACGCCAGGCCAGGGGTAATAAGCTCTTACAAAATTTTTAAAATATGTTTGGTCAATAGTTTTAGTGTAGTCAAAAAAACCATCGTCTCTAGTTAATGCTTTAGTATAGGTTGCAAGATTATGGTCTTGTTGTTTGAAAATAATAGTATTGTGCGCATGTTTGTTAAGTACATCCAAAACAAGATCAACGCTTTCCTTAAATAATTTTTCATATAAAGTTTTTGAGCTATCTTCATTACTTATATCTTCTTCTTTTTGAGCTAAGATTGGGCCGTGATCCATTTGCTCGTCCAGTTGAATAATGCTAACACCAGTTTTGCTATCGCCATTTAGAATGGCTGTTTGGGCGGGTGTAGGCCCTCTGAATTTGGGTAAAAGGGAAGGATGGACATTGATTAACCCTTTTGGAAATAAGTGTAATGTTTGCTTTGGTAATATAACTCCAAAATCCGCAACAACTCCAATGTCTGCCGCCTTTTGACGTAGAGGCTCGTTTGATAAAAGATCACCGGCTTTTTTTACAGAAATACATTCTATTTTATGTGTATGGCAATAAAATTTTACCGGTTGTTGACTTCCCAGTTCTGTGGTAACAACTAAGGTTAGCTGATGATTGGTATTTATTGCGTCTAAAATTGGAACCACATATTTTGACGAGCCGAAAAAAACTACTTTCATAATTTATATGTTAATTTCTTCAAAAATGTCCTCGTACCCAAGGGCACTTCGGACTATATGTTAATTTCTTCAAAAATGTCCTCGCCTTTTTCGTTTTTTTCCGATTTATAAAGCGTTCCTTTTTGGTCAAGAACCCTTTTGGTGAATAAAAGTCCGTCTAGATGGTCTATCTCGTGCTGCACAATTATCGCCATAAATCCCGTAAATTGTTTATTGTGTTTAACATTATTTTCATCCAAATATTCAACTTGAACCATTTTAAATCTTTGTACATCTCCCCAAATGTTGGGTAAGGAAAGGCAGCCTTCAAGTTTTGTGGCTTTATCTTTATGTTTTTCATCAAAGTTTTCGCTTTTAGTGATAACAGGATTAATAAATACGGAGACTTTAGATTTTACTGTCGGTTTTGAAATAAATATTTTTAATGATTTTCCAACTTGCGGAGCAGCAAGCCCGACTCCAATGGGGTCGGTTGCAGAATCTAAAGAAATTTTCATTTCCTCGATTAAATTAAGAGTTGCTTTATCTACTTTTGTAACTTCCTTTGCCTTTTGTGCTAAAACAGGATTTGGGGCTTTAACAATATATAACATGGTTATTTTTCCCAAGCTTTTAGAGCATCGGTTGACTGCTGGTCAGGACCAAAATTTTTAATTTTAAATTTAAGTTCATCAATTGCTTTTTGATTATAACTTTGGTTTACAACTTTTCCATTTTTATCAACTGCTAGTTGGTGATAAAAAATTGCTAAGGCATAATATACTTGACCATTTTTATAATCGGGTTTAAGTTTGGCGGTATTTTCTAAAGTTGAAATTGCATCATTAAAGTCTCCATTTTGCCCATATAAAACTCCTAAATTATAGGAAACATCCGCATCGGTTGGGGCAAGGCTGGCGGCTTTTTTGATTGCCTCTAATGCTTGTGGCATATATGTAGTCGGGTCGATTTGGGCCAGTGTATAAAGTATTCTTATTTTTGTTTTCCAGAAGACTACGTTATTTGGATGATCCGCTGTTACTTTATTTTCTGTTGCAATGGCTGTACCAATTAGCTGTTGGGCAATTTGTATATTTTGTTGCTGTTGTTGGTCTTTTTTAGCTTGAGCTTCCTGCGCTAAAATGGATGCCCCTAAAATTGCATTATTGTAAGCAAATTCATCCTGAAAGGTTGGTTCTCCTGGTCTTTCGTCAACGGCTTGTTTTAGAAAAGTGTATGCTTTTTGGTAGTCTCCGGTTCTATCGTAATTGTATCCGTAATAGTAATAACGGTCCGCATTCCAATAGTTAACTAAAGTATAAATAAAGTATGCGGCAATTATAAGCACAACCGCAGCCGATATTTTTTGCATATTGCCAAAATAATAGGCTTGTCCTTTGGCAAAAGGTATGTCTACGGATTTTTCAAAATCAATAAGTCCGGCTAAATAGAATGCAAAAATAAGGAACAGATAAAAGAAAATATTAATAATTACAACTGAAAATCCGCCAAAATTAGTAATATTTATAACCGCATAGGCGGTTAAAAGGGAAAATATTAACAATTCGTTATTACCAAGTTTATGTCTTTTTCTGTAAAGGTGTTTTAGGGTAATATAATAAAATCCACCAATCATAAGAAGGTATGTAACAATTCCTACGGTTCCGGTGGTTGCCAGGTAGTTAAGGAATTCGTTGTGTGCTTTGTTGTAAAGGTAGTTCCATTCACTCGTCATGTTATGAGCAGCAGGTCTGTATTGGTAGTACGCAAAAGCAAAAGTCTCGACTCCTGTTCCGAATATCGGGTTATTCTCCCAAGCTTTTATTGCTCCTTCCCAGACATACGACCTTATCTTGGAAGAATCGGTAATTCCGGTTGAAAAAGCATCAATTGTTGGAGCCGGTGTTGGAGCCGGAGAGCTTTGTGTTTTTACGTTTTGTGCCGGAGCTTGTTTTGCAGCTAATCTGCCTTGTATGCTTGGCCAGGTAAAATTATTAATTTGTGCGAATAAAAATCCGCCGGGAAGTCCAATAAAGAAAGTTAATATTAAGCTTGTTGCAACTAGAATAATCGACAATTTTAAGCCGTTTGGTTTGTTTTTACTTCCTAGTTTTGGTTTTATATAAAACCATAGATAAAATACAAGCATTAAAAATAGCGATACCCAAAGTCCGGCAATTGCAGTTCTTGACCTGGTATAAAGAAAAGCAGAATAGGTAAGTATAAAAAATACAAAGAAAAGTACGGAAACGGCAAATTCTTTAGACCATAGATTTTTCTTACTAAAAATGTCTTTGTCTTTAATAAAGTTAATAAAAATAGCGATAAAAACAGGAATTAAAGTTCCTAAATATGCTGCAAGCCAATCAGGCTGACCAAGAGTTGAGAAAATTCTTACCTTTGGTAAGAAATCTGCTGTCCAACAGGAAACGTCGAACCTACCCCTAAAAAGAAGACAAGTTGGATCATAGCCAAAATGTGAGGGAAGTCCCCAAAAAACAACTATTACCGCTGATGAAAAAATCGCATATAAAGATTTTTTAATTACGCCTTTGGGGGAAGCTTTCATAAAAACGAAAAAGGAAGTGATAGCAGTTATTAGTGTTGCTAACATTTGGTAAGGAAATCCTGCTTCGGTTGTGCTTTTTAGGGCAGCGGAAATTAAAATTCCTACTACAAAAACTGCCAATGCTCCTATAAAAATAAGGCTGTTTTTACCAAAGTTATAGTTACTATTATCTTCTTCTTCATCTTTTTTAAGCATGTTTGTGGCAAAAGCATAGTAAAGGAAAATAAATGAAATTATCGAAAAAAGTCCGCCGTTAAACCTTGAATAATATCCCCAAAACGAAGTGTGAGGATCAAGAGAGATAAACGATGAAATAATTTCGGAAGCAAGAAACAGTAAAATGGGAATATCTAAAGGAGTCCTTTGGATTTTAATTTCTCTTTTTGCCACCATCTTGGTAAACCACGCGGCGCCTATAATTATAGTAATAATAAAAGTAACCCAAAGTTTATTGAACTCAAAAAGTTCCGATGTGTCTCCTGTTAATGCAAGCGGAACAAGGAAAAAGAGTAGGTAAAAGGAGTATTCGATTATTTTATTGCAGATATTTACTATTTTCATTTATGTAAGGCGTTAAAAGTTATCCTAGCATATTGGAAATTCTATCGCAAGATGTTATTATGGTATATAAATTTATTGAGCCATGTTTAACAGACTTTTTTCATTTTTTTCCCACGATATAGGAATTGACTTAGGAACAGCTAATACTTTGGTATTTGTAAAAAACAAAGGTATAGTAATTAGAGAACCCTCGGTTGTTGCTATCCATAAAAAAACCAAAAAGGTAATTGCGGTTGGAACGGAAGCAAAAAAAATGGTTGGTAAAACTCCTGCAACTATTATAACCGTAAGACCTTTGCATGGCGGAGTGATTTCCGATTTTGATTCGACTTTGGCAATGATTTCCCATTATATCCAACAGGTACACGAAGTTGGCACTGCAATTCCCGCTGCTTTATCAAGACCTAGGGTTGTTGTAGGAATTCCGTCCTCTGTTACGGAAGTTGAAAGAAGAGCGGTTTGGGAAGCAACACTTGCGGCAGGAGCAAGGGAAGCGTTTTTAATCGAAGAGCCAATGGCAGCAGCAATTGGGGAAAACATTTCGGTATTTGCGCCAACAGGAGTTATGGTGGTTGATGTCGGCGGAGGAACTACGGAAATTGCAATTATTTCTTTGGGCGGAATAGTTGTTTCGAAATCCTTAAGAGTTGCCGGAGACGATATGGATTTGGCAATTGCCCATTATATTAGGTTAAGGCATGGGCTTTTAATCGGAGAAAAAACCGCAGAAGATTTAAAAATAAATGTAGGAAGCGCATATGTAACAAATTCAAGACTAAAAAGTCAAAAATCAAAAGATGAAAAAGACGAAACGCAAGAGAAAGCTGCGATTATAAGAGGAAGAGACATAGAAACCGGTCTTCCAAAGAGTTTAAAAATTACAGAAGTGGAAGTAAGAGAAGCCTTGTCGCCTGTTTTAACGCAAATTGTTGATGCGGTTTCCCAAGTGTTGGAGGACGCCCCGCCCGAATTAACTTCGGACATTTTAGAACATGGAGTGCTTTTAACAGGTGGAGGATCGCTGCTTAAAGGGCTTGATCATATGATAGTTGAAAGGACGAATTTGCCTGTTGTAAGGTCGGATGATCCGCTTACATCGGTTGTAAGAGGAGCAGGAAAAGTAATGGAAGATGACAGTTTGCTTCAAAGAGTTAAAGTAATCGGCGGACTTAAATAACCCTCTAAATTTATTTAATTACACATTAATAATATTTATTATATGGTTTTGTTGTAGTGTGTGTTTTTGTGACTTAAGCTGCTAATGGTTCAGATACTGCAGGAGTTGTTGTAGCTTCCTGTGCTGCCGCTTGTGAAGAAGGAAATGCAACAACGTTATCTGTAGGAGGTGGTGTGGGTTGTTCAAATGGAGCAGTCGTAGATTGTGCGGAAGCTATTCCTCCCAAATTGATTGTTTCAGGCGCAGCGGGTTGTCCAAAAGGCGATGGAGCGGCTGATGGTTGAGTAGAAGTAGCGGCTGCTGTTGCAGGTTCAGGAACTATCGCTGCAGGTTCAACGGGTTGGGAAAATGCCGGTTGTTCTGCAGTTGTTGAAACTGGATCTGGAGAAGCTACCGGAGCGGGTGCTACTACTGGTTGTTCCGCTACATGCATAAAATCAGTATTTACACCAATTGTCATATCTTCAGCGCTTGCGGGTGATTCTTCTGTTGCGCCTTGTCCGTTAATTCCATCAACAGGTACTGTAACAAGGCCGGGTTTTGCATCAGCTGCCGGTTGCGTAGGGGCTACCACATCAGGAGTTGCTGCGGCGGCGGGTTCGGCAGGTGCAGGTTGTTCTGTCATTGGTTCACCAATTGAAGCGGAGAAAGGTTGTTGGGAAGAAGTTTCTGATGATGGGAAAGCTGAGACTGCAGGCGCTGTTTCTAAAGGTGTTGCTGCGGGAGTAACAAACGATGCTTCCATTGGTGCAGCAGATGCCGGTTGCATAGGGGCTACCACATCAGGAGTTACTGCAGCGGCGCCGCCAAGTTCTGTTACCATCGTTCCGCTTGTTACCAATCCGGAAGTATTGCTGTCTACAGCAGGTTCAGCCATATTAACTTGTTCTTGAATAGGCTGATTTTGTGAGGGAATTAACCCTTTTAATCCTAATAAATCCAACAAATCTACCATACAGACCATACTACTAATAATTTATATAACTTGTCAAGAAATAAGTTGAATATAACCTTGTAACTTGTTTTTAAAAGCACTAAAATGGCTTTATGAAACAAAGACCCGAGGTCACCGCATATTTCTTAATTTTTTTTATCTTGTCGGTTGCAATTTTTGCATTATCAAAGACAGGTGTCTTAAGTCCATTTGAACCCATTTTCCAAACTATTATTGCACCTGTCCAGAGTACCGTTTATAACGGTTTTTCGTTTGTTACGGGTATAGGCTCAAATTCAAAAATAAAAGATCTGGAAAATAAAAATGATCTGCTTACTAAAAAATTACTGGACCAGGATAAATTGATTAAAGACAATAAGGCGCTAAACGATCAATTCTTAACTCAAAATCCTCCAAGCGACAATTTGCTCCCTGCCCAAATTGTCGGGGCGC
Source organism: bacterium (assembly GCA_021780675.1). Classification (GTDB taxonomy): domain Bacteria; phylum Patescibacteriota; class Microgenomatia; order Levybacterales; family UBA12049; genus DAHWUP01. Next base: position 6,586 of record JAJXYH010000059.1, read on the forward strand.
CCGGATTTGTACCCGGACTTTCGGTTCCCGAAGACTACATAATAGACAAGGGTTTAGCAGACGGGGTTAAAGTAGGAGATGCGGTCGTTGTAGGAGATAATTTAATCGGAATAGTTTATAAAACAACAAAATATTTATCAAGCGTAAGTCTTGTTACAAATTCATCGGCTTCTTTTACCGCTAAAACTATGGAGACGAATGCACTTGGTGTTGTTAAAGGTCAGGGTGGAGGGGGTTTAATACTGGATAACGTAGTTTTATCCGATAATTTAAAGGTTGGTGATTTGATTGTAACAAAAGGTGATGCTAGCGTTTTAGGAGAAGGTGTTATGCCAGGTTTAATTTTGGGAGAAATTGTTGCAATAAGCAAAAATCCAAGTGATCTTTTCCAAAGAGCAAAATTAAATGCACGCGTTAATTTTTCAAAACTTTATAAAGTATTTGTTGTTATAAGATGAAAACAATTTCGGTAATTTTATTAACTTTGGCATTAATTATTGAGTCAACAATAACAACGATTCCCTTAATTTTATTGTGCTTATTAACTCTTACAGCGGTTTTTAGGGAAAAGTTTATTTTTGTGCTTGCATTTATTTTTGGACTTTTGCTGGATTTGGCAATGTTAAAACCAGTTGGTTTTTCAAGTATTATTTTTGAGATTTATATTTTTTTAATATTTATGTACCAAAGCAAATTGGAAATTACGACTAGTAATTTTATAATTGTGGCATCTTTTTTAGGAAGCGTTGCTTTTCTTTTGTTAAATGGATTATTTAGAAATATAATTTTAGAATCAATTGTATCAACACTTGTCGGGATTATGATTTTTATTATTACCAGAAGACTTGTTAAAGTAAAAACAAATGACTAAACCGGGAATTGCCTTCGGCGATTATATTTCTACAGAAAAAATAAGAAAAAGAAGTTGGCATTACGATTATAGGGAAAAAAGCCCCAGGAATATCTTTATGCTTTTTTTATCTACCTCACTTTTTTTTATTCTATTTGCAAGACTCTTTTTCGTACAGATTATAAATGGGGCATACTACAAATATTTATCCGATAATAACAGGATTAAAAAAGTGGTTGTCCACGCTCCGCGTGGTATTATTTTTGATCGAAATAGAGTTCCTTTAACATTTAACTTACCGGGGTATAGGGAGCTCGTAAATGGAAAAACAATATTAATTTCCCAAGATCAGGCTTTAAATATGATTGCAAACGGCGCAAAAGACTTGGAAGTAGACAGTTTACGCGAATACCCCTACAAGGACGCTTTTGCGCATGTTTTAGGTTATATTGGCCAAATTTCACCGGAAGAATTAAAAATGCCTGATTATATTGGTTATAAACCGGGTGATTTAGTAGGTAAGATGGGCCTGGAGCAATATTATGAACAGTTACTTAAAGGAATAGACGGGGATCAGCTCTATGAAGTTGATGCAACAGGACAATTGGTTAGAAAACTCGGGCAAGACGATCCTTCTCCGGGTCAAAATATTACAACCACTTTAGATGAAAAATTACAGGTTGCCGTATATGATGCGATGAAAAATGTAAAGCGGGGAGCTGTGATTGTTTCAAATCCAACTGGGGGAATTTTGGCAATTGTATCAAAGCCTTCTTTTGATCCGAACCTTTTTACCATGGGTACGGATTATCAAAATTCCAGTGCGTCTTCGTATACAAATGTAGATCAAATAGTTGCGGATTCTAGAAATCAGCCCTTTTTAAATAGAGCAATTTCCGGTGTTTATCCACCCGGGTCAACATTTAAATTAATTGTGGCAGCAGCAGGTCTATCAGATAAAATAATTGACGAAAATTGGACGGTTGAGGATACCGGAGTTTTGCAGGTTGGAAGTTTTTCCTTTTCCAATTGGTATTACACAGGTTATGGCGGAAAAGACGGTCAGGTTAATGTTGTTAAAGGAATCAAAAGGTCAAACGATATTTTTTTCTATAAATTGGCAGAAAAAGTTGGAGTAGACAAAGTGTCGGAAATGGCAAAAAAATTTGGCCTTGATAAAAAACTTGGCATAGATTTACAAGGGGAGGAAGCAGGAACCGTTCCAACTCCTGAATGGAAATTAAAGACAATTGGCGAACAGTGGTATCTGGGCGATACTTACCATTACGGTATAGGACAGGGTTTTTTATTAACTACACCTTTGCAGGTAAACGAATGGACACAGGGGATTGCTAACGGAGGAAAACTTTATAAACCGCATTTACTTAAAAATTCTGCTACGCAAGTTATAGCGTCGAATTTGCTTGACCCAAAATCAACGGATTTAATAAGAGAAGGAATGATTGAAGCTTGTGACCCCGGTGGTGTTGCCTGGCCGCTTTTTGATTTTAAAGTTAATAACACAAAACTTAAAATTGACAATAAAAACATCACCGAAGCAGCCAGCTCTTCTGCAAATATGCGCCACGTTGTAATTGCTTGTAAAACCGGAACTGCTGAAGTCGGTGGCGCAACTACTTTGCCGCATGCTTGGATCACACTTTTTGCACCTGCTTATAATCCGCAAATCGTTGTTACAGTTTTAGTTGAAAATGCAGGAGAGGGAAGTAATGTTGCAGGTCCAATTGCAAAACAGATTTTAGACGAGTGGTTTAGCAGGTAAAATTGATTTATGATAATAGTCTTCTAACTCTGAATATTTGAGCAAGCGCGCCATTAATTGTTTTTGAAATTTCCGGATTTGTATCAAGGTTATCTACATCGGAGGTAGCATATTCAAGATAGCTATCAATCTGTTGTAATCCTTCCATACTTATAGTTGCAGGAGGATCTCTAAGAATCATTCGGTTACCGTTTGAGGTTGGTTGCAAATGCGTTGTTCTTGTAATGGTTACGGAGGATTTATCATCTTGCGTTTCGTTCGGTAACTCGAACTCTCTTTTTCCACCCCTTGAATACGAAGATAGCCAGAAAGTAAGTCCCATACCTTTTTCTTCTGCTTCATTCATTGGTCTTTCATTGAGCCTTATTTTTTCCGCGTGTTTATGGTGTTCTCGTCTGTGTTTTTCTTTGTTTCCCATATAAATATTATAGGATATTTTTAACTTAAAATCAAACGCGATATGCTTTTTATTAATGGAAGAACGGAATTATTATTTGGGATTTTCACTTATTTCCGGAATTGGCCCTAAAACATTTGCATTGTTAGTTAAAAATTTTAAAACTGCTAAAGGATCGTGGAACACAACCCAAAAAGAACTTAAAAGCAGGGGGTTTACGGATAGTTTTATTGCAAAATTTCAAAAATCAAAGTCAAATATCAATATTTTGGAATACAAACAAAAATTAAAGTTTAAGAAAGCATCTTTTATTGCCGTTTGCGA
>JAJXYH010000005.1 GCA_021780675.1 bacterium
GTCATTTCTAAATTATACTCTCGATTGTCTAACCCTATCAAGTCTGGTTAAGTGTTTTTTTCGAAGTCTTAAATTCTTAGGAGTTACCTCCAAAAATTCATCTTCTTCTAAAAAATCTATACATTCTTCTAAACTCATGATAATAGCAGGAGTTAATGCTCCCAAATGAGTGTCGGCTGTTGATGCACGCATATTGGTTTGCTTTTTCTCTTTGGTAACGTTTATTTCAATGTCATCTGCTTTTGAATTTTCACCAATAATCATTCCTTCATAAACAGGAGTTCCCGGTTCTATAAAAGTTAAACCACGGCCCTGTGCATTATTAAGGCCGTATTTAAGTGCATTACCGCCTTCGGATGTTATCAATACACCATTTCTAAGTTTTGTAATTTGTGGAGTAATCGGTTCGTAATCAAAGAATTCAATGTTTATGATAGCTGTTCCTTTAGTATTGGTTAAAAGTTCGTTTCTTATCCCGAATAAATTCTTAGATGGAATTTTATACACTAGTCTAGTTGTACCGTTTCCTTCGTTATGCATATCCATTAACTCGCCTCTTCTCTTTCCCATTTCGGATGTGATTGTGCCGACATAATTATCGGGAATATCTATCATAGCGGTTTCTACCGGCTCTAAAGTTTTTCCGTTTTCGATTTTAGTAATAACTTGAGGTTTTTCCACCTGAAATTCATAACCTTCTCGCCTTAATGTTTCAATTAATACCGAAAGGTGAAGTTCACCTCTTCCTGAAACAACCATTTTTTCTCCCAGTTTTTCATATTTTAAACTGATGTTTGTTTCAAGCTCTTTAAGTAGTCTTTCTTCTATCTGTCTAGCGTTAGTAAACTTACCTTCCCTACCGGCAAAGGGGGAAGTATTGGCGGAAATTGCGATTTTAATGGTTGGTTCTTCTAAAATAATTCTTGGTAAGCTTTCGGGATTTGCAGAATCGGCAATTGTGTCTCCGATTGATACATTAGAAAAACCGGTTAAGTCAATGATATCTCCTTCGAATGCTTCGTCTACTTCAATTTTTTTAAGACCATGGCTTACTCGAATACTTTCTGCTTTTCCTGAAATTCTTTTATTATTCTCGTCAATTAAAATTAACGGCATATTTTTTGTTAAATTACCCCTTCTGATCTTTCCAATTGCATGTTTTCCCTTATGCGAATCGAAATCAAGTGAAGCAACAAGCATTTGAAATGTCCCTTCTTCTATATTGGGAGCGGGAATAAAGCTTATAATTTCATCTAAAATCGATTCAAGGTTTGTGGATGATTTAACATCCTCCAAGTTTTTTGAAGCTTTTCCTTCTCTTCCTATTGCATAAAAAACGGGAAAATCCAGTTGATCATGATGAGTGGCAATTTCTAAAAATAGATTATTAGTTGTTTCTAGGGTTCTATTTACATCAGCCAAGGTTTTATCAATTTTATTTATGACAACTATAATTTTTAAATTTAAATCCAAAGCTTTTTTGAGTACGAATTTTGTTTGCGGCATCGGGCCTTCTTGGGCGTCAATGATTAAAAGTGCTCCGTCTGCCATATTAAGTGTTCTTTCAACCTCTCCCGAAAAATCAGCATGACCCGGCGTATCAATAATATTGATCTTATACCCTTTATAATAAATGGCTGTATTTTTAGCTAAAATCGTAATCCCCCGTTCTCTTTCTAAAGGGTTTGAATCCATGATTGTAGTTTGTAGCATTTCAGCTTCGTTTTCACGAAAAGTGTGGGATTGTTTAAGCATAAAATCCACTAGAGTAGTTTTTCCATGGTCAACATGGGCAATTACCGCAATATTTCTAATTTTATCTGATGTAAACTTATCCATAAGTTATTATAAATGTATTTTAAACACTTAAAAAGCGAGCTTTACTCGCCTAACCTATATTATAACATAGTTTATTGATTCAGAATAAATTTTTGATATACTAACTAAATGGCAAATTTAAAAAAACGAAAAAAATCTGTGTCAAAAGTAAAAAGTAGAGGAAAGTACAATGTGTCAAAATATGGTTTAAAACCTCTGATTTCTGTCCTAGTAATTTTATTGTTTATGTTTTTCATTATTTCCAGGGTTACTAAATCATTTAATTTTGCAGATCCTAAATTCTCAAAAGAAATTGCTATAAAAAATATTGAAAAAAATGAAAAGGCATTGCTAACACCTTATCCAACTGCTTCCCCAAAAGTTACTCCTACTCCAATTCCTCTAAGAGGATTTTGCTTGCATGTTCCGGTTTTGATGTACCATCATATTCAGCCTGAATCGGTTGCCAAACAGCTTGGACAAACAGCATTAACTGTAGATAGCGCAATCTTTGATAAACAAATGCAGTATTTATCCCAAAATGGGTACACTACTCTTTTTGCTGACGAACTTATCAATGCATTAATAAACCACCAAACATTACCTAAAAAATCTATCGTAATTACGATAGATGACGGATATGAAGATAATTATATTTACGCCCTGCCTGTTTTACAAAAATACGGAATCAAAGCTAATATTATGCTAGCATCCGGACTTATGAATAATTCCAATATGCTGTCCTGGGATGAAGTTAAATCCCTTCGGTCAAGCGGACTTATTTATTTCACAAATCATACCTGGTCGCATTACCCTGTTGTAAAACCCCCACAAGTAAAAATAGAAATGGAAATAGATATTGCTCAAAAAGAAATCCAGGATGAAACTGGACAGAAAGTAAACGTTTTTACTTATCCTTATGGAGAATTTAACGGAAATGCAATAAAGACCCTTCAAGAAAAAAGTTATATTGGAGCATTTTCCGAAATCCCCGGTCAGTACCAGTGCGATTCTTTTATAATGACATTGCATAGAACAAGAGTTGGAAATTCTACTCTTTCTTCTTACGGTATTTGACATAAAGCTAAAACTTAATTAGCATAATGTTATGAGAAGGTTTATTACATTAGAAAATTTTGTTTTAGTTGTGCTTTTAGTAATAATCCTCAATTTAGTATATATAGATTATAATTTTTATCAAAATAAAACTAATCAGAATATTGATTCACCTGTTCAGGGTAGTTCCGATTGTCCGGGTTGTTCTGTAAGACTAAATAATTTGGAGGTTGTTGTTAACAAACTAATGGAGAAAAACGGAATAAGCCCAACTCCAATTCCCACTACGGCTCCGGAAATTAGGTACATTCAATCTAGCGTAAATACATCCTCCGTTTCTAAAGAATATTATATTCCTTTTGGTTCCGGATCCGGTGATTATTCCGACTGGACAGATGTTCCAGGCCTTCAGGCATATATCGATAGTACTTCTTACGGTAATATTAATACGGTTACATTTGAAGGATCAATTCATGTACCAAGTAATAACCAGATTGTAAGCATCAGGCTTTTGAATGCAACGGAAAACAGAGTAATTGGCGGTTCACAACTTGATTTTAATGGAGGGCCGGATTCGGTATTTAAGGCATCGGTTCCGATTACGCTTGATTACGGACAAAAACTTTACAAAGTACAACTTAAAACCCAGCTTATGTATAATACTATTATAGATCAGGCAAGAGTGCACATAGTTACCCAATAATTTTGATCTAGATAGTCGTATTTTGTTCTCTTTACTTTCGTATATTTTTTACGTACATTAATATTATGCTGTCCATTCGTTTTGCTCAGGATAAATTCTTCGCTTTCGCTTCGAATAAATCCATTTTATTCATCAGAAATATCCTCAAAATTTACTCCTTTAGAGTATTGCATATTATTAAAAAATTATTAGGAATTTACATATTTTGGTATTTGCTTTAGGTTATGGAAAAAATAATTCTTGATCCCTCAACTTCACTCAGGACAATACTGCATATTGATTTTGACTCCTATTTTGCTTCATGCGAGCAGCAATTTAACCCAAAGCTTAGAGGTAAGCCGATCGGTGTAACAGCTGCAAACGGAAGAACAGCTATAATTGCAGCTTCCCGTGAGGCTAAAAAATTAGGAGTAAAATCACCAAGCCGTACTTTCGATGCGCTAAAAATTGCTCCCAATATAATCTTTGTTTCTGCGCATTTTGAGAAATATTGGGAAATTACGCAAAAATTTTTAGATATCTGTAAAGATTATTCCCCATTTGTTGAGTTGTTTTCTTTAGATGAAGTATTTATGGATATATCTTCAACCCAAAACTTGTTTGGCGAAAAATATCAGCTTATAGATAATATCAGAAAACGCATTAGAGATGAAATAGGTGAATATATTACTGTTTCTGTTGGAATTTCTCATAATAAATTATTGGCAAAACTTGGTTCGGGCATGAATAAGCCCAACGGGTTAGTAGAGATCAACAAAAAAGACCTTTTAGATGTATATGAAAAAGTTAAACTCACCGATTTTTGCGGAATTGGTAAAAGAATTGAAAAAAGGTTAAATAACTTAAGAATTAATACGCCTTTAGATCTGCGTAATACGCCGTTAAGAATTTTAATTAGGGAGTTTAAAGAAGTTGAGGGAAATTTTTTATATAACTTAGGACAAGGAATAGATAATTCGGAAGTCATTCCCTATTATTTTCCTTCTGAAACAAAATCTATTGGCAGGAGTTATTGTTTGCCGCAAAACACATATGACCAAAGAGTTATTCTACAAAATATTTTTGAGCTTTGTGAAGAAATTTCAATAAAACTAAGAAGGCTTAATAAAAAAGCAAAAACAGTGCATCTTTATTTAGGCGGTGAGCGCTCTGAACATGGTAGGAAAACAGTTGCTAATTATATTGATAACGGTAATCAGATCTTTTTAATTTGTAAGGAATTAATGTCTAAATGGCGTTGGGGTCAAATGGTAAGGCAAATATCAATATCGGTAGGAAACTTAATCGATGCAAATAACTTAACGATGTCTTTGTTTGAAGAGGATCAAAGGGAAGAAAAAGTTACTAAAGCATTAGATAAAATTAATGAACGTTTTGGTGACCACACTATTAAAAAAGGATTTCTTTTATATGGTCCTAATTTAAAAACAGTTCCTAACGGGTTTATGGCAGACAGGTTTGAAAGGAATAAAATAACTAAAAAACAAACTTAATAGTGGCAGATATGCTGCGCTTCCTCAAAAATTGAAAGTTTTTTTTCGTTTTCAATCGGTAAAAGATCCAAGGCGTCTTTATTTTTACAAATGTCTTTGACTAAAACAATATGGTTTTCTAATAATGTTTGGCGATTTGAAGGTGAAAGAGACGGAAGTATTGTTAACGGGTATAATTTATACTGTTCAACTAAATCCCTTAAGCTTTCATTTTCCGGATAACTCCAGCTTACAACTCCCATTCCGACGCAAAGAGCATACGAAAGCGCATCCGGCGTAATTTTGGTGTTTGTATATAAAAATACTTTATTAAAATCATATTTTTCTTTTAGATCGTCAAATCTTGCTTTTGTGTAAAGTGAAACATGAACATCAGTTTTTATACCTGAGTCGTTGTGAAATTTTGCCTCAATCATTATTTTTTCATTTTCTTTTTCGGCAATTACATCTATTTCGTGTGAAACACATTTACCGGTTAATATCGAGCGAACCTGTGTAATATACCCTTTAGCTTTTAAGATATCTGATATGTAATCTTCAAACGGATAACCTGTAGGACCTAAGGCCATAATAGCTCTTTTAAGGCTGTATTTGGCTTTTACAGGACTTGCTTCCCTGCTTAAAAAATCCGTAATAGTTTTATAGATTTCTGAGGTTGGTATGTTTTCATAAAGAGAAGACCTGACGTGATCCAAAGCTTTATCTTGTAAATTATGTGGCACTCCTGCCCGCTTTATTGATGTAACTATTTTATCTTCCGAAAAAGGCTCTATTTCACCATTTGCTTTTATAACATTGGTCATATATTAATCGTAAAGTTTCAGACTATTTTTGTAAAGATTTAAAAAACTCTAAATCCTTTGACATTGCGTCTGCCCAATTAAGTGGTAAATTATGACTGTCATTCGGGTAAGAAATAAATTGAACGCTTTTATTTAAAAATTGCAATTGTTTATATAGCTCTACTGACCACCCGTAAGGAACAGTCGTATCACCCGTGCCATGCTGTAATAATATAGGAGTTTCAATATTACTAAGATAATTAAGCGGCGAGAGTGATTGCCAAAGCTCCGGGTTTTGATCGGGTGTTCCAAGTATTTGAAATGTTTTCGTATATGGGTAAGGTGTTATGGTTGCTTCTTCAAGCCGGGGAAGATTACTTTTTGAAAACCATTTTACAGGGTCTGTAACCGGTGCCCAAAATGCAGCTCCTTTTATTAATGTTGAAAGCGATTTGTTTTGTGATGAAACCTCTAAGACTGTAAGCGTAACTTCTCCGCCCATTGAATGGCTCCAAAGGAAAACATTATTTAAGTCTGCGTTTTGAATATTACTTAGTGATGAAAGAAGTGTTAAAACATCAACGGGATATTCAAATCGCATAAATGCTTGATTATCGAGTTCGGAGTTTCCATTTCCACGGTAATCTGGTTTTATAACCAAAAATCCATTATTTGCAAAATAATCACTTTCGCTTTTATAAGAATTTACAGTATTATATTGGGCCGGTGGGATATATCCATGGTCAATAACTACAACCGGAAATCCATTTTGTGGAATTCTTTTATCGGGTATATTTAATAAAGCATATTCTTTTAGTCCGTCAACAAGAAATGAAATTCTATAACTTTTAAAATTGCCCGATGCATTGACTTGTTTTTCTATGGTAATCTCACTTTTTCGGTAGTCTCTGTCCATTAATGCCTTAATAGAATATGGGAAAAGATTAACCTGTCCTTTTTTAGGTTTGGGTTTTTCATAAAGAGTTCTTTTTTCAAAAACAATAAAGTTGTCTTTTTTATAAATCAAAATATAGCGTTTATTTTTTTCCATCTGTTCAACTGTTCTATTTTGTTCTTTCGGAGTCTGTGCAGAGTAGCCGTTATTAATAAGAAACAAAATAACGTCTGCTTTATCTACGCCAAGCGGAATTGTATAGATATTTTGCCGTCTAGAAAGATGTGAGCCTAAATTATTTGTTGCGGCAATGCTGTATTTTGTTGGAATTGATGATATAAATTTTTGAATTTCCGAAGCACTTGTTAATGGTTTAATAAGCATATCTATATTAGGTTTTAAAGATCCGGGAAGTGGACCAATATAATACTGAGAGACAAGTGCAAGTGAAATTAAATATATTGCAACATGGTTTAATCTAATAAACTTAAACTTTTTTGTTAAAACTTTTGTACCGTAAATAGCCGAAATAAAAATAAATGGTGTAATAACAGATGTATATTGGTAATAAATTTGGTGAAGCTGCGGATTATTGCTTAATAAATTTATTAAAAAGTCGGGTGACGCAAATATAATTAAAGGTAATCCTAAAATCGATAAAAACCCTAACGGAAAGAAAATTTCCGATAAATATACAAGATTTTCATTTCTTAATATTATAGAAAATGTCTTAACAGGATTTAAAAATATATTTAGAAAAATTTCCGAAGTGTTGTTTCCAAAATCTGAAAAATAAGCTAATGCAAAGTGATTCCCTCCTCTAAAATATGGAATAATTTTCCAAATAAGCACATAAAACAAAAAAGAACTAATTAAGAAAATTAACAATCCGAATATTAATTCCCTACTATTTTTAAATTTACTTTCGAAGTAAGTTCTAAATACAAATGCCAGTCCGAAGATTGCAATAACAGACCAGACTTGCTCTTTACAAATACCGGACAAAATAGCAAAAAATAAAAATAAAATATACTTTCTTTTTAGAAAAAAATAATAGGTTGCTAGTAAAAAGGTAGTTGCAAGAGTTACTCCATGAAAATCAAATAAAAGATTATAGGATAATGCAGGATACAGTAAATAAGAAATTGAAAATATCATGGAAATGAACTTATTTTTTAATATATCTTTTGAGATAAGATATACAAATAATGCACCGATAGCTACAATAATTGTTTGTAACAGTATAAGCATCTTGGGGTTTGACCATATTAAATAAAGAGGCGAAATTAAAACTAAAATAAAGTCTGCATGATAGGCTAATCTTGAAATAATTGCTGTTCCGTTAGCATCGGTTGATTGAAAAATTCTGCCATGAATTGTATTCCAAACAGTTTGATCCATATTCCCAAGATCAAACCGCCCAGTATAAAAATTATCGTATCTTAAAAATCCCGCAACAGTAAAATATGAAATAAATATGAACATAGAAATTAACAAGAAAGTTTCATATTTATGTAGTGATATAAAGTATTTAATCTGTACGTAATATTTATTTTTTAAGTTATTAAATATTGAAACAATTGCTAAAAATATTAGTTCTGACAATATAAATACAATTCTTGTAAAAATAGAAATAAGTCCCGCATCTGCAACTGATACCTGGGATGACAAGCCAAATGTTGTTACGCCTTCCCTAACCCCCAAACCCATAGGAGTTATAATTGATAAATAACCAACCAGCAATGCGAATACAAATAAACTAACGGTAGATAAAATATTGTAAAGGTTAAGATAGATAATAGATATAGCCGTAAAATAAGTTGCTAGTCCAAAAATAAAAAATGCAAAAATTGCAATTATGTAAAATTTGAAATTTAACTCAATTGACTCTTTTGGAAAAAATTTTATTCTAAGTTTTCCATTTAATGAATAAACTAAAATTAATATGATGTTAGATAATAAAAGTAATGAAGAAATAAAATGATTATGGAAGAAAGAAGATGCGTAAAAATAAGAAATTGTAAAACAACTTAAAATTATTAAAATAACTTCATTAAATAATGATTTTGTAACGTCTTTTTTAGTGACATTATTTTCCGAAAATAATTTCGCACGGGAAAGGAACGACCAGATATTTCCAGGAGTATATCTTTTTATTTCGGACATTTCCCATAAATACGATGTTTTTAAATAAGAAAATTTATTTCCTGAACCAGAAATTAAATTTTTCCAAAGATATGTTCTTAATAAAAAATAAACAATAAATAAGATTATTCCAATAAAAAGAAGAGGTACATTTATATTTCTAAGATTATTTAAAGAATTTAAATTGGAATAAATCAACTTAAAAACAAAAAATAAAGAAACAGTCGATAAAGGCCATCCTATTAAATATTTTAAAACCCTAATTAACTT
>JAJXYH010000042.1 GCA_021780675.1 bacterium
AACAATTAAAATATACTTTCAAATATCAAGCTACAGTAAAGCTCCCGGGGTCTTTTTGTCCATGTACAATTAGGCCGCGTCTTCACAGCCATCTCAATTTCGCCGAGTAAATGTTCAAGACAGTTATTCACTCATTCTACCTTTCGTGCGGGTCGGAACTCGCCCGACAAGGAACTTCGCTACCATAGAACAGTTATAGTTACTGCTGCCGTTTACTGGAGCTTATATCACAAGCTGACTTCTTACGAAACTTCACTCACGATATTTGACTTACCAGCACTGGGCAGGTGTCAGCCCCTATACTTTGCCTTTCGGCTTTGCAGGGACCTGTGTTTTAGATAAACAGTTGGTAAATAAACTTTTGCTGTGGCCGCGTTCTTACGCGCGGCAAGGCATCTCCCATAGGTTACGCCTAGCTTTTTTGCCGAGTTCCTTGAACATCTTTCTCTCGATCGCCTTAGTCTTCTCGACCAATCCACCTGTGTCGGTTTGCGGTACGGTAAAATATGAAATTGTTTGTTCCTTGCGGAAAAACATAATGAAATTTTTCTTGGAAACTGAAAGCTACTAAATCGCAATTATTACTAATCGCTTTCCCACAGCTTAATTAAACACGATAACGGATTTGCCAATTATCACTATCTTGCTGTTTAGACTCTGATGTACAAAGCTCAAGCTCTTCCACTTTCGTCCTTCCCTTACACGTTTCATATTCTGTAGTCGAATTTCAACGACTTGTCCATCGGGCTAGACCCCTTTAACGAGGCACACCCTTAGGGCCGACTAACCCTCCGCTGACTTACATTGCGGAGGAAACCTTGGATTTTCGGCGTGCACGATTCTCACATGCATCTCGCTACTCATACCGGCATTCTCACTTCTATCCGCTCCACACCACTTTACAATAGTGCTTCACTGCAAATAGAACGCTCCCCTACCACTACACCTTGCGGTGTGTTTCCAACTTCGGCAAATGGCTTAATCCTCGATAAATTTTTCGCGCCAAGTATCATCCTCCAGTGAGCTGTTACGCTTTCTTTAAAAGGTGGCTGCTTCTAAGCCAACTTCCTGGTTGTCTATGAAACTTGACTTCGTTCAAAACTTAGCCATTATTTAGAGGCCTTAGATGGGAATCTGGGCTGTTTCCCTTTCGACTCATCAGCTTAGCCCGACGGGTCTGACTAGTTACATAAATACATCTGCATTCGGAGTTTGATAAAAGCTAATGGCTTGCGCCACTAGACTTCATTCAGTGCTCTACCTCAGTGTACAATAAATAACCGCTATACCTAAATATATTTCGGGGAGAACCAGCTATCTCTGGGTTCGTTTGGCATATTGCCCCTAACCTCAGGTCATCTCAAGTAATTGCTGCTACTACGAGTTCGGGCCTCTTGTCAACTTTCGTTGACATTCACCCTGCCCAAGGTTAGCTCACCCAGTTTCGGGTCTTATAACTGCAACAAATTGGTCGCCCAGTTAGGGCACGCTTTCACTACGCCTCCCCAAGCTAAACTTGGTTAGGCTAAACGCTGCAATTAAAAACTCACCGGTTCATTCTTCAATAGGCACGACATCATCCGTAATAAACCTTGCGGTCTATTCAGACTCTGTCTGCTTGTTAGCCAATAATTTCAGATCTATTTCATTCCCCTCCCGGGGTGTTTTTCACCTTTCCCTCGCGGTACTAGTTCACTATCGGTAGACTTTGATATTTAGTCTTGGAACGTGGCCGCCCCAGATTCCCACAGGGTTTCACCGTACCCCATGGTACTTAGGTACAAACTATCGGTATTTTTCCTTTCGCGTACGAGACTTTCACTCTCTGTGGTGGACCATTCCGGGCCCTTCTGCTAGAAAAAATAACATCGAATATCGCTTGCCCTGCAACCCCGACCCTTACGGGCCGGTTTAGACTGTTCCGCTTTCGCTCGCCGCTACTGACGGAATCTCGGATGATTTATATTCCTGGCGTTACTAAGATGTTTCAGTTCACGCCGTACCCGGCCATGCGCTATTAGCACGATAAATCGCACTTATTCCTGCATGGCCAACTCATAAAGAGTTGGGTTTCCCCATTCGGACACCGCCGGATCAAAGGTTGATGGCACCTCCCCGACGCGTATCGCCGCCGTCTGCGTCCTTCCTCGGTCAAAGCCTCCTAGGCATCCATTATTGGCATTATAAGTAAATTAAAAAGACTTCTCTTCACTTTTCAAAGAGCCAACTCATATTAGTTTTGCAAGTAGCGGTCACTCAGTGTGACAAGCGCTACGTACAAAACAACGAGTTAACAATTAAGTGGACCTGAGGAGACTCGAACTCCCTACCTCTTCATTGCAAATGAAGTGTTCAACCTGCTAAACTTCAGGCCCGTCCCCATGATCCAATATAATTAATGTGCAATGTGAGTGAGTTTAAGGAAGCAATGAAGACACAAAGAAGGCGTTTCAGCCGTTTAAAAGAATATCTTTTCTAAGTATCATCATAAAAAAATCCTCCCGCACCCTGCGGGATTCATTCACATACTAAGGATAATATCATAGCCTCAGTAGAGTGTCAAGAGAGAGGGTTTCGGACTGGCTTGACTCTTGCAGTAATTATTTTCCAATATCCGGGTTTATATATTCAACTGGTTATCCTACTTTTTGAATCCCTTGCAAATATCCAAGTGCTTTTTGAGCCTCTTCCAAATCATCATGAGTAAAATCTTGCGAACCCTTTTCCAATTCAGTTTGAAAATATCTAACTAAACCTGTAAAAAAATCTACTCTTCTTGCTAAGAAATCATCTTTTAATTCAGGCGGCACAATCCCAACTATCCTATCTTCCGCTTCTACACATCTACTTTTTTCCGAAATTCCAATTTCTATAAATTCAATTATTTCGTGCCCTGCCCAAAACGGACGAAGCTCTTGTGGAATACTGTCGCTTACGCCAAAAATCCCGGTGACTTCTCCTGTTTGAGAACCCGAGGTTGTCATTCTAAAGGCAAAATCCGGCAGGACAGGATTTAGATCTTGTGGTAAAACATAGTAAGAAACTGTTAAGCCATCTAGTTGGCTAGTTTCGATCGGAAAACCACGAGATTCGAAAAATCCTTTAGCGGAATCTATTTGTGATTGTTCAAATTCTTTCATTTGCGGAATTATAATACTATAGGAAATTGAAGTCAAACGGGCTGGCTTGGCCGTTTTTTTAAATCCACTAAAAACCCCGCTTTAGGGGCGGGGTTAATAGTTTTTATTGAATTTTAAGCTGATTTTACAGCTATTTTCTTAGGTTGAGAAACCGGAGATTTTGCAAAAGTTACTGTCATAACACCGTTTTTATATTCGGCTTGAGGGTCTTTTGCCACATCAATATCTCCAGGCACTGCAACTCTATAGGAAAAGCTTCTTTGAGATTTTCTGTAGTATTTCTTACCCTTATCTTCCTCCCCTGCCTCTCCTTTAACCCAAAGTACCCCTTTATCAAAGGTTACTTCTACCTCTTCTGGCTTTAGTCCCGGTAACTCTGCTTCTACATAAACGCTTTTTTCGTCTTCCGAAACAGTAAGTCCTGATGTGACTTGCGGAAAATTCAGGAAATCGTCTTCATCGTCCCAAATTGAAGACAATCTAAGGTTTGGAAATGTCCAAAAATTTCTTGCAACTAAATCATTTGCCATACATTCTCACCTCCTTTTTTATCAAGATTTGAAGCTAATATTAGCAATAATATATAACGACTGCTAATTATTGTCAAGTGCCATATTTTACTTTCAATAACACGCGGCACATCGTGAATAACGTATGCGCTAAGTGGTTTTTTAGGGTGGTAATGGGAAAAATAAACTTGTTCTTATTTTATAATCTTCAAAATCCGGTCTTCCAAAATACTTTTTTTCCAAAAGCGGTACTCACGAAACAAACAAAATTAAAAATGTAATAGTTAACGGACCTATTATGGTAAAAATCCCGTTTGTTTTAGTTAACGAAATAATAAAAATTCCCCACCACTGGGTGACTTCACCAAAATAATTTGGATGCCTTGAATATTTCCAAAGACCATTTTGCATAATTTTACCTTTATTTAAAGGATTTTTAATAAATGCTTTTAATTGATAATCGGCTGTTGCTTCAAAACCAAAACCTATTAACCAAATTAAAATACCGATTAAATCAAATATATTTAAATTATTAGACCATGAAGGGTTAATTAATATCACGGGCAACGCAATTACAAAAAGCATAATCCCCTGCAACATAAAACCTGCAAAAAATTTCTTAAATAAAAATGTTTCCAGGAATTTCGCCAAACCTGGTAACGGGCATCTTCCGGTTAACCAATGTGTCTTAAATAAATATGCCATGCAAGTCTTACTCCCCAAACCGTAATCAAAGTATTTACTATTAATTCTATGGTTGAGACTTTTAAAAATAAGAATGAAACCCATGCCATAAGAACGAATCCCAATCCCCAGGCTACATCGGCTACATCATTGCGTTTTTGAATAATTGAAACCGCAAACCAAACGGACATGTAGAAAAATAGTATTAATCCTAAAATCAGATAAGTAATTATTAACCTAATTTGAAAGCAATAAAATAAACAATCGTAGCCACACTGGCAGATAGCACAGTGCCCCAAATTATATCAACTATTGATATTAAGGCCGGCCAGTTTTTAAGTGTTGCTAAATTTGTTAAATCGTAATTTGCATAGGCAAAAAAACCAAACAGCGCACCAAAAATAAGTGCATTTACCCACGAGTGTTTTTCTAATGCCGGGGTTATTACGAAAATAATCAACCCAACCGTGAAAAGAAGATAAAATGAAATTGCTGCTACCCAGTTTACATTGGGGTTCATTAAGCTTCCAAGCCAAGAAAGGTAAAGTTTTCTGGCAATAAGGGCTAACCAAAAATTAAATCTATTCCGAAAAATACAGGCAAAGTAATTAAGTATATTTTTAAAAATTCCAGCATTAAAAAATTAAACTACATACTAACCGTAGACCTTTCGTAATCAACTTAAGCTTAATGTTATAATCATTTTATGCTTACATTATACTTACAAGGAATTGATGCGGCAATTTTTGATATGGATGGTACAATGGTAGAAAATGATAACTATCACAAATTAGCTTGGATTGAGTTTGGCAAAAGAAACGGACTTAAGCTTTCGGAAAAAGACTATAACGAAAAAATAAAAGGAAGAAAAAATAACGACATTTTACCCATGCTATTTAACAGAGATCTTTCCGAAGCGGAAATTAAACAATATGCTGAAAATAAAGAAACAATTTACCGCGAAATCTACAAAAAAGACATAAAAGAAGTTAACGGTTTAAAGGATTTTATTTCACTTTTAAAAAGTGCGGGATTAAAACTTGCTTTAGCAACCACCTCATACAAACCTAATCGGGATTTTGTATTAAAAGCTATTGGCTTAAGTGATGTTTTCGATATGATTTTGGGTGACGAAGACACGACCAAAGGAAAACCGGATCCTGAAATTTATATAAAAACAGCAGAAAAACTTAAGATTGATCCATCTAAATGTATTGTTTTTGAAGATACTAATGCAGGAGTTGAAGCCGCTAAAAAGGCAGGAATGAAAGTAATAGCTTTGTTAACAAGCCATACCAAAGAAGAATTAGAAAATGCTAACCACTGGATAAAAGATTTTACCGATTTACAGGTTAAATAAAAAACAAAAGACTCACAAACACTAATTACATGCTGTATACGAGGAACGCTATCCAAAAACAAGAACTTCATCTCGGGGGGCAATACTTCTGTTTTGCTCTCCCCACCTTTGCCAAATTTCACTAATTTCTTCAAGAGAATCCGATCCTGTTTCCGGCACAGGATTTTCTCCAGTTATTGCTTCAAGAGCTACATACAAAAGTGAAGGTCTTATCTTAAGCTCTTCAAGTATTAGCGGGATTGCAGATTCACCCATTCCTACAATTCTTCTAAAATCCGGATGCTGCGAAGGATCTGTTCTTACATCAAGCGTGTCAAAATACCATCTGTTTTTAGCTTCTGCAAATTCATCAAACTGTACTGGTGTTATTACCCCTGAGGGTCTGCCAAGTTCTAACATATTCACTCACCTCCTTTCTTAATAAGTTAAAATAACAATAAATTCTTAAATGAAGCTGAGCGATAAATAAAAAATAAGTTCTGGTGGAATAATTCAACGCAATAATACTACGTGAAATTTGGTTTGTATGTAAGTTAAATCACAAGTTAATACTTCAATAAATTTATCGGGTTAAAATTTCGATTATTTAAATATAAATTAATAGTTTTCAAGTGATCAAAAGCGATTTCTTCCTCCAGTGGTAAATTATCTAAATCAAACCATTTAACCTCTGTTGACTCCCAATCGTGTTCCCCTTTCTTTTTTCCAGGACTACATATATATATCATTGCAATATTTTGC
Source organism: bacterium (assembly GCA_021780675.1). Lineage (GTDB taxonomy): Bacteria > Patescibacteriota > Microgenomatia > Levybacterales > UBA12049 > DAHWUP01. Next base: position 6,435 of record JAJXYH010000042.1, read on the forward strand.
CTATCTTCACCTTTTCTGTCCCAAGCATCTAAAATAGTAAAGAAATTAACTGTTTTTAATTCGTATCCCGTTTCCTCCATGACTTCCCGTTTTAAACCTTCAACTAGCGTTTCATCTTTATCCAGGTACCCTCCGACTAAACCCCACTTCCCACCTTCTAATAACTTTGCTGCCCTTTTTACCATTAAGATTGACTTGTCTTTAATAATAATTGCGTCAACAACTACGTGGCGAAGATTTGCTTTATTACCATCTTCAAAAATACATGAAACCATGACAAAATTATAACATGTATTGTGTATGAAATTTTATAATTAACTTTTGTTAAAAACTAAACTTTTACTTTACGTACTTTGTAACCTGCTTGTAAACCCATACTATAATATAAAATCCTACAAACATGTCCAAAAATCCGTAAATACGGCCTACTACACTACCTAATAAACTAACACTAAATCCCGGATAAATACTGACCCAAACATCTAAAAAGGCTTTACCATATCCGTAGTAAAGATTTAAAAGCGTTGCTAAAAACAATGTTGCACCCCAGACAATTCCACCTGTAAGAGCAACATGCATTACTTTAGAACCCATATTCCACCTCCCTTCCTATTTAAAAAAACCTGCTAATCTAAATGCGCTATACGAAAAGAAAGTTAATACGATAAACACCCCAATACTTAACCACCCCGGAATATCAAATGGCCCGATAATTAGACTCCAACCCAAAACTGCTCTAAGAAGATGTGCTATGCCAAAAATTGCAAAAACGCTGCCGGAAATCTTGTAGAAAACTTTAGAAGATATTTTTTCACCCTATTCTAGGGTCACACTAAATTCACTTCTTGTCAAATTTTTAAGTCTAACGCTTACCCATCCAATCGTGGGCAAAAGATTCCGCCTCTTTGGAGTTAATAAGGTCAAGAATTTTTTGCGCAATGTATTCGGGTGGGTCTCCCGGCATCGGAGGACTATCCCCTTCATCCTGCATCACACCATTTTTTATAGTGTTTTTTTCAAAATTAGTAGAAGTGATATAAGGATAAATAACACTTACGGTTATATTGTATTTTTCAAGCTCCTCCCGCGCAGTTAAAGAAACCCCAACTAGTGACCTTTTTAACGATGAGTAGGCTCCCATGCCGGGGATGAACATCAAGGCAGTTCCCGAAGCAACATTAATAATAGATCCTTCACCTTGCTTTTTCATATAAGGAATTACTTCCTGCATTGCAATAACAGGCCCCAATAAATTAAGGTCGAAAAGATACTTAAATTTATCTATTTTTATGTCGGTGGTAAACGCATCGTAACCCTGCCCTGCGTTATTAATAAGAATATCCACTCTTCCAAAATGCTCAACGGTTTTTTTAACCATATTTTTAATTTCTTTTTCATCCGTCATGTCTACCTTTATTGCATAAGAACCGTTAAGTTCCTTCTCTAAGTTTTTAAGTTTATCCAAGGAGCGGGCTGCCAGAACAACCTTAGCGCCCTGCTTTGATAGAAGTTTAGCTGTTACCTCCCCAATACCCATTGAGGCACCAGTTACAATTACAACTTTATCTTTGACTTTCATAAATTATATTATATCACCGGCACTGTGAAGCCGATGGCATTGGAGAGGAAGGACTTCCGTGTTTTACCCATTTACCCGCGGCACAAATCCAAGTGTCTTCATTCCCTCTTGTCATTAGCAATAGGAAAATTAACATCGCCGCTAAAACTATTACCGATAAAATCTTTTGTAATATACCCATTACTTTTTAGCAGGGTTTGCTGCTAAATCCCACAATACTCCACCTATTAATAACACTAATCCCAAAACAAGAAGGTAGGGAGTAAGAGTTGGAAGAAGATATAAAACCAAAAGCGCAAGACCCGCTCCCGAAACGGAATGTGCAAGGACATGCGGCTTTGTGCATTCTTTCATCATTTTGTTCAAAGCAAATCACCTCCTTTAAAAATTTCTTGCTAAGCTGTTTTAGCTTGCTAAAACGAACGAATCTTAGAAATTTGTTATGTCAGTCTAAAAGACTGACTTGTTTTTCTTTAAAAGCTTAGTAACATCTTGGATGCATCATAAGTTTATCTATAATGCACTATTATAAATTTCTTTACTATTTTTAAGTTTTCCAAAAATTAAGCAAAATGTCAATCGGATTACTTCTAATATTTGCCTACTTATGGTATTCTTGAAATATGCAATCGATGCTTTTGGTGGAAGATGAACAAATGATTCAGGACATCTATAAAAAGGTGTTAGTTGAAGCAGGATTTACGGTTTATACTGCTTCTGATGGAGAACAAGGATTAACGGAAGCTCTGGAAAAACATCCTGATTTAATGCTTTTGGACATATCTCTTCCCAAAATGACCGGTATTGAGATTATGAAGAGACTAAGGCAAGACAGCTGGGGAGAAACGGCC
>JAJXYH010000003.1 GCA_021780675.1 bacterium
AGAAAAATTAAAATTTTAAAATATGGATAAAAAACTACAAAATGCAATAGAAGTATTAAATAATGGAGGAATAATTATTTTTCCAACCGATACTGCCTTTGGAATAGGTTGCAGAATCGATAAAAAAGATGCTATTAAGAGGTTAGTAGAGATTAGAAAAAGGCCTCAGGGTATGGCAATGCCGGTTTTAGTTAATGGTATAGAAATGGCAAAAAAGTACTCTTTAGATGTTACAGACGATATTGTAAAAAATTTAATTGAGCCGTATTGGCCAGGAGCGTTAACTGTTGTGGTTAAATGCAAAATGGATTTAATTCCGGAGCTTGTTAGGGGAGGAAAAGATACGGTTGGTTTAAGAATGCCAAATCATAAAGATATTTTAGACATAATTAGTAATATTAATGCGCCTATTTTAGGTACATCTGCAAATTTCCACGGAGAGAGAACTCCATTTACTGTTAAAGATTTAGATCCAAAGCTTGTAAGCCTTGTTGACTACGTATTAGATGGAGTTTGTAATCTAGATCAGGAATCAACAGTGATAGATGTAACAGTTAAACCCTGGAAAATTTTGCGTCAAGGCGCAATAGATATTACAATTAGTTAATGGTTAAATTAAACATAAATACATCCGATAGTGAGACTATTCATATAGAGCTTGAGAAGAACGGAAAAGTAATTGATAAATTAACTTCAAGTTCGAAATTTTTAAAATCCGAAGCGGTAATTCCAATGCTTGATAAATTATTAGCAAAAAATAAGCTAACGCTTACTAGTCTTAACGAAGTTCATCTATTTGAGGGTCCGGGATCATTTACGGGTCTTAGGGTAGGTGTTTCAATTGCCAATGCTTTAGGATATTTGCTTGGTATTCCAGTTAACGGAAGAAAGATTGGAGAATTAGCTTCTCCAGTATATAATTAGAATATGATAAGTTTTCTTAAACACCTGTTTCTGCCTAGGGAAACTAATAATTATAGAGCAAAAATACTTCATAATAAAAGTCTTCTATTATTTACGTTATTCTTTTTCTCAGCAGGTCTTTTAATGTCCTTTTTAAGGACAAATTATCCTCAAGTTTTAGGGACATTTTCCAATATATCTAATGACCAACTTTTAGCAATTACGAATCAAGATAGGCAAACTGCGGGTTTACCACCTCTTAGTATTAATAGTGAATTATCGCAGGCGGCACAAAACAAGGCTAACGATATGTTTAGTAAAGACTATTGGGCTCACGTTTCACCGGACGGAACTACGCCATGGGTATTTATTAAAAATACAGGATATAACTATATTTATGCCGGAGAGAATTTAGCAAGAGGATTTACAACACCTGGGGATGTTGTAAATGCTTGGATGAATAGTCCATCCCACAGGGAAAATATGTTATCCCCTAAGTATACAGACGTTGGTTTTGCCGTTGAGACGGGTAATTTAACCGGCGAAAACACAGTATTAGTAGTTGAAATGTTTGGTAGTACCAGTTTTGCTACAAAAACTGTTAACCCTGAGCAGCAACAAAAATCTATTGCCGTTGCAGTAACTTCACCAACTCTAACACCAACACCAACCCTTGTACAAACCAGTCCTCAGCCTAATGGGCAAACCCTTGCCGAACAAAAAATTAATTTTAATCAACAGTTGGCAGCGACAAATCTAAATCAAACAGAAAAAACGCTTGTAAACGGCGCTACATTTTCTGTCCTTTCGGCAAGAGTAATTATATCCTTATTTATATTCGTTTTAATATTAGATATGATTATTATAGAGAGAAAGAAAATAATTCGTTTTGTAGGTCATAATTTGGATCATGTAATATTTTTATCACTTATTTTATTAATTATTTTAGTTCTAGCAAAAGGATCAATTTTATAATGAAAAAAACACTGAAAAAACATGTAGGCTATTATATTTCACTACTTTCAATATTTATCGTAGGTTTTATTTTGACTGTTTTTGTTTCTCCTAATTTAGATCTTCAAAAAATTATTATTTCCTTAACAATCATTGCCTATGTGATATGGGGAATTTTTCATCATTATAAAAATCATGAATTAACCAGAAGGATTGTGATAGAATATATTTTGATTGGACTCTTTGGCCTGTCAGTATTGTTTTTTTTAATTGAAGGTGGAGTTTAAAAATTTATGAAAGGTATAATTTTAGCCGGGGGAAGAGCAACAAGACTTAGACCCCTTACAAAAATTACTTCCAAACAGTTACTTCCTGTTTACAATAAGCCAATGGTTTATTATCCCATTCAAACTTTAGCAAAAGCAGGTATAAAAGATATTTTAGTGATTGTTGCCCCTGAATATTCCGGTCAATTTTTAAATTTATTGGGATCAGGTCATGAGTTAGGCGTAAATTTGTCATATGAGGTTCAAGAGGAGCCCCGTGGCTTACCCGACGCTTTTGTAATTGGCGAAAATTTTATTGGAAAAGATAACGTTGCTTTAATTCTTGGAGATAATATTTTTGACCATGATTTTTCCGAAAGTATTGCTTCATTTACAACCGGAGGAAGGATATTTGCAAAGGAGGTTCCGGATCCCGAACGGTATGGTGTTGTTGAATTTGATGATAATAATAAAGTTGTATCAATTGTTGAAAAACCTAAAAATCCTAAAAGTAATTATGCAGTAGTCGGATTTTACGTTTTTGACAATCATGTTATAGATTATGCTATGAACTTAAAACCTTCACCAAGAGGTGAACTTGAAATAGTAGATTTACACAATAAATACTTATCTAATGGGAATTTGGATGTAAATATAATTGAAGGGATGTGGGAAGATGCCGGTACATTTGATAGCTTGCTTCGTGTAAACAACCTCGTTGCTGAAAAAATTAGACAAGGAGAAAATTTATAAATGAAACTTTTAGTTACAGGTGGTGCAGGGTTTATAGGATCAAATTTTATTCTTTATTGGTTAAAGAATCATCCTAACGATACTATTATAAATTTTGACAAATTAACTTACGCAGGAAATCTTGAAAATTTAAAAACCATCGAAAAAAATTCAAATTATAAATTTATACAAGGTGATATTTGCGACGCGACAAAAGTTGATAATGTAGTAAAAGAATCAGATACAATTGTACATTTTGCTGCAGAATCTCATGTAGATCGTTCAATTACCGATCCTTCAGAATTTGTTAGAACAAATGTTTTGGGAACGAATGTTTTGTTAGAATCGGCACTTAAGTATAAGATCAAAAGATTTCATCATATTTCAACGGATGAAGTTTTTGGAAGTTTAAGTTTAGAAGAAAAGAGTAAATTTGATGAACGAACAAATTATAACCCCAGAAGCCCTTATTCAGCCAGTAAGGCAGGTTCGGACCATCTAGTTAGAGCATATTATCATACTTTTGGTTTGCCAATTTCAATTTCCAATTGTTCAAATAATTTTGGACCATATCAATTTCCCGAAAAAGTTATACCACTTGCTATTACAAATTTATTAGAAGGCAAAAAAGTTCCTGTTTACGGTGACGGTTTGTATGTCAGGGATTGGTTGTATGTAGAAGATCATTGCAAGGCAATAGATTTGATTTTAGAAAAAGGAAAAATTGGAGAAACGTATTGCATAGGAGGACTTACGGAAGACATTAATAATCTTGAATTAATAAAGAAAATAATTAAACTACTTGGAAAATCGGAAGACTCAATAGATTTTGTTAAAGATAGACTAGGGCATGATAGAAGATATGCAGTCGATTGGTCTAAAATCAAAAATGACCTCGGTTGGAAACCTGAAGGAAATTTCGATGAACTTTTGGAAAAAACGGTTAATTGGTATAAACAAAATAAAGATTGGTGGGAGAAAGTAAAAAATGGAGATTACAAGAAATATTACATCAATCAATACGGATCTAATTTATAAATTTACTCTCAATTTATTTTTATGCAAATAATCGGAACGGGGTTTACCGGCTTAATTGGAACAAGGTTTACAGAGCTTCTTAAAGATTCCTATAGTTTTGAACATATTAGTCTTGAAAGCGGAGTAAATATACTCAATAAGGAAAAAGTTATAGATGTAATAACCAAAAGTAAGGCAGAGATAGTACTTCATATGGCCGCTAAGACAAATGTTGATGGGTGTGAAGAAGATAAAAGAAATGATATTGAAACACTAAAGACCCAAGATTTAAATGAGCAGGAGAAAATGTGGATTTCCGGTCAATCAGCATGGGCAGTAAATGTTTTTGGAACACAAAATATCGTTGAGGCATGCAAAAAAGCAAATAAAAAAATTATTTATGTATCTACGGATTTTGTATTTGACGGTAGTAAAAAACATTATTCAGAAGAAGATAAGCCAAATCCTATAAATTGGTATGCAAAGACAAAATATGAAGGCGAGAAATTAGTACAAAATAGCGGTTTAAGATATTTAATAATAAGACTAGCATATCCGTACAGAGCATATTTTGAGAGAAACGATTTTGTTAGAGGGCTTTTGGCAAGGTTAAAAAAAGGGGAAAGTTTAGAAATGGTTACGGATCATATTATGGTTCCGACTTTTATAGACGATTTTGTAAATGCACTTGATGTTTTAATTCAAAAGAATGAGTTGGGAATTTTTCATGTTGTTGGCAGTCAGTCTGTAACCCCTTACGACGTTGCGGTAAAAATTGCCAGAGAATTTAATCTGGATGAGACTTTAATTCGTAAAACTTTAAGAAGTGATTATTTCAAAAATAAAGCGCCAAGACCCTTTCGCTTAAACCTTAAAAATGATAAAATAGGTAAATTAGGTATAGAAATGTTATCTTTCGACCAGGGGCTTAGGGAAATTAAAGCCCAAATGCAGAATTTAAACTTATGACAATAACATTTATTGGACACGGATATGTAGGACTTGTTACTGCGGCAGTTTTTGCCGATTTCGGTAACAAAGTTTATGTAATTGGCCACACAAAAGATAAAATAGAAAATTTAAATAAAGGGATAATCCCAATTTTCGAACCGGGACTTGAAGAGCTAGTAAAAGAGAACGTTGCAGCAAAGAGATTAATATTTACTTTAGATTATAAAATTTCAATTCCCGATTCTGATATTGTATTTATTGCGGTAGGAACCCCTACTACAAAAACAGGTGATGCAGACCTTTCTACTGTTTTATTGGTTGCCGAGCAAATTGCCAAAAATCTAAAGGGTTATACGGTAGTTGCTACTAAAAGTACTGTACCTACGGGAACAAATAAAAAAGTAAGAAGAATTTTAGAAGAATTTAGACCCAAAGGGACAGAAGTTGATTATGCATCGGTTCCGGAGTTTTTAAGGGAGGGAAGTGCAATTTCCGATACTGTACATCCGGATAGAATAGTAATTGGAGCAGAAAGCAAAAGAGCTCAAGAGGCATTAATTAAAGTCCATAAACAGATTAATGCACCGGTTATTTTAACCAATTTTGATACTGCAGAACTAATTAAATATGCTGCGAATTCTTTCCTTGCACTTAAGATATCTTATGCAAACGCGATTGCCAAATTATCTGAAATTTTAAATGCGGATGCATTAAAAGTATTGGAAGGAATTGGAATGGACAAACGAATTGGAGATAAATTTCTTTCGCCGGGTCCCGGATACGGAGGAAGTTGTTTTCCAAAAGACGTTAAAGCGTTAATTTCCATAGCCAAAGATAACGATTATCAGTTTTCGTTGCTTGAAGATGTAGAAAATATAAATCATCAGGCAAAGCGAGATATCGTAAGGAAAGCAAGAAAAATATTAGGGGATTTTAGGGGTAAAAGGATCGGAATATTAGGTTTAGCTTATAAAGCAAACACCGATGATATGAGAGATGCGCCTGCAATAGATGTTATAAATTTATTGCAAAATGATGGTGTAAAAATATCAGCTTTTGATCCTAAATCAATAGAGAATGCCGAAAGGGTATTAAAAAATGTTGAGTATAAAAAAGATCCATACGAAGTTGCAAGCGGAGCTGATTTACTTATTATTTTAACGGAATGGAATGAATTTAAAGAATTGGATTTTGCAGATATAAAGAAAAAAATGAAAAGCCCCAATATTATAGATGGTAGAAATCTTTATGATGGTGAAAAACTTCGTAAAGAAGGATTTACCTATATTGGTATTGGTAGATAATTTATGGAAAAAGTCCTCATTACAGGCGCAACCGGGTTTGTTGGAAAATACCTTATTAAGCATCTTCTGTCATTAAAAAAGTATGAAATTTACGCAACGTACCGAAAAGAACATTCTTTGGAAAATTTTGAATCAAAAGAAAAAATAAATTTTGTAAAAGTAGATCTTTTGGATAAAGATCAGATTAAAAATGTTTTAAAAGAAGCTAAACCAGATATAATTGTTCATCTTGCAGCTCAAGCAGCAATTCTAGAAAGCATAAAAAATCCTTTGGAAACATTACATAATAATATAGATTCCCAGCTTTTTTTATTCGAGAGTTTAAAAGAACTTGAGATGTTTGATGTAAGATTATTGGTAGTTTTATCCGCTGATGTTTACGGTTATGTTTCACACGAAGATCTTCCTATAAATGAGGAAACCCCATTTAGACCCGGAAGTCCTTACGCCGTATCAAAAGCCGCATGTGATTTACTTGCATATCAATATTTTAGATCCAGCAAATTGAAAATCATTAGAGTAAGGCCTTTTACACATATTGGTCCGGGGCAAAAGTTGGGTTTTGTTACTTCTGATTTTGCAAAGCAGATTGCAGAGATTGAAAAAGAACAAATAGATCCGGTGATTAAGGTGGGTAACCTTGATGCAAAAAGAGATTTTACAGACGTTCGGGATGTAGTTAGAGCATATGCGCTTTTAATTGAAAATGGAGAAGCGGGTGAAGTTTATAATATCGGATCAGGTAAATCTCATAAAATAAGTGAGGTGCTTGAATATTTTTTAAAGCACGCAAAAGTAAAAATAAAGTCAGAAACAGACCCTAATAAATTAAGGCCCAGCGATATTCCTGATTTTGTGGCAGATTTTACAAAGTTAAAAAAATTAACTAATTGGGAACCGGAAATTCCTTTTGAAAAATCCTTAGAAGAAATACTTGAATTTTGGAGAAACGAAGTTTAAATTATTTGAACTTTTCAAGATCGGAATCAACCATTAATTTAATTAAATCCTCAAAAGAGGTTTTTGGTTTCCAGCCTAATTCTTTTTTTGCCCTTGAATAATCTCCTTTTAAAGGTTTAATTTCGGTAGGCCTAAAGAATGTTTGACTTGAAACAACGTGATCTTTATAGTCTAAACCTACATGTTCAAATGCAATTTTACAAAGCTCTTCGATAGTGTGAGTGGTATTTGTTCCTATTACATAGTCCATTGGTTTATCGTGTTGTAGCATAAGATGCATAGCTTCAACGTATTCTTTTGCATAACCCCAATCTCTTTTAGTAGTTAAATCACCCATATGTAGTTTAAAATCCTTAGTAATTAAGGGTTCTCCGGCCTCGTTCATTGGAGGATTTTTTACTTTGTTTTTAATACAAGCAACTCCGGCTGTAACTTTTCTACTTACAAATATTAAACCCCGTCTCTCACTTTCATGATTAAATAGAATTCCTCCACATGTAAACATATCATACGATTCACGGTAGCAACGAGTCATCATATGTGCATATGCCTTAGCTATTCCGTATGGATTATTTGCATCGAATTTTGTTTCTTCGTTTGCGGAATCGGCTTCTATATTGCCAAAAATCTCTCTGGTTGTTGCCTGATATACTTTACTTTCCGGGTGGAATTGTCTAATGGCTTCTAAGACTCTTACCGGTCCAACTCCGCTAATTTCTGCGGTATAAAAAGGCATATTCCAGCTGTCTGCGGGAACCGATTGGGCGGCCAAGTTGTAAACTTCATCAGGTTTATGTTTTCTAATAAGCCTTGCTATGCTTTCAAAGTCCAAAAGATCCGCAAATTCGATATTAATTTTCCCATACAGGTGTTTAATATTTTCATGGATGTAATTAGTACTTCTTCTTAGTGTTCCGATTACTTCATAATTTTTTTCAAGAAGTAAATCGGCAAGATAAGAACCATCTTGTGAAGAAACGCCGATAATTAAAGCCCTTTTTGCCATAAATATAATATACATGATACAATGATGTTGAATATTTATCAATACTTTTTTAAAGGTTGATAAGTCCTAGCATGCAGACTTGTTTAGTAGCCGGCGGAGCCGGTTTTATTGGAGCTAATCTTTGCGAGAGCCTTTTGAAAGACGGGTTTAGAGTTATTTGTTTTGATAATTTTATAACAAGTAATAAAAAGAATATCGATAAGTTTAAAGTTGATAAGAATTTTGTTTTTATAGAGCAGGACATTACTAAAGAGTTTGAAGTAAATGAAAAAATTGATTACATTTTTCATTTGGCATCTCCCGCATCACCGAATCATCATAGTAAATTGAGTTATCATTCCCTGCCTTTTGAAACAATGCTTGCAAACACAACCGGAACAATTAATCTTCTTAATTTAGCTGGTAAAAACAACTCAAAGTTTTTATTTGCATCTACATCCGAAGCATATGGTGATCCTCTGGAACATCCGCAGAAAGAAGAATATAGAGGGAATGTTTCTACAATAGGCCCAAGATCTGTTTACGATGAGTCAAAAAGGTTTGGGGAAACAATTACATCTTATTATCAAAGAAATAAAGATATTGATACAAGAATTGTTAGGATATTTAATACATACGGTCCCGGAATGCTGATTGAAGATAAAAGAATGGTTATTGATTTTATAATGCAGTCAATACAAGGAAAACCAATTACTGTTTTTGGCGATGGAACACAGACTCGGTCTTTGTGTTTCGTTGGCGACTTGGTAGAGGGTTTAAAAAAATTGATGTTTTCATCAAATACAAAAGGAGAGATTGTTAATTTGGGATCGGATGAAGAGCATACGGTAATGGACTATGCAAATATTATTAAGAAAATCGCTAACTCAAATTCGGAGATCGTTCTTAGTGAAGTATTGCCCACAGATGATCCGCTAAAAAGGAGACCTGATATAACAAAGGCAAAAAAACTACTTGAATGGGAGCCTAAAGTGTCTTTAGAGGATGGTTTGACAAAAACAATAGAATATTTCAAGGGTTTGTGATTAAATATATTTATGAAAGTAGTTGTTATAACTCCGACGTATAATGAAAAGGGTAATGTTGAAAAACTAATTAATATCCTCGAAGAAGAAGTGTTTCCCAAAATTAAAAATCATGACATGCATATTTTAGTTGCAGATGATAATTCTCCCGATGGAACAGCAGATGCAATTAAAAAATTAATGCAAAAATGGAAAAATCTTGATGTTAATGTTGGAGAAAAACAAGGTTTGGGTGCAGCCTATGTAAGAGCTATGACATATGCCGTTGATAAAATGAACGCTGACGTAATGTTCCAGATAGACGCGGATTTACAGCATGATCCTGCAAAAATTCCACAGTTTTTAGAAAAGATCGATCAGGGGTACGACATGGTAATAGGAACCAGATATTCGGATGGAGGTTCTATTCCGGCAGGATGGCCAATTCAAAGAAAGATATTTTCGATACTAGGAAATTTGGTTGTCAGGACAATTCTTTTAAAATTCTCAATTCATGATTGGACAGGAGGGTTTAGAGTACTAAGAAAAGAAGTATTTTTAAAAGAAAAAAATGAACTTACAAGTTTTAAGGGCTATACTTTTCAGGTTTCGTTTTTAAATAAGGCTGTAAGAGACGGTTTTAAAGTTGCCGAAGTTCCCTTTCATTTTGGAGAAAGATCGATAGGGGATTCTAAAATTGCTCCGATGGCGTATATTACCGATTTATTGAAATATGTAATAACTGCCAGTATTAAAGAAAAACTGTTCGGAACTTTTGGTAAATTTTTAGTGGTTGGTGGGACAGGATTTATTATTCAACTTATTGTTTATAAATTTATAATTGGTTCTTCAAATTTGCCTTTAGGTTTAGCAAATTTGCTTTCTGCTCAACTTGCAATTTTTTCTAATTATAATTTAAATAATCTTTGGACATTTAAGCATGAAAAAAGTAGTAATCTAGCAAGCTATTTTGTGAAAATGCTTGGATTTTTTGCAACATCAAACGTCGGAGTCTTAATTATTCAATCTGGTTTAATACAATTAGGAGAAATATTTTTTGGAAGAAATTATCCTTTACCGTATGTATATTTTGTATTAGCAACAGGAGTGTTATTAATTTATAATTTTTCAATGTATAGATTTGTTATTTGGCGAAAAAAACCTCATCAATGATAAAAAATCTTATCAAAAAGTATAATGGTCAAAATTTGTTTTTGACTTTAATAATAATACTTGCAACCTTTTTAAGACTATATAGAATCGAAGACTACATGACCTTTTTGGGAGACCAGGGAAGAGACGTCTTAATTGTTTATAACATCTTACACGGTCATTTAACCCTTCTTGGGCCAACTTCTTCGGTTGGAGGATTTTTCTTAGGACCAATTTATTATTATTTTATGGCGCCCTTTTTGTGGCTTTTTAATTATAACCCAGTTGGTCCTGCGGTTATGATTGCACTGGTAGGATCGTTAACGGTTTGGCTTGTATATAAATTCACTTCGGAATTTTTTAATAGTAAAATAGGACTTATCGCTGCTACAATCTATGCAATCTCTCCGGTTGTTGTTTCTTACTCACGTTTTTCCTGGAATCCAAATCCAATGCCTTTTGTTTCTCTTTTAATTCTATATATATTGTATAGAAATTCCTTAAAGAACAGCCTTAAAAAATTATTATCTATTGGATTATTGTTGGGAATTGCTATGCAACTACATTATTTGGCTACTTTTTTAACTGTAATTATATTTGCTTACGTTTTCTTGTCGGAGTTTGTTTTATCAAAAACTAAATTATTAAATTTAATTTTATCTGTTTTTAAAAAATATCTTTTTATATTAGCAGGATTTATAGTAGGATGGTCTCCGTTTTTAGCTTTTGAAATAAGACACGGATTTTTGGATTTTAAAAACATTTTTGCTTTTGTTTTACATTCGGGCGATACGGGAGCAAGTGCCAATTATTTCCAAATAATAAACGACGTATTCTTCAGACTTTTTTCCCGTCTTATTTTTGCCTTTCCCGATTTAAACCAAATATCTAAATTTACTCCAGCAGTGATAGATTTATGGACGCTAGCAGTATTAGCAGTTGCATTGCTTAGTACATTTTTACTGTTTTGGGGTTTATATAAATCATTAAAAACAAAATCAAAGGAGATAAATAAATATTTATTATTAAGTTGTTGGTTTGTAATCGCAATTCTTCTATTCGGTTTTTACAAAAAGTCAATTTATGATTATTATTTTGCATTCATATTTCCTTTGCCATTTATAATGGTTGGGAATTTTATTTATAAGTTGGGAAATTTTAAGAAAAGTAAGCTTTTTTTAATTGTTTCCGGAATTCTTTTTGCCGGAATTTTTGCAATAAATATTCAAGGTATGCCATTTAGATACGAGCCAAATAGGCAAGTAAACCAAATGAAAACAATTGCAAAATTTGTTTTGGATAAAACCGATAATATGCCTTATAATTTTGCTTTAATATCCGAAGGTAATACGGACCATGCTTATCGGTATTTTTTTACAATATGGAATAAACCTCCGGTAACAATTTTAAACCAGCAAGATGACCCAAACAGAAAATCTGTTACGAACCAACTTTTTATTGTTTGTGAAAGTCCGCTCCCGTGCCATCCATTGGGAAATTCTTTATGGGAAATTGCCGGTTTTGGAAGGGCAGATATTGCCGGACACTGGGAGGTTTCGGTGGTGGAGGTCTATAAGTTAGTACATTATAAGGATAAATAATGTAGAATCAAAGTCTTCAGGTGAAACAACATAACTACCGTAAAGGTTTAAGGCTTCAGAAGTGTCCTAATTGCGAAAATCCTATGGGTGATATGCCCGGCAGTAGAGATGCATATTGTCCCGAATGCGGATATAAAGACCCCTGTTGTGAGTAGATTGTTGTTAAGATGTTTGTCCTAGATTGAAGTTTTGTAATGTAGATAAGGCATTTACTACGGCATGAGGTGTTATAAAAGTTGCGTTATGTAATTGCCATTCATCAAAAACTATTCTTTTAACCCATGGACTATTTGGAAAAACATCGGAAGTTGTTTTATTTGGATCCGAAATTACATCTTTTGCTCCTTGTGCAATAATAACAGGAACTCTAACCCCGCTAATGTATTCACTTTGTTCTGCCATTTCTCTTACATAATGTCCGGCTCTATTAATAAAACCCAAAATCCTCCGGATTGCATAAATTCTTTTACTATTCCTTTTCCACCACTTGCAGTGTATGTAAGACTTTCGGTAAGTTTATCCCTATTCATAAGGGTAGCAACGGTAGTAGACATAATATCTTTTAAATACAATTGCAATAACTGGGTATCTCCAAGTTCATAAGTTGATGTAGGATCGGTTCGTATCAGGTCATTCACATGTTACGTTTGGATTTTTCTTTTGTAAATGCGCGGCTAAGGCAATTGTCATTGTTCCTCCTTCATAATTTTCAATCAGCGTTACCTCTTCAATTCCCTGCCCTTCAATAAATAGACGTATGGCTTCGGCATTTCCGCCCAGTTGGCCTCTTCTTGGTTTTTCTATCATAGATTTAACCGCAAAAGTTTGACTGTTTAATTCCTCTGCGAGTAATTCACAAATGGGTTTGATTGTTTGGGCCCTTTTACCTATAGACCAACCGGGGATAAATATTACTGCTTTTCGGGAGTCATGTTCGATTTGAATTGATGCCTCGGGATTAAACTTTTACCAAGAGACGGTAAAAGTTTCGCCGCCTATTCTATGCGTTTCTTTTCCTGTTTTTTCTTGAATGGGTTTTATTTCTCAGGTTTCTATAAGTGGTTGTGATTATACCATAGACTGTTTCTATAGGTTTTTGTTGTAATAATTATAAAAAACCCCTACCAAATGGTTAGGGGTTTTTTACTATCTCTTGAAGGATAATTGTCCTTCGAAGGATCTTCAAGAAGAGTTAGGCAGCTCCAATCTTGTACATTCCTGTACCGCAGGTTGGGCATTTACCCTTAAGAGCTGGTTTACCATTTTTCATGGTAACTTTTTCTGCGTTTGGATCGTCTCTTTTTGCTCTACATTTAACGCAATACATTTGTGCCATAATTTAATTCACCCCCTTTCAAATTAATAAGTTAAACCCGGTATTGTAAAAAAATGGTGTCTTAAACTTAAAAATAAAAGGATTTGAAAAACGAGAATCCCCAAGGTTAAAATTGCTGTTTTTGATAAATCTCTTTTTAAAAACGGATAAGAGGCTTGAGTTGTAGAAAAAGTTTTTACTTCAGTTTTGTTTGTATAAGATTTAGTTAGCTTGACGGAAGCAGGAGTTACGGGTGAATATCCGTGTGTGAAAATATGTCTAAAATCGGCTAATTGTTTTTGTGCCCTAGTTTTTCTTTTCTTAGCCATGATAGAGGCTAGATTACACTATTGACATGGAGGCTGTCAAGAGGCTAATATAAATTACATTATGCCAAACAGTGTTGCTTTTCTGGTCTTTGCGGTAATTTTTGTTTGGCTTATCGCACTTACAATATTCTTCTGGAGAGTGTTAAACCATTTTAATAACCTTACAAAAGGTGTTAGTCAAAAAACTTTAAAATCTGTTTTAGAAGAGGTATTAAAGCAGATGGACATTACTAAAAAGGATATTGATTATTTAAAGGATTTTTCGTTAAAATTAGAAAAGGACGGTTTCTTGCATATTCAAAAGGTTGGACTTGTCAGGTTTAATCCTTTTAAAGATACAGGCGGAGATCAAAGTTTTATACTCTCTCTTGTAGATGGAAAAGATACTGGAGTAATAATTTCAGGACTTTATTCAAGATCCGGAACCAGATGGTACGCCAAAAAAGTTGTTGAAGGCAAAGGCGTTGAGCATGAACTGTCCGAAGAAGAAAAGAGAGCTCTAAAAGAAGCGAAATAATATGAATAAAGATAAAAATAAAAGAATTATAGTTACGCTTTTTGCTATCGGGTTATATTTTATTTCAGCAGGGGCCTCGTATTTATTTTTTAGCGGTAAAGTTACTCAAGGTTCTGTTAATTCGCCGATCCCAGCACCAACTACCGGAGCAAATGGAAAGTTAACTTTTGACCAAGCTTTGCCTAAAACGCAACCTTGTCCGTTAAACGGAGTATTGTATTCAAAACAACAGGAAAGCTGGTGGCAAAAACATAGACCGCTTGGAGTAATGATTGAAAACAGTGTTGATGCAAGACCGCAATCCGGAATTTCCGGCGCAGATGTTGTTTACGAAGCGGTTGCAGAAGGTGGTATAACCAGATTTCTTTCGGTTTTCTATTGTCAGGATGCAGGGCAAGTTGGTCCTGTCAGATCGGCAAGAACCTACTTTGTAGATTTTATATCGGAATACGGCAACAGTCCTCTGTATGCCCATGTAGGCGGCGCAAACCAGCCAGGACCTGCTGATGCACTTGGTCAAATTAATGATTATGGTTGGGCAGGTTATAACGATTTAAATCAGTTCTCAATAGGTTTTCCTACGTTTTGGAGGGATTACGATAGATTGCCGGGAGTTGCTACAGAACACACAATGTACGCATCGGTTGGTAAGTTATGGGATTTTGCCGCCACTTCAAGAAAATTAACAAACGTGGACGATAAAGGAACTTCATGGGATACAACTTTTGTTCCTTATAAATTTACAGACGATGCTCCGGTTTCGCAAAGACCTACAAGTCAGACAGTTCACTTGGAATTTTGGCCATCTGCAGGATCTAATTATACCGTTGACTGGAAATATGATCCTAAAACCAATTTATACATGAGATTTAATGGTGGAAAGCCTCATATGGATAAGGATAATAACAAACAGCTAACGGCTAAAAATGTTGTAGTTTTAGAAATGGTCGAGAGAAATGCAAACGACGGATATGTAGCAAATGACCATCTATTATATACTAATAAAGGAACAGGTAAAGCGGTTGTATTTAAAGATGGTAAGAGGATTAATGGAAGCTGGTCTAAAGCAAGTAGAACCGGAAGAACAATTGTAAGAGATTCTTCAGGAAGTGAAATTAAGTTTGATAGAGGTGTTATATGGTTTGAAGTTCTCCCAACAGATAGCGGTGTTATTGATGTAAAGTAAGTTTAATTTTACCCCTTGCCAATTTTATAATTGTTGTTGTATATTATCCAAAGAGAAAAAGAGTAAATTATGTTTTCAGATTTAATTACTTCAAAATCGCGAGTGAAATTATTAAGCGTATTTTTGGCAAACCCCAACGACATGTTTCATGTAAGGGAATTAGTGCGAAGAACAAATGATGAAATTAATGCCGTAAGAAGAGAACTAGCTTTCTTAGAAAAAAAGGGAATACTTACAAGGGAACCTAGAGCAAATAGAGTTTATTATTCGCTTTCTAAAAATTATCCTTATTATTATGATTTATTAAGATTGGGTTCAAAAAATATCGGCTTGGGGCAGGATATATTAAAAAATAGGGTTAAGCTTGGAAAAATAAAATACGCTATGTTTTCCGGAAGATTCCTTAGGAAAATTAAGAAAGAACCGGATGAGGTGGATCTTTTAATTGTAGGAAACGTAGTTTTACCGGAACTTGCTCTTTTAGTAAGAGAAGAAGAAAAAAGACTTGAATCGGAAATAAATTATACAGTTATGAGCGATGAAGAATTTGATTTTAGAAAGAAAAAAAGAGACCCTTTTATAATGGCTATACTTTCAGGATCTAGAGTTATGCTCCTGGGAGACGAAGAAGCGATGCTTGCATGACCCGTTCGACAAGCTCAGGGTCATAGTGAGTGATTCGAATCTATGAAAAAACCACGTTCTCTTTTCTGGTTAATTATTGTATTAACGATAGTGGCAGTTTTTATCAATCTGCCTGTTGTGTCTAATGTAAAAATTGCCGGTAAAACGATTAACTTTGACCCCAACATAATTTTTAAAAAATTAAACATTAATAAGCAGTTAACTTTTAGAGAAGGACTTGATCTTTCGGGAGGAACAAGTTTGGTTCTTCAAGCGGATATGAAAGATATTGTCTCATCACAAAGACCGGCTGCTTTAGACAGTGCCAAGACGGTAATTGAAAATAGAGTTAATTTATTTGGAGTTTCAGAACCCCTTGTTCAAACTGTTGTTGCAGGAACAAATGATTATAGAATTAATGTGGAGCTCCCGGGGTTAACAGATATAAATCAGGTTATTAATCTTGTGGGAACAACTGCACAACTTAGTTTTTACCAAGAAGTGGCAAGTCCATCGGCAAAACAATTAGCTTCCGGAAAAGTGCAGCAGATCCCAGGACTTGGGTTTTTTCAGAAAACAAACGTCAGCGGAGCAGATCTTAATTCAACCAGTGTAACTTTTGATAATCAAACAGGAAAGCCGCAGGTTGCCTTAAGTTTTACAAGTGCTGGCGCAAAAAAATTTATTGATGTTGCAAATAAAACTGTTGGTAAAAGGCTGGCGATAGTTTTGGATAATCAATTATTAGAAGCTCCAACTGTAAATCCTGGTATTAATAGCGGTGATGTTGTTATTACTGGAGGGTTTACAACCGATACTGCAAACCAATTAAGTACGGAACTTAATGCAGGTGCACTACCTGTCCCATTAAAAGTATTATCTTCCAATGTTATTCAGCCAACACTTGGAATATCTTCTTTACAAAAAAGTCTTTTTGCGGGGGTTTTGGGATTTGTAATAATTGTATTTTTCATGATAGCTTTGTACGGAAGACTTGGGGTAATCGCAAGCGTTGCATTAACTCTTTATACACTTTTTGTTTTGGCAATTTTTAAATTTAGTTCAATAACCCCATACGGTGTAACACTCACTTTATCGGGAATTGCCGGATTTATTCTTTCAATCGGTATGGCGGTTGATGCAAATATTTTAATTTTTGAGAGAATGAAAGAGGAGCTTAGAAGCGGAAAGTCAAAAGAAACAGCAATAGAACTTGGGTTTAGTAGAGCTTGGACATCAATTAGAGACTCAAACGTATCAACACTTATTACAAGTTCAGTTCTTTATTATTTTGGAATTGGAACCGTAAAAGGTTTTGCATTAGTTTTGGCTTTGGGAGTTTTAGTATCTATGTTTAGCGCAGTTGTAATAACCAGAACATTTTTAAGAGGAGTATATAGATAATATGATAAATATAATTGGAAAAAAATATTGGTACTTTTTATTCTCGTTAATAATTATTATTCCGGGTATTTTCTCGCTTTTTAAATACGGACTTAATTTGTCGATTGAGTTTACCGGGGGTTCAACTATTAACTATACCTTTTCAAAAGCCCTTACTAACGACCAGATCTCAAAAATAAAAACCATATTTACCCAAAATAAAATTAAAATTATAAATTTAGAAAATTCCGGTACAGACCTTACAATAAAATCACAACCGGTTGATCAAAAACAGGATGTTTTAATAAATAATCAAATTCAAAAGAGTGTTGGAAACTTTAAGCAAAATTCTTACGAGACTGTTGGTCCAACAATTGGAACGGAAACTTTAAGAAACGCGCTTTATGGTCTTATTGTTGCATCAATTTTAATAGTTTTGTATATAACTTGGTCGTTTAGAAAAGTTCCTAAACCCACGTCAAGTTTTAGATTTGGAATTAGCGCAATTGTTGCATTAATTCATGATGTATTGGTGCTTTTGGGAACATTTTCAATCTTAGGACATTTCTTCGGGATAGAAATAGACAGTTTATTTGTAACAGCCGCTCTTACAGTAATTGGTTTTTCGGTTCATGACACAATTGTTGTTTTTGATAGGATTAGAGAAAATTTAAGAAGAGTGGGTGGGGAAAATTTTGCCGAAGTTGTAAATGATTCAATTTTGCAAACGCTAGACAGGTCACTTAATACATCTTTAACAGTAATTCTGGTTTTAATAGCCTTACTTATTTTCGGAGGAGACACTATCCGCTGGTTTGTTTTGGCACTTCTTGTGGGTGTAACCTCAGGAACTTATTCATCAATTTTTAATGCCGCACCGCTTTTGGTTGTATGGCAGGATCTAGTAAACAAAAGACAAAAGTAAATGACTTCTTCTAAAAAAATAAATAATCAAATTATTGTGTTTTTGGGTGTAGTTATTAAAGATGGTAAGTCATTAATGATTTTACGAAACGAGCCTGAGTGTCCAAAAGCTCATTTAAAGTGGGAATGGCCCGGAGGTAAAGCAGATTTGGGAGAAACTCCACAGCAAGCCTTAATGCGCGAATTTTTGGAGGAGACAGGTGTAACTATTAAAGTAGGTAGGCTTCTTTCGCATATTCAGGTTTCTAACTGGGAATACGCCTGGGGAATTCAACAGACAATACTTTTTGGTTTTGAGTGTAAATTTATAAGTCAGACTAAAATGGATAAAATGGATCATCACGCTAAAAAAGTAGAATGGGTTGGTATAGATAAAATAAAAAAATTAAAAAGTCTTCCGGGTACAAATGAATTCTTTAGCGCCGCACTTAAATCAAGAGGTTAATGATTTTTTAACTAAATTACTTACAACTGCGCCGTCCGCTTTACCTTTTACTTTTGGCATTAAAATTCCCATTACTTTACCGATATCATTCATGGTTCTTGCTCCTGTTTGCTCAATAGCCTGCTTAACTAATTTTTCTATTTCTTCTTCGCTCATTTGTGCAGGAAGATAGCTTTGTAAAATCTCAAACTCTTTAGTTTCCTGATCTACCAATTCTTGTCTGCCTGCGGCCTTGAAACTTTCGATAGAATCTCTTCGTTGTTTTGCCTGATTACCAATAACAGTAAATACATCTTCATCGGTTGCTGTATATCCGGCACCGCCCTTTTGAATTTCGTAGTAATTAATTGCGGAAAGTAACATTCTAAGAACAGAAGTTTTAACTTGCGTTTTAGAAAGCATTGATTGTTTTAACTCATTTTGCAGGTCCTGTTTTGTCATATTTAAATTATATTAATTTTTAAGTTCTTTGCCAAGTTCTTCAACCCGTTTTTCTAAATACTCTTTATTATTTTTAGATAGGTCTTCGTCAATTTCTTCGAATAACTTTTGTAATATTTCACCAATCCTTTTGCTTGGTTTAATTTTAAGAATGTTCATAATGTCATTTCCGTCAACCGCCAAATCATTAATCGAAAAAGGTGCAGGTTTTAGTTGCTCTTCGATTTTTTGCTTGAATAATTTAAGCCGCCAACTTTCAGCTGTTTGTGTTCCTCCACCAAGTCTATCACCGACTCGAAGATCCATCATATCTTTAACATTTTCAACACCAACACGTCTAATAAATCTTCTTATTGCAGAGTCAGTTTGATTTTCATTCACAGAAAACATATGCCATCTAATTAGATTAACAACCTTATCTCTTTCTTTTTTAGAGAATTTAAGCCTATCACAAATTTGCATGGCCATTTTTGCGCCAACCAATTCATGATTATGGAAAATGACCAAACCTTCTTCGTCTTTTTTCTCAACTCTTGGTTTACCCGCGTCATGAATTAAGGTTGCAAATTTTACAACCGGATCTGTTGATGGGCAAAATTTAAGTGATAGTAAATTATGAGTAAAAACATCTTCCGTATGATGTCTGCCGGGGCGTTTTTGAGAGACGTTAACGCCTTCCATAAGTTCTGGCAAAATGTACTCAAGCAGTTTTAAATCGTATAGCGACATTATTCCTCCGTATGCATTTTTAGAGGATAATATTCTGAATAATTCATTTTTTATTCTTTCCCAGGAAACATTTTTAATAAGATTTGCATCTTCCAGGATTTTGTTTTTAGTTTCTTCATCAATTGTAAACTTAAGGTCGGTTGCAATTCTTACTGCCCTTAAGAGCCGCAGTGCGTCTTCTTTAAACCTTAAGTTTGCATCACCAACGGCCCTAATAATTTTTTCATCCATATCCTTTTTCCCGCCAAACGGATCTATTAATGTTCCGTCTTTTTGCATTGCAATTGCGTTGATTGTGAAATCACGCCTTTTAAGATCTTCTTCGATATTACGACCCCATGAAACAGATTCGGGGTGTCTTTTATCCTTGTATTCACCATCGTTTCTAAAAGTAGTTACTTCAATTACAGCAGCCTTTTTATCTATCTCTGTTGGAATTCCAACAGTGCCAAATTGGTTATCATAAAAACTGTCGGGAAATATTTTAACTATTTCATCAGGAGTTGCATTGGTTGTTAAGTCCCAATCCTTAACACTCCTTTTCAATAATAAATCTCTTACGCTTCCTCCTACGATAAAAACTTGAAAGCCTTCTTTTTCCAGATTTTCATAAACTTTTAAAACACTTTCGGGAATTGAGGTTTCCATACTATTGATGCCTGTCTTAGGCTTTGATATAGTATAGCAGAACAAAGCCGAAAGTATGAAATGGGAAGTTGTATCCAAACAAAAGCAAAAAGATCTGATTAAAAATCTTCTTATAAACCGTGGAATAGAATCCAATAGAGAAATAGATGAGTTTTTACATCCGGAATTAGCAAAAGTTACTGCAAAAAATGTTGAAATCAATATAGCAGGTCTTAAGAAAGCGGTTACAAGAATTAACCAGGCAATTAAAGGTAAGCAAAAAATTATAATTTACGGAGATTACGATGTAGACGGAGTTTGTGCATCAGCGATTCTTTGGGAAATTTTAAATGATTTAGGTGCTCAAGTTTTACCGTTTATTCCAAGCAGGTTTGAACAAGGCTATGGTCTTTCAAAAGAGGGTATTGAAACTTTAATTTCGGAAAATAGAGTTGATTTAATTATTACCGTTGATAACGGAATTGTTGCAAACAATGCAGTGGAGTTTGCAAATTCAAAAGGAATAGATGTAATTATTACCGATCATCATACTCCTTCTAAAACTTTACCAAATGCATGTTCAATCGTTCATACAACTAAATTATGCGGGGCGGGAGTAGCTTACTTGCTGGCGCAAGAGTTCAAAGTTGAGCAAAGTGAACATCTTGAGCTGGTTGCTTTGGCAACGGTAGCAGATCTTGTACCCCTGACTAATGCAAACAGAACGCTTTTGTATTTTGGATTACAAAGTTTAAGAAAAACAAAAAGACCCGGTCTTTTGGCATTATTTCAAAGCGCGGGAATTAGTGCAAAAGATATAGGAGTTTATGAAATTGGACACATTATCGCACCAAGGTTAAATGCAATGGGTAGAATGGAAAATGCAACAGACTCCTTGCGCCTTATTTGTACTACCAATAAAAATAGGGCAACGGATTTGGCAAGAACATTATCTAATACAAATTTTCAAAGACAACAAGCAACAATAGAATCTTTAAGTCTAGCAAGAGAAAAAGTAAATAAAAAAAACTTGAAAAAATTAATTTTTGTTGAGGATGAAAAATTTCAGCAGGGAATTGTTGGGCTTGTCGCGGGAAGATTGGTAGAAGAATATTATCTTCCGTCAATTGTTATATCAAGGGGCAGTAGGTACAGTAAAGCCTCGGCAAGAAGTGTTAAGGGATTTAATATTACGGAGTTTTTAAGAGGTGCAAAAGATTTGTTAGTAGACGTTGGTGGTCATCCGATGGCAGCAGGTTTTACTGTAGAAACAGAAAAGCTGGAGGCTTTAGAAGAAAAATTGTTAATTGAAATTGAGAAAAAACTTAATGTAAAAGATCTTGAGAAAAGTTTAAGAATAGATATGCAACTTTTTGAAGATTTAATAACGCTTAAAACTTATCATGACTTACAGCAATTGGCTCCATTTGGAATGGGAAATCCCGAACCGACATTTTTAACCAAGAATTTGATAGTCGAAAATATCAGAATAATTGGTAATGACGGAAAACATCTAAAGCTTCAATTTAAAACTCAAAATTCAAATTTAAAAATTGACGGAATATATTTTAAGGGAGCGGAAAAAGTTAAATTAAATGTCGGAGAAAGGGTAGATATCGTTTATACACTAGATAAAAATGTCTGGAACGGTAACACGAATTTACAGCTGAAGATAAAGGATGTAAAAGATGCTAATTAGAAGAAAGTGGTATTTCTTCTGGCCTGTTTTTGATAATCAAGGAGTCTATTAAGTTCGTTTTCATTAATTCCGTAAATTTCTTCAGGGAATAATCCTTCGATTACACCATTTTTTACCATTCTTCTTATCTCGAAGTCTTCATGAGCCAGTTCATCTCTGTATTTATAATTCAATAGCTCATCATAAGTAAAAATTAGAGTTTCCAGCCTTGATCCTTTAACCATTAGGTCTAATTTAACAACTTCAAGAAGCGTAGAACTTCCGGGATGTTCGGCGCTAAAACCTGCACCCTGAGTGCTATCTTCTGTTTTTAATATTTTAACTAAACCGTCTTTACTGTCTCTTCCTGCTGCCTCAATTTTTCTTTTAAGCCTTATGGCATCCTGTCTATTTCTAACAACGAACCACCAACCTTTCATATCTTCTATGGAGGTTGTTGGATCTTGTTCACCCTTTCTAAATAATTTACCTATCGAAGAAAGAAAATCTTTTTCAGGTCTACTTTCGAATGCAACAGGAATTTCCTCACCGTTGTAATCCATAATTCTTTGAGGCAAATGAGTAAGTCTATAATAATAGCCGGACCTTTTAGGATTATGGTTTGCAAGTTTCCTTTTTGCTTCTTCTTCATCCACCTCTTCAACTCTAGTGCACTCGTAAGTATCAGATGAATGCCTACTTAATAAAACAGTATCTTTAGATGCTCCTTTACCGTAATTTTGCGACCAAACATGTTCCTCAAGAAATGAAACAAAAGGATCGGATTCTGTTTCAGCATCTTTTTTCGTTCTTTTTTGATTTAGTTCCTCTTCTTCACGTCTACTTTTATCAAGTTGTGCCGCGAGCTGCATTAAGACTAATTTTCTTTTAGCCTCAAACCTTACTCTTTTATCATTTTGAGGGTCCAGCATTAAACGCATAAGATCTACAACGTCATTTGTGCTTTTTACTTCTTCTGCAATATCAATCCTGTTGGCAAAAGGTTCTAAAATACCGTGTCTTAAATAAGAACCGATAAATCTATCTGCGGCTTTGCCGAAATCTGCAATTTTACCTGCTTTTCTACCTTCTTTGAACATAAAAATTTTTGCAATTTCTGCGTTTGCATGTCCTCTTAATTGATCAAGTTTACTCTCATCATTTAACGCTTCTATAGCTTCACTAGGGGAGTCAACGCCTAATAAATTATCAATTAAATCAAGATCCGAAACGTTTTGTAATAATTCCGGGTTATGTATCTTAAAATATCGTTTGGTTTGATTTAACGTTCTTAATGCCTGTCGATTGCTTCTAAAATAATCTAAATTTACGTCAGAAACTGATTCGATATATGCATTATAAAGTCCAGGTAGGATTTGAACGAAATTGTCAACAGCAGCAGGACGTTCCCCCTCACCAAGCGTGGGAAAACTTCTTTGTACTCTTTTGGGCTTTTTTTCTTGTTCAGGAACTGGTCCTAATGTTTCCGTCATAATACTATAAGACAAATATTATCATTTTAGCTTCGTCTTGTCAAGTTATGTGTTTTCAGGTATGATGTAGTGGTTATGGCTGAAATTAAAGCTAGGATATTATCTTCTCAAGTTGCCAATCACGTTGACGGAACCGTGAAGCTAAATGGCTGGGTAAATATCAGGCGTGACCACGGAAAGCTTATATTTTTTGATCTTCGGGACAAGGATGGTTTAGTTCAAGTTGTAGTCATTCCAAGCTCGTCAAAAGAGGCTTATGAAGTAGCACAAGATATTAGACCTGAATATGTTG
The DNA here is from genome assembly GCA_021780675.1 of bacterium. Lineage (GTDB taxonomy): Bacteria > Patescibacteriota > Microgenomatia > Levybacterales > UBA12049 > DAHWUP01. The sequence goes on from JAJXYH010000003.1 coordinate 23,834, forward strand.
TAGAAGTCGTTGGAAAGGTAAATAAGAGGCCAGAAGGCACTATAAATAAGGACTTGGCAAGTGGCACAGTTGAGCTTGAGGCTAAAGAGATCAAAGTGCTAAATAAGTCCGAAACACCACCATTTGATGTTACTTCCGGCGGGTTGGATATTGATGAGGAAGTTAGACTTAAATATAGGTATTTAGATTTAAGAAGACCCCGCATGCAGCAAAATTTAAAACTAAGAAGTGATTATATGCAGGCTTTAAGGCAAGCTTTGGTAAAAAGGGAATTTTTAGAAATTGAAACACCGCTTTTATCTAAAGCAACCATGGAAGGGGCAAGAGATTTTATTGTTCCTTCAAGGTTTCAGCCAGGTAAATTTTATGCTCTTCCACAAAGCCCACAACAATATAAACAGCTTTTAATGGTTGGGGGAATGGAGCGTTACTTTCAGTTTCCCCATTGTTTAAGAGATGAAGATCCAAGAGCGGATCGTGGATTTGAATTTACACAGCTTGATTTAGAGATGAGTTTTGTAACAAGAGAAGATGTAATAGAAACTGTAGAAGCAGTTGTAGTTGAAGCGGTAAAAGCAGTTAACGGAAAGTTAAAGAACGATAAATTTCCTGTTTTTTCATATGCGGATGCGATGAAAAAATTTGGTTCCGATAAATTTGATTTGCGAACCGAAGAAGAAAAGAAAAACGGAACACTTGCATTTGCTTGGGTTATAAACTTTCCCTTTTTTAGGCCGGTAAGTAAAACAGAAGTTTCCGATAAATATGACAGTAAAAGTAAATGGACTTTTACACATAACCCTTTTAGCATGCCGATTCCGGAGCACATAGATTGGTTTTTAAAAGGAGAAAATATAGATAAAATCCTAACCACGCAGTATGATTTGGTGTGTAATGGATTAGAGGCTGGCGGCGGAAGCATCAGAGCTCATACGCCGGAACTTCTAAGAACAACCTATAAAATAATGGGATACACCGATAAACAAATTGAAGAAAGTATAGGCCATATGTTAGAGGCATTTTCTTATGGTGCGCCTCCACATGGTGGAATTGCTTTAGGACTTGATAGGCATGTAGCACTTTTAAGAGGAGAATCTTCGATTAAAGAAACTATGGCATTTCCTATGACGTCAACTGGTAGAACAGCAGTTATGGATGCGCCGGCAAAAGTATCGGATGAACAACTTCTCGAACTGAAAATAAAATTCACTTAGTAGTTGATGAAAAAACCTAAGCTTTTAGGAAAGTTTATTGAAATTGATTTTCTGTTATTTACCCCATTAATATTATTTTGTTTAATAATAATTTTAGGTTTTACGGATTTGATTTTTCAAATTTATAATTTTCAAAATAAAACTCAAAATTTACCTTTTGTAACCTCAAAAGAAGCAAAAATTCCGGTTATAAAATTAGATTTTGTACCACAGATTAGCGCAAAAGGTGCAATTATTATGGATGCTGATTCTAAGGTTTTATTATATTCCAAAAATCCATATCTAAGATTTTCAACAGCCTCAACTACAAAAATTATGACATCATTAACAGCTCTTGATTACTTTAAAAAGGATCAAATTTTAACAGTAAGACAGGCAACAGGTGAGGGATCGGTTTTGGGATTACAAAAGGATCAGCAATTCACCTTTGAAAATTTGCTTTATGCCATGCTTTTGCCTTCTGCAAACGATGCGGCTTTAGCGATTTCACAAAATTATCCGAATGGAGAAAACGCATTCATAGATAAAATGAATACTAAAGCAAATTCTTTAAAATTATATAATACGCATTATTCGGATCCGGCCGGTCTTGAGGATTCAGGAGATTTCACAACACCTTTTGATTTGGCAAGGCTTGCTTCTTTCGCGATACAAAATTCCGAATTTAAAAAAATTGTAGGTACAAAAGAATTTACAATTTCCGATCTTTTAGGGAATACTTATAATTTAAAAAATCTAAATATACTTTTAGGAGAAGACGGAGTAAATGGGGTAAAAACAGGCTATACAGAGGAAGCGGGACAGGTATTAGTTACTTCTAAGCTAGAGAAAGGTAAAACAATTATAATTGTTGTAATGGGAAGTAAGGATAGGTTTTTGGATACGCAGGTTCTATTAAATTTAGTTTCAAATAACCTCAGTTACTTATCGATCCATCCGTAATAGCAGAAACATAGGCATAAAAGTTATTATCTCCGGAAAAAATATAGATTGGCATTAAAAAGTCTTGGGGTTGTACTGAAATATAATAGGCAAGAATAACATTATTTATATTAATATTGTTTGATTGACCGTTGTATGATGCAACATATGCCTTACCTTGTTTTAATTCGTTAAACGCCTGATCTGCGGTTTTAATATTATAGCTTGCTGATTCTTTTGTTGGTATTTGATGAACATAACTTGCAGCAACAATTTGAGCTAGATTTCCGCCGGCAGTAAGAATATTAATATTGGACTGGTTCGGCTTTTCATAATATATTGGCAGATTGTCAATATCTTTTTGGAAAATACTTACTTGAATTACTTGCGTTCTAGATAAACTGGAAGCCTTAATTAATGTACCATTTGATATTGCATATAATGTTGTTTTAGTTTTTTCAGAGTCTAAATCATCTACTGATCCCATGCTTGCAACTAAGCTGTTTGCTAAATTTATTGCGGTTGGTTGATCAGGTAAGTTTTTTCCCGACATAACTCCGGGATCATTCATATAATTTGATGTAATTGTAAAATCACCTGATACAATATTTGCACTTAAACTTTCGCCTATAGCGCCAGAGCGCGTATCATTATTCCATTGATATATATTGTCCGAAATTTGTTTATATGACGAATTAAAACCAATTTTTCCCGCCTTATCATTCATTCTATTAATATCTAAAAGATTGGGTATATTTTGTTGCATTCGATAAACATTTATTACTTGTGGAAAACTAGGTAGGCTACCTGACAACGTATTTATGTTATATGTAAATTTATCACTCGGAATTCCGTTGGGAAATGTTTGAGGTGGAAGTAGTCCAAAAGCAGAACTTGCTTTGGGAGGTGGAGGTGGATAAAAAGTATTTTTTAATATTAAAATTAAATTAAAAATAATAAGAGCAATAATTAAAAACACTAAAAAAATTGCAGCATACTTCATAAATTTTCTGGTTTCTTGACTAGCATCACTAAGTGTAGGCATATATTGAGTATAGAAAAAAATTAAGTTACAATGCAAGAAGTATGGTAAAAGTAAGATTTGCTCCAAGTCCAACCGGATATATGCATATTGGGGGTGTAAGAACTGCATTGTTTAATTATTTACTAGCGTATAAAAATAAAGGTGAATTCTATTTAAGAATTGAAGATACCGATCAAAAAAGATTAGTAAAGGAATCGGAAGAAATTATTTATAAAACATTAGAGTGGCTAGGGCTAAAATGGGAAGGAGATGTCGTTAGGCAATCGGAAAGGTTGGATTTGTACAAAAAATATACCCAAGAATTATTGGATAAAAAAATTGCTCATAAAAAGGAGGGCGCAGTTTGGGTAAAATTACCGGAAGAAAAAGAATTCACTTGGACAGATTTGGTGGGAAGTAAAAAAATTTCTTTCAAAGGTAAAGATGTAGATGAATTTGTTATTTTAAAATCGGATGGATTCCCGACTTATCATTTAGCAAACGTTATTGATGATTCAGCTATGAAAATAACACATGTTTTACGCGGAGAAGAATGGATTTCCTCAACACCCAAACATATTTATTTATATGAGGTTTTGGGTTTGAAGCAGCCTGAATTTGCCCATTTGCCGGTTATTTTAGGTCCTGATCATGCAAAGCTTTCTAAAAGACACGGAGCAAAATCCGTTTTTGATTACAGAGATGAAGGATTTGTTAAAGAATCAATTTTAAATTTTATTGCACTTTTGGGCTGGAATCCCGGGGAAGACAGGGAGCAGATGAGTATGGATGAAATGATTGATTTATTTGATATCAAAGATATCAATACTGCAAACCCTATATTTGATACAAAAAAAATGGAGTGGCTTAACGGAGTTTGGATAAGAACTTTAAATGAAGAAAAGAAGTTAAAAGATAGACTTGAAGAGTTTTATAAAAATGAAAAAGATGTGTTGTCTAAATTAAATGCGGAAAAAGGATGTGATTTGGTAAATGCTGCCGCTTCAAGAATGCGAAAGCTATCAGATTTTAAAAGCTTAATTGATTTTAAATATAATCGTAAATTGACAAAGGAAGAAAAAGAAAATGCTAAAACGCTTCTGGAATTTTTAAACACTAAATTAGGCAATGATTGGGACAGCGATGAACTACTCTTAGTAATTAAAGAATTTAGTAAAAATTATGCTGTAAATTTTAAAAATATCTTTTTCTTATTAACAGGGAAAGAACAGGGGATTGGAATTTTGGAATTAAACGAAATATTCGGGAAAGAATTTTTTATTGGAAATCTTAAACGTGAATAAATTTTTAGCTCAATTTATTTCTACGGTTCTTAATCCAATTGTTATATTGGCAGTGTTGCCATTTGTCTTGGTTTATAAGGCAACAGGAGAAACTTCTTCAGGAATTTTTTGGACATTTTTTTCTTGGATTTTTATACTTATATTTGCATTGTTCTTTTTTATTGGTCTTGAGAAAAAATACTTTACGAACATAGATGTTTCCATTCGAAAACAACGTCCGCTTCTTTATTCATTCTCTATTGGGCTTTCGGTAATTTATGCTTTTTTCCTAAATTATTTTAAGGCTCCGGAAATATTATTTATTGCGCTTTTTGGTTTAATAATGGGATTAGTAGTCATGGAACTTGTTAATCGAATTACAAAAGCAAGTGTTCATGTAGCAACTTTGTCCGCATTTGTTACTGCTTTAGCTTTAGGATATGGTCCTGTCTTTATTTTGAGTTTTATGCTTATTCCGCTTCTTTCATGGGCAAGGATTGTTACACATAACCATACAAGAAGACAGGTTGTAATCGGTGCCACCATGGGGATTTTAGTAACGCTTGTAGTTTATGTTATATTTAGATATATAGTATGATAAATTTTCCAAAACTAAACAGGTCGTTTAAATATGCTTGGGAAGGAATAACCTATTCGTTCAAATACAATCAGAATATTAAAATCCATTTAATAGTAGCCGTAGTAGTTCTTGCTTTTGGACTTATTTTAGGTTTGACAAAATATGAAATGTTTTCAACGGCACTTTTAATAATTTTAGTTATTTCTGCCGAGATGGTAAATACTTCTATAGAAGAAGTGGTAGATTTATTGGTCGACGAACACAACGAGCATGCAAAGATAGCAAAAGACGTTGGAGCGGGAATGGTTCTTCTGATATCAATTTTTGCGGTAATAATTGGGCTTTTTATTTTTCTCCCCCATATTTTAATTTTATTCAGCTAACTTTTTATAAACATAAAAGAAATCTTTGTTATTACCGCTTAAATAACTTAAACCGTTTTTCATATTTTGCAGTAATGGATAGTTTAAATATTTGCCATTACCATTACTTTCGTAAACTTCAAATTTAATCCATGGATAGTTAATGTCTAATTGAATTGCATTTACAGCACCTGCTTTTAGTAAAGCGTAGGACAAGGTTCTAGGAATTAGGGAATTCCCTACGGCATAAATAAGGTTTCCATTTTTCGTTATACCAATTGCGGATCTCCAAGTGTACATACTGTTTGTAGTTGTTCTTCCCCAAGTATCAACACCTTGTTCAACATAACTTGTAATTTTGCCATTTTCAATTAGATATGGACCATTTTGGCGAACGGCATATACATCAGGTGGAAGCTTTTGTCCATTATAGTTCTGTAATTTTAATGTGCCGTTATTATACATTAGTAAAACAGGTATGCCATTTTTTAACGGTACATAGATTTTATTATTCACAATCATTCCGTAATGACCATCACGTATCTGAAAACCGCCGTTAAAAGCTGCCAAAAGTCCATTCGATTTTTGAATGTTTTGGGGTATTAATCCAGGTCCCCGCGCTCCCAGTGGCCCGCCGGGGTAATAAGTTCCCGCCTGTGTGCTAAGCGTAAGTTTTTTCATGTCCATTTTAACAAGTGTTGTTATAGCATAGGGGTGAGAAGGATCTGGTCTTATAAAAGTTCTGGCTATAATTACATCCTGGGGATAAATATTTTGAGAAATAGAAGACCAAATTCCTTCACCTGAAATTGGCGGCAAAATCTTATCAATAGGGAGGTTATTTAAATTCATATAATCGGCCTGTTTAGGAGTAGACTTTTTTGTAGTAGTTTTGGCAATGTATGCGGGGGCTTTTTGTTTGGAAAATAAATAAGAAACCGCATTAATTTTATCTTCAATCCCAAAATAAATTGATTCGAGAAAAAGAGTATTTTTTTCACCAACGAGTGGGCGGAGCATGCTATCGGCAAATTGCGCTTGGAATACAACAGTTTTTGTTAATAAGTAGTAACCAACAAGAATAAATAGAATAATTATTCCAATCATGTTATATGTCTTATTGGAAATTCTGATTATTTTCTTTGTTTCTTTCATGAAATAATATTATACATTAAAAAATTAAATTTTAGGTTAGATTTTTACTCGAAATTTTAGTAGAATAATCCTATATTGCTGAATTTTCCCGCGGGGGGATTTCTCAGCAAATTAAAGTTTTAGACTATGCTGGATCATCTAACGGTAGGATAGTGGACTCTGAATCCATTCATCTTGGTTCGAATCCAAGTCCAGCAGCTAAGTTTCCCCGATGAGTACGAAAATAGTCGTTTAGCTTGATACACTGGGCTAATCTCGGTGTTCCAGAAATTAGTTGTTGATAAGTAGGTGCTTTATCGAACAAAACCCCAAAATATGAAGCTTTTAGAAGCGGATCTTCGTTCTTAAGTAATAATTCGTCTAAGTGTTCCAGATAATATTTAACATAGGCCATAACCACTTTAATATCATAACCTTTAGCTTGATTAGCTTTTTCTTCTAATAATTTTGTAATATTATGTTTCATTGTACCTACTTCATCTTCGATATATTTTATTGCTGTTTCTGAAGTTAGGTATTTAATCTTGCTAAGTGTCATTGTTATCTGATTATTAATATCATTTATCTTTTGATCAATACTTATTTCATCTTTAACTGTATTTTCATTTCTTTTGTACCATTCAGTAATAACTGTATTTGCCAAATCATTTGCAAAACTTGGAGCAAGGTCTATGTTTTGTACAAATTTAGTAATAGTATTTTTAAAGTCTTCTTTGGGTACTCTAAAATAATGTCCTCTTTTATTGCAATGGTATGCAGGATAATATTTACCAAGTTTTCCTCTAGAAGCACTGCCAAATAATGGTTTGTCACAATGCGGACACATAACAATTTTTCTGTAAGCAAAATCAGCATTTCTTAAACCCTTTTTAATTAAGTACTCAGGTGCTTTTCTTTTAAAGATAGTTATCTCTCCGTTATTGTCTTCAATGACAACTTTTCCCCTATTTGCCTTGTTAAATGTTTCAATAGAAACAAGTCCTTCATATTTTGCTTTAAAAGGTCTTCCTTGGGTCCATTTCTCAGAACTAACACCTGCATAGGTTGTGTTTTGAATATATCGCCAAAAGCCTTTGATATTTAACTTGTTTCCTCCGATTTGTCCGACGATTTTAGTTCTGTCTTTTGGATCTCTTCTTAAAGCAATGCTTGTTTTAAATCCTAAGTTATTTATTCTTTCAACGATTTGTCTGTCAGTTAAACTTCCTTGGCACCTTAACTCAAACATTTTAATAATAAACTCTGATTCAGTAGGATGTGGTTTTAGAATAGTTCTTCTGCCGTTTGTAGTTTCCACTTGTTCATTAATAAAACCGTAAGGAGCCTTTCTGACCCAGTATCCCATTCTTGCGTAGCGAATTTCTGCTCCTATCATTCTGGACATAATGTCTCGCATTTCGTCTTTTGCTCTTTCTGCTTCTAAGATTTCAGATTTTTTAGTCGGAGAATAAACACTCCAGTCAAAACTAACTCCTAAATGTTCTAATGTATTTATTTGTTGTGTTCCAATAACGCCATATATATCAATAAGCTTTACTCCTTTTCTCTCAAGCTGCATTTTAAGTCCGTCATAAAGATAAGATCCACCTCTTGTGAATCTGTCTATAGATTTAATAATAAAAAGTTGAATATCATTTTTAGAATTTACACAATAATCAATTGCTTCCTGTACCGGTTGTTCTTCTTTGGAAGCAGATTCTAAAAAGATAAAGAATTTCTTAACATTAATGTGATGTGCTTTGGCAAAGTTTTCTATTTGTTCTTTTTGGGCTTCCGGGGAATCGCCTTGAGTACCTTGTCTGACAGATGAGACTCTAATTGCGGCAACTGCATTTTCTATTTTTGGCAGATATTCGTTCATATATTTTAAAGCATAAGTTTTTTAAATAAAGTTCCTCCGTTTTTCTGATCTTCGATGATTTTATCGATAATAATGTTGGCAATAAAATGAATTCTATCTTTTGTAGATAAAGAAGAGGATGAAGATTTATCGTAAGACTTAGTAGTTTTATTAGTTATATTCTGTTTCATATAAACTATCCTTACAAGGATATTGTACTATGCTTGTAGGGATAGTGTCAAGGGGCTATAGTATTGTACCACCTCAGGCGCGAGCCATGTCACTACCTGCTAGGACATGGCTTGAGGCTACTGCTGATACTAATTTTAGGCTCAAAATAGGAAAAGATAGTTCCGTTCTTTTCTACACTATGTGTAGTATATAAAGAGAAGAAGTAATATGTGATAAAAATAAACAAAAATGATATAATCCAAAACAATAACCTGCCTAAATAATTAACTGCCTCTAAATAACAAATAATTCTAAATAAAATCTAATCTAAATAAATATATAAATTCTTAAATAAAGATAAATACTAATTCATAAATAATTAAAATTAACAAATTAAATAATAATGAATTACAGAGTATTGCCAAGTATTACGGATAAGCAAAAAGAAATAATGGATTTAATCTTTCGATTTAGATTTGTTAATCGTCACCAAATACAAAGGCTACTTAATCATAAAGACCCTAAAAGAATAAATGTTTGGCTTAAAGATTTAGTTGATAAAAACTTCTTAGGAAGAATTTATTCCCATAAGCTCTTAGAAAATACTAAACCTGCAATTTATTATCTTAATAATAACGGTATTGTATGGGTAAAGTATGAAAAAGCAAATGAATTTGGAAATGATGATGAGATAGAGCTTAAATATATTAAGAAATATTACCAGGATAAAAAAGCTTCAACTACTTATATTAACCACTGCGTTACTTTATCTGAATTTTATGTTCAGTTTAAAGAGCAAGAAAGAAAAGAAAATGAAGGTCGTAAGAAACCAAAACTTGAATACCGTTTTGAAACAAAAAGTGAAATGTGGATTACAAGACAAAGAGAACTTTATGGAAAAGATTTTAATGAGGTAAAAAATTACATTCCTGATTTATACCTTGAAAAATTTAAAGATCCGGAAGGAAACAGAATGGATTCGACTACCTTTTTTATTGAATTATTTGACCCAAAAGTTCCAAGATATGCTATTAAATACAAAATTCAACAATTTGTTGAGCTTAAAGAAGAAGAGAAAGAATGGAAATATAGATATGCAGGTATGGATAATAAGTTCCCACTAATTCTTTTAGTCTTTTCCAATCAACCAAAACTTAATGGACTTGTTCAATTTATTAATGATGAAATTGCATATTCCTATGCAAATGAAGGTTTATGTTTTTATGCAACTACTTATCAAAAAGCTATGACTCAAACACTTCTCGCAGGACCTAAAATTTGGAAGGAGATAAGGGGAGAGTAATTATTAAACATTTAACTTAAGATGCAGGAGCTATCCCATATATATAATAGTATATTGAAACAAGTTTTTTGTAATGCTAGTATTGGTGCATGCATAAAGATGATGAAGTAACGTTCAAAGGATTATTTCTTCCGTTAACCACTAAAAAAGCAATTGTCTTTATTTTTCTTATTGGTTTTATTGTATTCTTTAATAGTTTGTTTAATCCTTTTCAATTTGATGATTTTGCTCAAATTGTCAATAATCCTTTTATAAATAATTTAGGCAGCATTCCATCATATTTTGAAAAAGGGATGGCATTTTCCGGTAATTATTCATTCAAGATGCTTCATCTTCAATACAGGCCATTTTATTTTTCTTATTTTACTATTGTTTATGCCTTTTTTGGTGCGAATCCATTACCATTTCATTTATTTCAACTATTTTTGCATATTACTAATTCTATTCTTTTATTTGTTATTTTTTCAAAGTTATTCAAAAAAGAAATAGCTTTTTTAATATCACTTATTTTTTTAGTGCATCCGATTAACAGTGAGGCGGTAATCTATATCGCTGATGTTCAGGAAACTATTTTTATTTTGTTTGGTTTAATCGCATTCTATCTAATTTTACAAACAAATAAAAGAATATTATCAATTCGCAAACTTATTTTAATTTCGGTATTATTATTGTTTTCACTATTTACTAAGGAAACAGGATCACTATTTTTAATATTGTTATTTATTTATGTATATTTATTTAGTAAGGTTAACAAAAAAAGATTTTTTCTATCTGTAATGGGTGTTTTGTTAATATATCTAGTAACAAGATATATAATATCTTTTAATTCAGTAACAGATATTAGTCAATCCTTAATCCAACAAGCCTCTTTTTACATAAGATTGATTACAATGCCTAAAATATTTTTTTATTACTTTTCTAAATTTGTTTATCCTATTAATTTGGCAGTTGGACAACTATGGCTTGTAAAACAAATTAATTTTACTTATTTTTTCTTACCTCTATTAATGGATATCGTGATTCTTTTTACTATTTGTTTGGGTGGTCTTTTTTTATTTAAAAAGAACAATAGTCAGCTTAAATTATATGTGTTCTTTTCTATATGGTTATTTTTGGGTATTATCATGCATTTGCAAATAGTTCCACTGGATGTTACTGTTGCTGATCGATATTTTTATTTCCCAATAATTGGATTGTTGGGACTTATTGGAATACTCATTAATTTAGATTTATCCCAATTGTTTTTAAAGAAATATTCAAGAATTTGTACAATTTTCTTTATAATTTTAATGATACTACTTTCGATTATTACAATTATCAGAAACTCACAATGGCAGTCAACCTTTACATTATACAGCCACGATGTACAATATGCACAAAGTCCCTTACTTGATAGTTATTATGGTGGACTTTTGATATTTAAAGGACAATATAGTCAACCATTCCTATTAAAAGAAGCAAAATTTTATTTAGATAGATCTGTTTCTCAAGCTCCCGAGTTAGGACATAATATTAATAATTTAGCTGTTTGGTATGAGATTAATAATGACTACGAAAAGGCAAAGTCATTGTATTTAAAAAATATTGCTTTAAACAGTAAAAGAAAAAACGGTTACACCTCTGATTCTTATACAGGACTTGCTCATATAGCACTTAATGAGAAAAATCCTTTAGAAGCAAAAAGGATGTCGCAGGAAGCTTTAAAAATTAACTCGCTAAACATACATGCTAAAGAATATTTAGCCATATCAGAATACCAGTTGGGAGAAAAAGTAGAGGCACTTAATATTATCCGAGAATTATATTATCATGTCCAAAATCAGGAAATAGTGCAATTATATATGTTAATCAATTTAAATAAACCATTTACATTAAGTCCGAAGTTTGGTTTATCCGTTGTGTATTAATAAATCATATTTTAGACTAAAATATTTATTATGATATACATTGCTATATTGACAATTTATTCAAATAACTTTATAAATATTCTAACATTACGTCGCTAAAAATTAACTTTAATTATGTTTAAAAAGCGATTAAAAATAATCCTCGTTGGTATTTTATTATCTCTCGTGTTTTTTTCGTTTTCTAGTTCAAAAGCATTAGCAACCAATTATCAGCTTTCAGGAACAGTAACTGATAATTCATCTAACGGTATTGGTGGGGCAACTGTGCACGTTTATAACGTTGGTTCTACCACAGATGTTGTATCATCTACCACAACAGATAGTTCAACTGGCTATTATTCTTTTAGTTCTATTCCTCAGGGAACGTATGATATTCAGGTAAATCCATCAGGAAGCGGGTTTTCTTCCGCAGTTGCACTTAGTCAGAATATCTCGCAAGATACAGTTTTAAATTTTGTTTTGACTACTGCTGGAATAGTCACTCTTAGTGGTAAACTTACTAATCCGTTGGGTGTAGCTGCTCCTAATCAGATAATTAAACTGCGACCTTCCGGATCATCATCAAGCGATATACTTGGTTATACTGATTCTAATGGAAACTATTCTATTCAAGCGAGTCCTGGAACATATACAATTATTATTTACCCAAATCCTAATAATGGTGGTAATTCATTGGTAGATCTTCCCCAGAATTATACGATTACTGCCAATAATTACTCTCTAACGCAAAGCACTGTTTTAAACATGTCATTGCCCTTTAAAAGGGTAGCTTTTAAAGTACAAGATTCATCTAACATTCCTATAGATAACGTAATGCTTACTGCCAGTATTGGAGGAGGATGTAATGTCAGTAGTTCACAGCTCACTATTGGGGGTATTGCAAATGTATCTGGATGGACTTGTTATTCCAGCGGTACTCCTAATCTAAAAACAGATGCTTCAGGAAGTGCCGTAATGTGGTTAACTCCCACTGACTCAAGTCATGCATATACCATTACTGCAACTCCGCCAACAGGAAGTATATATTTATCGACTTCTCTTACAAATGTATCGGTAACTAGTGATGAAACACTAGCAATTACCATGCCACAACCAGTCACTCTTAGTGGTAAACTTACTAATCCGTTGGGTGTAGCTGCTCCTAATCAGATAATTAAACTGCGACCTTCCGGATCATCATCAAGCGATATACTTGGTTATGCTGATTCTAATGGAAACTATTCTATTCAAGCGAGTCCTGGAACATATACAATTATTATTTACCCAAATCCTAATAATGGTGGTAATTCATTGGTAGATCTTCCCCAGAATTATACGATTACTGCCAA
>JAJXYH010000056.1 GCA_021780675.1 bacterium
AGTAATACTTGGATTATTGTTGCTTGGAGTGGTAACCGTAAAGTTACTAGTGTCATCGTGCACCGTAAAAGTATCGGTTCCGGCATTTGAGGAACTTACCGAAAAGCTCGCCTGCCCGTTTGATGCCTGAATAGTAACAGGCGAAGAAGAGCCGTTAATAGTAAAACTGGAATCGCTTGAGGTTTGGGTAATAGTAAGTTTATCGTTTGAAACAGCCGTTTTACTGCAGTCTCTTATTGTAACCGTAAAGTTAGCAGACGAACCGGTATTAATAGTAGTCGATGAAGGGGGATAAACCTCTGAATACCAAAAATTTGGAGTGCCGCTTGCGGTTGTGCAATTAGTATTATTTGAACCATTGCCCGAAAAAGTAACGCTAGGATTATGGTTGGTAACATCGGTGACGGTAAAGTTACTAGTATCATCGTGCACCGTAAAAGTGTCGGTAATATTTTGTGTGGAACTTACGGTAAAACTTGCATAACCGTTTTGGGTTTGGATCTTAACCGGGGAAGTCTGGCCGTTAATTCTTGCGGTTGAGTCACTGGAAGTTAAAGTTATCGTTAAATTATCCGAAACAGGCGCGTTTTTTTGATAACAATCGCGGATATAAACCAAAAGCGTAATAGAACCCGTACCGGTTGTAATCGGCGGATTGGGATAAACGTCCGAGTACCACGAATTGGGAGTTCCCGAACCGGTGGTACAGTTGGAATTGCCTGTAGAATTAGACGAAGAAGACGTTGTAGTTGTAGTAGTTATGGGTGGTAGAGTTGGAATAGGAGTTAAGGTAGGAAGGGGCGCAAGGGTAGGAAAAGGTGTCGGGGTTGCAAAGTTGTAATAATTATTCGAGCTTGCACTATTGTTTGGGACAATCGTGGGGGAAGGCAATTCAGTAGTTGGAATCGGATTGTTTTGAGTTGATGTATAAAAGTCTCCGTTATCGTTGGTGCTATTTGAGGTGATTTTCATTTTAGATAAAAGGTAACTTCTAAGAACTAAAGAGCCCCAAATAAAAGCTACCAGTAAGATTATCGAAATAATTATTAATTTATGTCTTTTTATAAAACCTAATACATTCCATAAAGCTTCGAGTTTAAATGAGGGAAGCTTAAAGTTTGGAATTTTTGGTAATTTTGGTAAGTTTGGTAGTGTTGGTAACTTAATTAACTTAAGATTCATAGTTAGTTAATTATACTACCTTTTAATTATTTGGAATTTACAAGTTGCCTAGAATGTTAACTTTTATTTTTGATATCTTTTTTGGTTTTTGTTAAATAAGCGACTGCGAGGATTATTAAAATAGTTAAAATAATACTTACCTTTCCTGTTCCAAATCCAATTCCGCCTAGATCCGAAGTTCTACCAAAGAAGTCTGCAAAACTTGCTCCAAACGGACGGGTCATAACATAAGCAAACCAGAAGTAAAATGCCTCCGTTTTATTCGTCAATTTAAAAATCACAAGCGGCAGGAAGAACAGAATTCCGAATAAAATGCCGGAGTTTAAATACCCAAGATTTAAAGTTACGGCTGTCATATCACCGGCTGCAGTTCCAAGTGCAAAAGTAGTTACAACGGTCAACCAGTAAAAAAGTTCACGTCGTGGAGTAAAAATGCTATGGATCGATAAAGTGTGTTCGATTTTATACCAAAGAGCAAAAATAATTGTCAAACTTATTGCAAAAAAGATTGTGGAGTAGAGGTAGGGCACTCCCAAAACAATATGAACAACATCTGCTGCCATTGTCCCGAAAATTGCTACCATTGTAACTGCTAACCAGTAAACCCAGGCAAAATATTTTTTTACGTAAAATTGTAAGGAAATAGTGATAAGAAAGCCTATAAATCCAATAATAACTACAATTACAGGATCAAAAGTATGCACTAAATAATCGGAAGTTGCTTCTCCCATGGAAGTTGTTAGTAATTTAATTATCCAAAAAAGCAGGATTATTTCGGGTACTTTTCGTGCAGATTGTTTAGTAAGAAAAGCACAAAGTATATCTTTCATTATTAAACCTGAAGAACTATTGTGATGCGGAGCCGGTACTTGTTGGAGAAGTTGGTTCTGGCGTTACTTTACTAATTATCAGTTTATTAAATAACGGTCTCATTTGTGCAAAGTCCGAGCGGATTTTTGCAAAACCTGCTCTTACTAACTGTGCAATATCCTGTCTGACCTTAGCAAATGATTGCTCGGCAGAAGACGGGCCGGTGGTTGCGGTTATACCCTCAACAGTTGTGATGTCTTTGGCAAGAGTTGTATTTATTGTTTGAAGCTGGGTATTAACATCGTTTAATTGTGCTTGGAGTTCGGTTACATCTTTTCCCTGGGATTGCAGCGAATTAATTAAATTCTGGATTTGAGGAACCAAATTTTGTACGTTTGTAGAAACGGTTTGTAAATTATTTAGAACTATATGCAAGCGTACTTTGGGTTCAAAGACAGCGTAAACGTAATAGCCGGTAATAATTGTTTTTGCATCTTCTCTTGCGGTTGTAACATCCGTATCCGCATCTATTTTTGTTTTAAGGGCCGTTAGTCCTGAAATATCGGTTTGGACATCGCTTGTAAAGCTGGATTTTTCGGCTGCTGTTAATCTGGTGTCATTTTGGATTCTGGTTAAGAGGGTATTTAAAGTAGTAATCCTATTTGTAATTAAAGTATCGGAGCGTTTAATAACATTTTGCAGCTGGGTCTGTTGGGCAGTTGCTTCACGGCTTGCAACCTGCTCCATGCGGTTTGTTGAATTTAATAATTTTTGTCCACCAAGCGCCTGGGCAAACGAAGGCATAGCGCCTACTGCTAAAAGCAAACCTGTAATTAATAAAATTTTACCGCTATTTTTCATAATTATAATCCGCTGGTACTATCCTGCGAAGTATTGATATTACTAATGTCTTTAAGATCGGAATTTACCTGATTCATTGCATTCTGCATAGTGGTGTCTGTGTTTTGAAGGGTTTGATCCACATTTTGGGAAGTAACTTTTGTCTGAGTTGGCGCTTGTGCCGTTTGGATAGGTTGAGTTGTTTGCTTTGTAAGGGTAGTGGGAGCAGAAGCATTTTTAGAAAATAGAAAAAATGCACCACCAAGAATAACCAAAACTAAAACAATTGACAAAACAATATAAATCTTTTTACTTTTATTGGCAGGTTTTACAGTACTCTGTGCCGGGGTCGGTTGCGTAACCTGTTCGGTTGTCTGATTTGTATTTAATTCTTCGTTCATAATTTATAATAGTTCCTGATTTTTCCCTTTGTCAAGGGCTTTTTATGCAACTTTAACTATTACTATAGAATAGTAAATATGAATTCTGAAGAGTTGCTGAAAAAATGTAAGAAAAGGTAAGTTAGAAAATTTCTATTTCTGCTATAATTTCCTACAGGATGAAATTAATTATTTTATACGGGGCGCCGGCATCCGGAAAGTTAACAATTTCCCAAAAGTTAGAAGAAATAACAGGATTTAAAAACTTCCATAACCATAAAGTTTTGGATATTTTGTTCGAGCTTTTTGGTAGGCCGGAGCGAAAAGAATTGGGTTATAAAATAAGGCAGCATATTGTAGAAGAGGCGGCAAAATCAAAGTTAGATTTAATAGTTACGGGTGTTGTTTTAAACCACAATAAATTTTTGTACCAATCATTTATTGATGTATATAAAAATAATGGCGGGGTAGCGTTTGTCGTTTGGGTTAAAGCATCAAGAAACACACTTTTGCAAAGGGTAGAAGATGAGTCGAGAAAAAATAAATTTAATAAACGGCAAGATTTGGAAGAATTTTTTAATAAATACCCCGATTCTTTAGAAAAATGGAATGTAGAAAATCAAATAGAAATCGATACAACCAAAATGTCTCCGGCACAGGCTGCGCAAAAAATTAAAGAACACTTTAATCTGCTATAATCTTTTCATGAATTTATCAATCGGAATAGTCGGGTTGCCGAATGTTGGAAAATCCACACTTTTTAACGCGCTTTTAAAAAAACAAGCTGCGTTTGTTGCCAATTATCCGTTTGCTACCATTGAGCCAAATATCGGCGTTGTTCCCGTTCCCGATGAACGGCTTTTAAAATTAGCAGAAATTACCAAGCAGGAAGAGAAACTATCGCAATTGCCGCCGCTAAAACCTGCTACGGTAAATTTTGTTGATATTGCAGGTTTGGTTAAGGGAGCAAGCGAGGGTGCGGGTTTAGGAAATAAATTCCTGTCGCATATTCGGGAAGTTAGTGTTGTTGCCCACGTGGTTAGAGCGTTTGAGGACGAAAATATTTTAAAAGAAGGGGCAGTTGACCCAAAGAGCGATTATGAAACTATTAGAACGGAACTGCAGATTGCGGATATTCAAACATTCCAAAACTTATCGGAAAAAGCTCTCCGTACGGATATTGTTAAAAGAGGAGCAGTTGAAAAATTAAAACAGGTCTTAGACAGTGGGAAAAATGCCTTTGAAGTAAGTTTAACCGATGAAGAAAAGTTAAGTATTAAAGAATTAAATTTATTAACCGCCAAACAGGAAATAATTGTTTTAAATGTAGCAGAAAGCGATTATAACCCGGCAAACATCGAAAAAATAATTGCTTTATATGCAGGCTTTTTAGGAGTTGAAAAACACAAGATTATTGTAATTTGCGCCAAAATCGAGGCAGAACTTGCGTCTTTAACAGCAGAGGAGCAAATAGAATATCTTAAGGATTTGGGGTTGGAAAAATCAGGTCTTGAAAGATTAATTCAAAAAGCCTATGAAGAGTTGGGGTTAATATCGTACCTTACTTGCGGAGAAAAAGAAGTAAAAGCCTGGACAATTCATAAAGGTGACAGCGCATTGTTGGCAGCAGGGGAAATCCATACAGATTTTATGAAAAAGTTTATAAAAGCCGAAGTAGTGCATTTTGAAGATTTTATTTCACATAATGGTTGGAAAGGCGCAAGGGAAGCGGGTAAAGCGCTTTTGGAGGGAAAAGATTATATTATGCAAGACGGTGATATAGTTGAATTTAAAATTGGAGCATAAAATTTAGGGTCCTGTTCCGATTTTTCTACCCGCCAGTGCTCGTTTCGAATTGGATGCGAAGCATCGCTCTTTACCTGCGCGCTGTCGGAAGCCCTTCAAATCGCGCCACCCTTTAATTGAATAGCTAGAAAGTTATCGGGAAGTTAGTTTTTATAGCTGGAGCATAATTACATTTCCTTTTTTATCGGGTTTGCTTACCAATTTAAACCCCAAATTCTTGTAAGAACTAACTGCTGCAAAATTATTAATATTTGTTTCAAGCCACAAACCCTTATTGGGGTTTTCTAAAAATTCTTTGCTGTTTGAATATAATTCCCAGGTGTTAGTAATAAATTTTTTAGATAGGCTTTTTCCGCGTGCGCCTTCGTATAACCTTATTGCAAAAGTAACAGAGTAGTGGTTAGCGTTTAATTTTTCACTAAAATTAATATTTTTAGGCATTTGTTTTATCCCAAACCAAATAATACCCATAAGATTTTTATTTTTATCGATAAGTGCGTAAATTGTCCTCTTTTTTGTAAGCCATAAGCGGTAAGTTTTTATGTCTTTAAAACGTTCTAAGTCTCTTGTGGTTTCGGCAATAAGTGGGTCGGTGTTGGTGAATTTAATAAGCTGCCTTACTTGGTTTCGATTTAATCCTTTGCAAACCGCAAGTTTTCCTAAGGGTTGCATGACACAATTATATCATTTTGGTATAATAACAACCTAATTTAAAAATGAAATCCTCAATGCCAAAAATTGTGACAATCGGTGGCGGAACAGGTAGCTATACCTCTCTTAGTGGTTTAAAAAAATATCCCATCCATTTAACAGCAATTGTAAATATGATTGATGATGGCGGGTCTTCCGGCCGCTTGCGGGACGAGCTTGGGGTTTTGCCTCCTGGTGATGTGAGACAGTGTCTTGTAGCATTATCGGAAAGTTCAAAGCTTTTACGTGACTTATTTAATTACCGTTTCGAAGAAGGAGAATTAAAGGGGCATAATTTTGGCAATATTTTCTTATCGACTTTGGAGAAACAAACCGGCAGTATGAAAAAAGCGATAACGGAAATCGGAAAAATATTAAATATTAAGGGAAAAGTCGTTCCGGTTACTTTTGATAAAAAAAGCAAACTTTGTGT
The DNA here is from genome assembly GCA_021780675.1 of bacterium. Classification (GTDB taxonomy): domain Bacteria; phylum Patescibacteriota; class Microgenomatia; order Levybacterales; family UBA12049; genus DAHWUP01. The sequence goes on from JAJXYH010000056.1 coordinate 6,142, forward strand.
AGATCTTGCAAACGGTAAAACAATTGAGGGTGAAACGCACATTGACGAAGTGGAAAAAAGGGAAAAACGTCCGAAGATCGTCAAAGCATACCTTAAGCCATCGGCAAAACTAAATGAAGATGCAAAACTTGCGATAAAATCAGCGGATTATATCGTAATCGGGCCGGGAGACCTTTTTACCAGTATTTTACCCAATATTTTAGTTAAGGGAATGCCAAAAGTAATAAAAGAATCAAAGGCCAAAAAGATTTATGTATTAAATTTAATGACAAAAGTAGGGCAGACTACAAATTTTAAAGCATCGGATCATATTAAAGCTTTGGAGAAATACTTAGGAAAAAATGTTTTGGATTTTGTGTTTATAAATGATAAAAGGCCTAAAAAAACCGTTCTTTCTTGGTATAGCCAATATGAGGAAAATCCTGTTGAAGACGATTTGGGAGATTGGAAAAACAATTTTAATATTATTAGAAAAGACCTTATTAAAGATGTAATTCTTAAACAAAATCCGGTAGACGAAAGAAGACGAAGTATTATCCGCCATGACAGCGACAAATTAGCTCTTCAGATTTTTGAACTGATCATAAATTCCTGATAAACTATTTCTATGCCGGAAACTTTACAAAATGGAATAATAGTAGATTCAAGCTTAAGTCTGCAGCAAGCGCTTTCTCTTCGTCAAACAATAGAACCCTCCAAAGAAGTTTTAGACCGTTTAGGCATTGCCGATGTTACATATTATTCTTTTGATGGCAAGCTTCATCAGGGTCAGGTAGTTTTAGACAGAGAACTATTGCCTGATGTAAAACAAGCTTTTGCCTTAATTACAAGACTTAAGTTTCCAATTAATTCGGTTGTCCCCGCAATGGATAGAAATTTTATGTCCGATGAAGAAAAGAAACAGACCGAAAACAATTCCATAGGGTTTAATTATAGAAAAATCGCGGGGGAAGATAGGTTTTCGAACCATAGTTTTGGCAGGGCGATAGATATTAATCCTTTATTTAATCCCTACATAAAAGGAGAACATTCGTATGGATTGGATTATGATCCAAACCGTTTAGGCACTCTTACCGCAGGCAGTGAAATTGTGGAGTTTTTTAAACAAAGAGGCTGGGTTTGGGGAGGGGATTGGGAAGATCATAAGGATTATATGCATTTTGAAAAACCGGATAAAAGAGTAATCCCGGCTGAAGGCTCTAATGTTTTTGAAGTGGAAGCAGATCATTCAGTTTCAAAAGAACAGTATTACTCGGAAGTTTTATCCGGCGAAACACCTGATGCATTTTTTGTTTTAGGGGGAGGAAACAGGGCAATAGAGGGTAAATCGGGTAAACGGTATACAACTTCACCTTACCGTGGTAAGTTTTATCCCGAAAAAACCGGAGGAGCAAAAGCAAGACCAGTTGCAGCAGCAGAACTTGCAGGATTTTATCCGCATGCAAAAATCGTTACCATGAGTCATAGGCCAAGCGTATTATTCCAGTCGGCAGAACAAGAAAATCAGCCTACTAATTCTCCGTCTTTTGCATCTGTTTTAGAGGGAGATTTAAAAAGATTAGGAGTTAAAAACGAAATAGTCCAAGCGTCTCAGTCGACATCAACGTTAACCGAAGTAATGCAGGTTATTTCCCTTTCCGTTGCTAACGGTTTTAGAAGCGCAGCAGTTGTAACAAATGATTACCAGATAGAAAGAGCACAGAAAATTTTGGATATTCTAATCGATGACGATAAGCGAATACTACTGAAAAACCAGTTACAATTTCTGTTTAAAGCAGGGGAGGAGTCTGAGAAGTTTAATAAAAAATGGACGGCATTTGAAGCCTCGGTAAAAGAATATTTGTCGGAAGGGTATAATTTAGTTTTTGTTCCTGCTGAAGATGTCTTAGCAAGAAGAAGCCCGCATTATCAGACTCTTGTTACAAGATTAAAAGAAGAAGAAGGTTATAAAAACGTGGGTGAACAGGAAAGAGTGGGAAATGAAAGAATCGGCAAGTGGGAATATAATTTCGCACAGCCTTCATTTAAAGAGTTTATCTTAGAAAGCTAAAAAGTTAATTCTTGCTTAAAATAGCCTATTATTGTAAAATTAACGCTACATGAGAAATTATCAATTGGTTTTAGTTTTAAAAACTTCGCTTAAGGAAGCTGACAGAAAAAAAGTTTTAACAGAAGTGAAGGACTTTTTAAAAGGCTCGAAATTTACTAAAGAGGAAGATTGGGGAGAAAAACCTCTTTCTTATATGATAAAACGTGAAACTAGCGGATTTTTTGTTAATTACGTATTTGAATTGAAAGAAGCAATGGAAAAGGATTTTGAAAAAAGATTAGTAAATAACGAAAATATACTAAGACACCTTTTATTAAAGGCAAAATAATATGGCAAGAAGTTTAAATAGAGTTCAATTGATTGGAAATTTAACCAGGGATCCGGAACTTAGGTATAGATCGGA
>JAJXYH010000007.1 GCA_021780675.1 bacterium
GTTGTAAATAACAGAAGAGCAAGCGGCTTATGCTATATATAATATTTCTGCGGTTAAAAAAGGTAAATAAAACTTTGATATTTAAAGAAATTTAAATAGATTAGGGGCAAAAAGAGACACAAAATAAAATAAAGATGCAATCGCAATTAGGATAAACGTAATTATTACAACTGCGTTAACAATCTTATTATTTGCGTATTCTCCGAGAAGTTTTTTATCGTTTGAAAGCAGATATATAAATATAAATATAGGAAGAAGTAAAACTGCATTAACAGCCTGGGAAACAACCAGAATGGTAATAAGAGGAAAGAAGGGGAGAATGACCATAAGTCCGCCCAGGATTAAGGTTAATGCAAACAAACCATAAAACTGTGGTGCTTGTCTTAGTTTAAAATTAAGGCCCGATTCTATTCCAAACGCCTCGGTTATAACATAAGAAGTGGAAACCGGAACTAAAGCAGCCCCAAACAAAGAAGCGTTTAATAGTCCGAAAGCAAAAAGTAGTGAAGCAAACTGTCCGGCTAACGGTTCGAGTGCCAGTGCCGCATCTTTTGCATCGCTTATTGTTATCCCTTTTATAAAAAGGGTTCCTGCAGTTGCAACGATTATAAAGAAGGCGATAAAGTTTGTAAGAAAAGTACCGAAAAATACATCTCCTCTTTCGATTTTTAGATCTTCTTTGGTAAGTTTTTTGTCAACTACATAGTCCTGGATAAAAAATTGTCCCCAGGGTGTGATAGTTGTTCCAATTACCGCCATTAAAGTAAGGATGTACGCCCCGTTTAATTTAAAAGACGGGATTACGAGGCTTTTTACCGCATGAATCCAATCGGGTCTTATTATGAAAGCGGAAAATATATAGGCAATATAAAAAAATGAAACTATCAGGAATATTCGTTCAAGTCTTTTAAAATTCCATTTGGTAACTATTAAATATATAAATATGACTGCAACGGGAATTGAGATATATCTTGGTATATTAAAAATTTCCAGCGATCCGGCAACACCTGCAAATTCCGCGGCAATTGTTCCCATATTTGCGATAAAAAGGCATGCCATTATAAAAGCAGTCCAGCGGATACCGAATTTTTCTCTAATTAAAGAAGCTAAGCCTTTTCCCGTAACAAGTCCCATTCTGGCTCCGATTTCTTGGGTTACGGCTAAGGAAAAGGTAGTCAGGAATAAAACCCATATTAAAGAATAGCCAAAAGAAGCTCCTGCCACCGAATAGCTGGTAATTCCACCGGCGTCGTTATCTACGGAGCCGGAAATAATTCCGGGGCCTAATATAGCAAGTATAGGAATTAAAAATATAAATTTTCTTTTAATTATTGTAATAAACTTCATCTTCCCTGGTCCTTTCTTCTATTCTTTGTAGCACAACGCCTGCCGTAATAACACCGATTGGTTTTTTTTCTTTATCAACAACCGGTAAAACTCTTAAGTTATATCTTCCAAAAAGCTTTATCACCTGGTTAAAATCGGTTTCTGGAAATACAAATTTCCGGTCAATTACAATATCTTTAAGTTGGGCCAAGGAATCGATATCCAAAATATCTTTTACGTAAATAATTCCAACAAGTTTTTGGTTTCCATTGGTGACGATGATTGCTTCTGGTTTCGGGGTATTCTTATAGAGGTTGTTATAGGCTTCTTTTACGGTAATATTTCCATCAAACGCTATAAATCCGGTTCGCATTACTCCACCTGCTTTGTCTTCGCCAAAGTCGATTAATTTTTCAACTTTTTGTGCGCGTTCTTCACCAAGCATTCTTAAAATCTCTTTTATTCTTAAGGGATTGATTTTATAAAATAGACTTGCAATATCGGCTACATGCATTTTTCCGACAACTTTTTTTAAAATAGTTGAAGGAAGTTCCTCAAGAATTGCCTCCTGCGTCCTAAAGTCTGTTTCCTCGATTGCTTTAGCAGCTCTTTTTGCATCTAAACTTTCGACGATTCCTCTTCTTTCTCTTGGTCCCAGCTCTTCCAAAATATCGGCAATCTCGGCCGGATGCATATTTTTAATGCTGTTTTCGGAAAGGCTTACCTTTACTGTTCCCGTTTGGTAATCAAAAGCTTCGATCATTTGCCAAGGGAGAATTTTAGGTTTTATTTTTATTATTCCCTCAAGCCCTAATCTTCTTAATATCCCAGAGGCGCCGACATCCAAACCCATTACTTTAAGCTCACCATTACTTTCCATTAAAACGTCGTTGACCCTAACCAGTTTTTTGTCGTTGATATCTATTACTTGTTTATCCAAAAGGTCCTCATTTAAATAAAAATCCCTTTCATCGAAAGGGAAAAAAGGTGCTTTGTCGCTAGTTAAAATAGCGCCGTTTCTCTTAATAGAGAGAAACGATGGTGAAATTGTAATCTTTTTAACCCCCCTTTTTATAACAACTCTTGAGACCAATGGTTTAGGAGAGCTTTCAAGCACGGCGAAATCAATCATTTCACCGTAGACTTTTTGGTTGAAATATACTTTTTTATTTAGTAATTGGCTAAGATAAATCATAATACTTTAATTTTACGCCCTATTTTTGTGCAGGGTCAATATAGTAAAAGTGTTTATTTTTTCATCCAATTTTAAGCTTTTACTGTTAATTTATCAGTTAGTTTTAAAAACTTACCCAAAATTTTTAGGGTTATTGACAATTTGGCAATTAATATGATAGATTGCTAATACTAAGTTTAAAATATGGAAAAAATAATCCCAATAATCCCCATTAGAGACGGTATAATCTTTCCAAATACGGACTCTGTGCTAACGTTTGGAAGGCCAAAAAGCTTAGCTGCTTTGGAATCTTCTTTTTCCCAGGAAAGAATTGTTGGTTTTGTTTTACAGAAGAATGCAAAACTAAACGAACCAAATCCACAGGACCTCTATAACGTGGGCACATTATCTCACATAGAGCGCATGATTAAAAGTGACGGAGAAATAAATGCGCAAGTAAAAGGATTATCAAGAATTGCAATTTTGGAGTATGTCGAAGAATATCCGTATCCAATGGCAAGAGTACAAGAGATTGAAGATATTTTCCAAGACACCCCGGAGATTAAAGCGTTAACAAACCACCTTACTAATGAATTTAAAAGGGCAATTAATTTAGGGAAATTTGTTGACTTTTTGGTTTTTATGAACGTAATGAGCGAAAATACCCCTTCGGTTCTGGCTGACTTAGTTGCATCTGTTTTAGAGCTTAAACCTTCGGAAAAACAATTGATCTTAGAAGAGTTGGATGTAAGAAAAAGATTGGAAAAAGTAAATGAATATCTTTCTAAAGAAATTAAAGTATTGGAGCTTGAGAAAAAGATCGCTTCTAAAACACAGGAAAGGTTTGAAAAAGGCGCCAGGGAAATAATGCTAAGAGAACGTCTTAAGACAATCGAAAAAGAATTGGGCGAATCCGATGAAGACAGCGAAATAAGGGAGCTTTACGATAAACTAAAGAAAGCAAAAATGCCCGAAGAGATTGCCGAAAAGGCAGAAAAAGAAATTAAAAAACTTGCCCAAATGAACCAGTTTAACACGGAGGCCGGTTATATTAGGAATTATTTGGATTGGCTTTTAAGCGTTCCCTGGGGAGAAGAAAGCAAGAATAATGTAAACATAAAAACCGCGGAAAAAACTTTAAACGAAGACCACTATGGTTTGGAAAAAGTTAAGGAAAGAATAATTGAATATCTGGCAGTACATAAACTATCCGGAAAAATGAAAGGTCCGATTCTTTGTTTTGTAGGACCGCCGGGGGTTGGAAAAACATCAATTGGAAAATCCATCGCTAAAGCCTTGGGTAGAAAGTTCGTTAAAGTATCATTAGGTGGAATTAGGGATGAGGCAGAAATTAGGGGTCACAGGAGAACCTATGTTGGAGCAATGCCGGGCAGGATTATTCAAGGGATTAAAGATGCGGGAACCAGGAACCCTGTTTTTATGCTCGATGAAATAGATAAGGTGGGAGCAGATTTTAGAGGAGATCCATCAAGTGCGCTTTTGGAAGCTTTGGATCCCGAGCAAAACCATGCATTTTCCGACCATTACTTGGAAGTTCCATATGATCTATCCGATGTAATGTTTGTTACAACTGCAAATGTTTTAGATACTATTCCTCCGGCTCTTAGAGACAGACTCGAAATAATCCAGTTCTCAGGATACACGCAGGAAGAAAAGTTTAGGATTGTTAAAAATTTCTTACTTAAAAAACAAATGGAAGCACACGGACTTTCCGAAAAAAAGGTGAGTATTGAAGACAGCGCAATTAGATTTGTAATAGACCATTACACAAGAGAAGCAGGCGTTAGGACACTCGAGCGACAAATCGCCGCAATTTTAAGAAAAGTGGCAAGAGAAGTAGCGGAGGGCAAAAAGACAAAGATAATTGTTACTAATAAAAATGTGCCAAAGTTTTTAGGGCCGATTAAAATTTCCTCAACTTTAATTGAGAAAAAGGATGAAGCGGGAATGTCTACCGGTCTTGCGTGGACTGAAGCAGGTGGGGATATACTATTTATAGAAGTAGCTTTAATGCCGGGTAAGGGAAATCTTATTTTAACCGGACAACTTGGGGATGTTATGAAAGAATCCTGCCAGGCAGCCTTATCTTATATTAGGGCTCGGGCAAAAGCTTTCGGGTTGGATGAAAAGTTTTATCAAAAACTTGATGTTCATGTCCATGTTCCGGAAGGCGCAGTTCCTAAGGACGGTCCATCGGCAGGTTTAGCCATAACAACTGCAATTGTTTCGGCTCTGACTAAAATTCCTGTAAAAAGAACTGTTGCGATGACAGGCGAAGTAACACTAAGGGGAAGGGCTTTGGAAATTGGTGGAGTTAAAGAAAAAGTAATTGCTGCACACAGGGCAGGACTTAAAACAGTTATTTTACCAAAAGACAATAAAAAAGATTTAGAAGATGTTCCAAAAGAAGTGAAAAAAGATTTACATTTTGAATTTGTTAATCATGCGGATGAAGTTCTAAATATTGCTTTAACAAAACCGTTTCAGCCAAAAGTGGAAATTCCCCCAAGGCCTATTTTACACGCAACCCCACCTCCGGCTGTTGACTAAGCTCTTTTTTTAAAAAGTAAATATCGGTGATTCAAACTACAGCAATTTATTCTATTGGGTGTTTAAATGTAAACTGAGCTTTACATCATGGAATATGTTAAAAATAAAGTTTACAAACTTCGAAAAGAAAAAGGCGTTACACAGGAAGAACTTGCAAGAATTGTCGGCGTTTCAAGACAAACTGTACTTGTATTAGAAAAAGGAAATTACACGCCGTCACTTTTATTGGGTTTAAAAATTGCCAAGTTTTTTGGTAAAACCGTAGAAGAAGTATTTACATTTAAATGAAAAAATTAGATTTTTTTGCTCAGGAAGGGGGTGAAAAGTATGAACAATAAATATTTACCAATGGTGGTTGTTGGAGTTATAGCGCTTTTGGTGGGGCTTTTCGCAGGCTATTATTACGAAAAAACAAAATTCGTAAAACTTATGGCAGACCAGGCGCAAAGTTATCAAACACAGCTTGACGATGCCAAGAAAATGGCAAGCGTAAATTCAACGCAACCAACCGGAGTAATGACGGACGCAATCACTATGCCCGCAGTTGGAAAATACGGTAATATCGTAGCCGACAGTAAGGGAATGACTCTTTATACATACGATAAAGACAGTAAAGATGTCAGTAATTGTAGCGGACAATGTCTTGTAAACTGGCCGCCGTATTTAGTAACCGGTAGTGCTCCGACCAACCTTCCTGCAAATTTGGGAACATTTACTAATGTCGAAGGAAAATTACAATATACCTGGAAGGGTATGCCTTTGTATTATTACATTAAGGACACGGCAAAAGGAGATGTAAACGGTGACGGGGTCTTAGGAGTCTGGCACGTTGCAAAATAATATTTTGCGGTATAACCTCGTTTAGAGGCTATATCAGAAAATATTATTATCTCCCAAATTGGGTTTACTTTAACGCCGTCTCCGGCAGTAGATTAATCCATTAGACTTGTTCTTTTGGGGAATATGGATAGGAAGCTCTAATATTTGCCAGTGTTTTTGCTCCAAGTTGATACTGTTGTATAAGATCAAAATCGGGTACATGACTTAGGTCTTGGGCAGAAGAGATAATCCCGACTCTATAAAGACGGGCAACAATTTTTTTTGCACGAGAATTAAGTTCAAGCGACTCTGCAAATTGATAGCTTTCCCCCATGGTTGGAAAAGGTTTTGTAGGATCCTCAACAATAGAATCGGGTTTTGATTCGTATGCTCCTACAACTTGTGACAATCCTTCTATAAAAGGTCTTTGCGAATGGTCGCTTGGAAGCGAGTCTAATTTGTCTAATATAAATCGTTCTATTTCATTAATTGCCATAACTAACTGGGGAGTATACAAATATATTGTTAAAAACTCAAGAGAAACTTTTCGGCACCCAATTCCTCTTGCTTAGAAATATAATTGTTATTTAACATTTCCAGCAATACATTTTTTGTTTCCTCGTTTGCTTGTTCTGGATTAGAGCTTAAGATGCTCGGAGCATTAATAAGCGCAATTAAATAGGCCGACTGGTAAATGTTCAGGCGATTGGGTGTAGTTTTAAAATACTTTGCTGCTGCAGCGTTAATACCGTATGAGTTTTTTCCGTAATAAATTTCATTTAAATACATTTCTAAGATTTTGTCTTTTGAAAAATGAGCAGTAATAAATAATGCGAACAGTTTTGTTTCGATGTCGGTTCTTAAATTATCCCGGTCTTGATAATAGACGTTTTTGGCAAGTTGTTCGGTAATAGTACTTGCACCCTGCCTTTGGCCGAAGATTAAAATATAATAAAATGCCCTAAACGTTGCGAGTACATCTATTCCCAAATTTGAATAAAAATGCCTGTCTTGTGAGGAAACTGCTGCCTCTTTTACATATTTACTAATTTTATTGGCGGGAATATAAGTATCATGCCTTTTTTGCATTTGTTCTTCGATATGGTTTGGTAGGTTTATAGCCAGATTATTTTCATATTTTAAGAATGGCAGTATAAATAAATACGAAAAAACAAGAAAAGCTGTTAACAAAACGAACATAACTAAAAGTAATTTTCTGGGTTTATTCATCGGAAATTATTATACTCTTTGAATTAGCTACTAAACAATAAAAAAACTTTTTCTTAGGCAAAAGTCTTCGAAAAAGTTATTGTACCCCTGATGCATTTTCTTTTGAACACTTTTTACCTTGGATAAATAAAATTATAACCGAATATTCGGAAATCCAAGAACATTCAAAAGAAAATATAAATAAAACAGGGCATTCCGATGAATATTATGAGAGAAATATTAATTAGGAAAGAAGAATGATATTACACTTCGCTTATTACGTCAAATCCCTTAAAGCTGCCTGTAATAGCGAGACCTATAACCTCATCATTAACAAGGTTTGAATTTTTAATTTGTTTCGCGGTTTCATTCATTGTTGCTCCGGATCCGACAGCGTCATCAATTAGTAGAATATTTTTATATGCATTTCTATCATCAACAATAATTGTTTTTTTGGCATTTTCAATTCTATCTTCAATTTTTGATAAAGTTTTCTGGGGTACAACTATTTCCGTTTTTATTTTAGTAACAGTTAGGGCTCTGATGGGTAATGCCAGTTGTTTTTCTAACTCTTTCATAAACTGTACTTCTCGTTTTACTGCGGGAGGAATAAAAAGTACTCCATCAATAGCATTTTGCTTGATGATCTTTAATATTTTGGGGCGAACTTGTTCAATTAGTTGATTAATTAAATTTGTATTTTGGCTTTGTTTTGCGTACAAAAGCATTTGACCTAGTTTAGTTTTTCCAAATCTTTCAATACTATAGAAATCTAAATAATAAAGCCTATCTAAATAAACATTTTTAAATGTATTTTTCATTTTCGGCATTCCATTGATTAGGTTATCCTTTTTATACTTATTAAACTTGTTAAGGGTGGTAATATATTCATTTGCCGTTTTTATTGGATCCTGTTTTGTTTTTTCGCACCAGGTGAGAAATCCATCCCATCCATTTTTTGATTCTCCGGTAGGGGAGATATAAAGATAGTTTGCATTAATTTCTCGAAGCAAAGCCGGGTCAACCGATATATTTTTGTTTATATTTTTAGATCCTAAAACATAATATACCTTAGGTGGTCTACCAATCTTTTCAAGTTCTCCAGAATTTATAAGGGATTTTAACTGTTTATGAATTGCGGTTCCACTAATATTAAGTAATCGAGCTAATTCGTGGGCTCTTAGTTGATTATTTTCTCTGACGTACTCTACGATTCTATTTCTGGTATTTGTTTTCATAGTTTATAGTTTACAGTAAACTATAAACTATGTCAAGAGTTAATTAAATCTAGAGGTTCAAATCCCGTTAGGGTAATAACAAATTAGCCTCAAAATATTTAGTTTTAAAATATCTGGTTGAATCGCTTTTTGAGGCTAAAATAGCACCTTTTTGTTTGCTATCCTGTTGAGTACCCTCGACC
>JAJXYH010000017.1 GCA_021780675.1 bacterium
ATATCTAAATCCTTGTCTTCTGAAAATACCATTTTCTCATTATGGCCTCCTACTTTATCGTAAACAACTTTCTTTATACATCTTAGTGATTCTAATTCGCTTATGCCTTGATAACATTTTTTTTCCAGACTCTTACATTTTGCCCAAAAGGTAGCACCAAATGATTCTTCTGAAATAACCAATGCATCATATTTATTATTAATTAATATATAGCACTCTTCTAAAAGGTCTTTTGATATTTTCATATCTGAATCCAAATGCAAGAGTATTCTACCTTTGGCTAAAGTAGCTCCTTTCTTTCTTGCTTGCGCCATTGAATTATTTTCTTTTAAATATAATATTCTTAATCCCTTTTTTTTAAATTTGATTATTAGCTCTTTTGTTTTATCCGAAGACCTTTTATCATCATTTATAATGATTTCAAAATTTTTAAATTTAGAATCATTTAAAGATTTTAGCAATAAACTTAATTTTTTTTCACTATTATATGTAGGCACTATCACAGAAAGCATTGGATTATCTATCATATTATATATTTATTAAATTTAAACTTTGACTGTTTGATTTTTTCCAAGTTAAGCTTTTCGCCCATTCTAAACAGTTTTTTTGATATTCCATATATCGTTTTTTATCATTTATAAGCAAAATTGCCTGCTTTGCCATTTCTTTAGCCGAATTTTCCGCTAAAACTACCCCTGTTTTCCCATTTTTAACGGAATCCTTAAGACCCGATACATTATACACAACGCTCGGTGTTGCCATACTTGCCGCTTCTATTACCACCAGCCCCCAGCCTTCCTTAACCGACGCATGCAAAAGAATATGTGCCCTACTCATAAGTTCCAGCTTCTTATCGTTAGGAACCCTTCCCCAAAATTTTACTCTTGGAGATATTGAATACGACTTCATTTTTTCCTTTAACTCCTCTACGTAAGAAGGTTCTCCATCTCCTACGATCCAAAGCTGCGAATTATCAATATCTCTCAAGATATAGAAAAAGGCTTTAATTACCTCTTCTATTCCTTTCATTTTTACAACCCGCGATACAAAAATAAACGTAGGATTTTTTTCTTTTAAAGGCAATTCACTTAAAACCTTATTATTAATTCCATTTAATATAACTGATATGTTAGTTTCTTTAATTCCGTTTTTTATTAAATCATTTTTTGTGGAATTCGAAACAGTTATAAATTTAATATTTTTATATGGAAGCAAAAGTATCTTTTCAACTTTTCTACCGATTAAATTTATGGGAAAAGGGTACATATAGTCCCAAATTTCATCCGCAACTTCATGGATAAATGCAATTTTTCGTACATTACGTGCATATAGCGGTGTAAAAAAGGGCAAGCCGTGTATCTCATCTATTACCAAATCGAATTTTTCACCGGAAAATAAATAATAAAAAAAGGCATGTAAAAATACTGTAATAAATGTTCCTTTTCTAACAATATTAATACCATCTACTTTTTCATTAGTCTTAGATCTTTCGTCTTTTATCTTAAATTCCGAAGTAAACCAGGTAACCTTATTTCCTGCCTTTACCCATGCTTTAGCATGTTCAAGTGTAACAATTTCCGCTCCCCCGCTTTTTGGATTTTTTGGGTCCCTCCAATTAAGAATTAATATATTCATTTTAATTTAATATTTGATTTTTGATGTTAGATAAATGATTTTTCCAATATCTTATATCTACTATCCAACATCCTTTTTGTCATAATAATGAATTATCTTCAATCTATAGAAAACAGCAGCTGTGTCCCAAAGCATCCAAAAAATTACCTTCCAAAAACTGGAAGAAGTTATACTAGACGCACCATTAAAGTTTAATTTTATCGGCGCTTCATATATTTTGTGGTATCCCAATTTATACGCAACTGCCAACACTTCTATATCAAAAGCAAACTTTTTAACAATAATTCTCTTAAATACTTTCTTAGCAACTGCTCCTTTAAATAATTTAAACCCAACCTGTGTATCCCTGACCTTAAATCCGAATAATGCTCTTGTAAAAGTCCTGTATCCCCAGGATAAGATCTTACGCTGCAAAGGATAATTTACTTTTGATTCCGGATGAAGTTTACTTCCCAGTACAATATCCGCATCATTCCAATCCATGATATCAAGCATTATAGATATTTCCGCAGGATCCAAGTCCATACCTGCATCAATAAACCCTATTACATCCCCGCTTGCTTTTTCTACACCATATTTAATGGCATGTCCCTTGCCCAAATTATCCTCATACCCGAATACTCTTAGACTTTTAACTTTAGACTTTATAACATTTAACTCATTCAAAGTGTCATCTTCATAGCCATCCACAACCACGATTATTTCGTATTTAAACCCAAATGAAGATAAAACCTTATCGAGGTTTTTAATATCTTTTAAAATTGTTTTTTCTTGTTTGTAGGCAGGAACAACCAATGAAAGTAGTTTAATATTCATAATGTTATTTTATGCTATATAAAGCTCCTCTTGTAGAGCCGATTTTAACAATAAATCCTTTTTCCTCCAACTTTTTCAAATCATATCTTATCATTCTTGGTGATACTTTTAAAAACCTTCTTTTTATTTGGTCATGCGACATTAATTTATGGTCACGGATTAAATCTAAAATTTCTTTTCTTCTTGGAAGAAGTAATGTTTCTTTATTATCCACCTTTTGTCCAACTATTAAATCTACTGTCTTATTAATATTTAAGAGTAAAACATCCAGACTAAATTCTATAAAAGATGTTGCATCATCTTTATCCAGATATAAATAATATTCTTCTTTTTTTTCATTTATATCCTCCTCTGTAGACAAAAGCCAATTAAAATGGTAATTATTTTTAATTAGAACTAACTGGTAAAGTAATCTACCCATTCTCCCGTTTCCGTCCAAAAATGGGTGTATTTTTTCAAAAATCATGTGCGAAAGAGCAGCCTTTATCAAGATATTTTCATTTGTCATAGTATTTATATACTCGATTAATTTATTTAAAAGATCACTAATTTGTGACGGGGCAGGCGGAATATAAACGGGAAATCCTGCCTGGTTAAAAATAGCACTAGGAACTGTTCTTATAATTCCGGCATCATCCAAAATATTTTTCATTATTATTTTATGTAAGTCCAAAATTGAATTCAAATCTATAATACTAACCTTTTTGTTCCGTAGATAATTTAACGCTGTGATAATATTTTCTACCTCAATTCTTTCTTTTATATCCGAATTTGATTTTACACGTCCGTTAAAATCACTTTCTTTAAGCTTATTACCCTCTATTTTTGCTGAATATAATGAACTTTTAAGAAGTGAGTTTATTTGAAACTTATTAATTAATTGTAGCGGTATATTAATATTTTCAAGTAAGGCTTTTTTTGCTTCAATTTGTGAAATAAACGAAACCATTTCTTGAGTTAAAACATAAGCTGGAGGTATTTCCATATATTTCCAGATATTACCAAATATTTCCAGATATTACCAGATGTATTTAAAGTCCGAAAGTCTGCCTTACTAAGTCCCAGTTAAAAAGTTCGCCATTTCCCATTTTAACTTTTGCGTCCGCATGGGGAATTCTATTTTCTTCTTTAGGGTTATAAAGGCCTGTAGGGAAATTGATCAATATCGCCGGTTCTTTGGAAACAACCATAAACCCATGCAAAGTTTTTTTAGGAATAAGCAGTAAATACGGATTTTCCCGTGCATTTATATAGAATAAGTTTAAAAGGTCCCTGGTCGGGGAATCATATCTATTGTCTGCAACGGCTACGACGATTTCCCCCTTAACAACCGAAAATCTATCGTCCTGAACAGTTGGATGGTAATGCCAAACAGTTTCATCTCTTGCCATTCCCGATGGTGTTTCGGAGTAGTATTGCATAAAAAATTTTCTGTCGTTATCAAAAATATCTATCCAGTCCCTCCTTAAAGTTTCCACCAATACCCCCGACTCGTCGCTATTAACCTTAAGGGGATGCATAACAACATCATGTATGATCCTTTGTTTATCTTTATTAAGAAGCGTTATAAAATCCATAAAATAAGTATAACATAACCTAACTAAAGATTTATGAAAATAGATTATAGTAAAAACCCAAACATTTAATATCTAACAACTAATATCCAATAACTAGACAGTCGTGGAATTTACAACGGAAACCGTCTCCTTTAACTTATTTATATTCCCAAAAGTCTTTAAAAAACCTATAACCAAAATTACCATCAATATTACCGAAACCAACATTGACACACCAATGACCTGATAAAAATTTCCGTGATAAACATAAATAAGAATTATCTGTAAAATAGCTGCAACAGTCACCGGAAAAACAATTTTTGTCCTTCCTAAGGATAAGAAAAAATTAATACACACATTTAGAAGACTAAAAATTGTTAAATTTAATCCGAAAATTCCTAAATATTTTGCAATAAATAAGTAATCCCTGCCTCCCAAGAAAAGCTTAATTACAAAATCAGGGAACAAGAAATAAAAAATAGATATTGCAACCGATGGTAGGAAAACCAAAAAAAGTGATAAATAAAATGTATTTATAAAGTTTCTACCCATAGCATGCCTTTTAATTAATATCGGAAACATAACCATGGATATAGGCGCAGTAAAATAAAAAATTACCTTTCCTATAAGTGACATTCCAGAGTAAAATCCAGCCATTTGAGGACTAAAAAAATGTTTTACTAAAATTACGTCCGATGACGTAAAAGATGTTAAAAATAAAACTGTTACAAATGTAGAAAAAACATAGCCTCCAAGCATTTCATTTTTAAGTTGTTTAATTTTAATTTCTTTTGCTTTTAAAATATTTATAAGTGGGACAAAAGCAATTAAAAATGTACCCATTGCCATAAAAATTATCGCATAAAGACCGGAAAACGCCCTAAATCCTAAAAAAACAAATAATATTCCAGTTAATATTTTTATCAATCCTCCGAATGTAACGGAAAATGACAAGAATTTGAATTTAAGAAGACTCTGTAAATATGCGGAATTTAGCATATTAAAATATAAAGTAACTATTACTACTCCGCTAATTACTATGTACCCGGAATTGTCTATTCTAAGATAATTTTTAAAAGGAACGGAAAATATGCTAAATATAAAAATTATTAATACCGACATCAAGATAATTACTTTTAAGAAAAACAAATAAAATGATTTTAATTCGCCTATTTTTTCTTTTGCGAAAAAACCTGTTGCATACTTTACGATTATCGTATTCAAAGAATTTGCAGGAACTGCGGCAAGTGTTATAACCGATAAAAGACTTGCATAAATGGCATAATCGGAATAAGTAAGATTTCTAGCCAAAAATAGATTCAAAAGAAATGCCAATATATTAGATGAAAATGTACCTAAAAAGATATAAAAACTTCCCGATACAAGCTCGTGCCTAATTAATCTATTGATTAAGTTCATAATATTAATAATGTTTAATTGTTTATAAAGTACGTATAACTTTAAACTTTATAAACTCACAACTTGTCTGTACACTGAAAGCGTATCAGACGCGGTTTTTTCCCAACTGAACTGTTTTGATCTTTCTAAACCTTTTTTTGTTAATTGTTTACGTAAATTTTCATCACCCATCACTGTTTTTATTCCATCTGCGATACTTTTATAATCATATACATCAACAATATAAGCAGCAGTTCCAACTACCTCTTCAAGAGACCCTTCCTTGCCCGTAATAACAGGGCAACCACAACTCATTGCCTCCAAAACAGGCAAGCCAAAACCTTCGTATAAAGAAGGCATTATAAAAACTGTTGCCAAATTATAAATAGAAACCAAATCCTCATCAGGCACAAACCCGAGTCTTGTTATTAGCTGTTTGCTTTTTGAGGATTGTTCTTTGATAATTTCATTTACCCTGTTTAAATCGTTGTTCCAGGGGTTAGTCTTATTGTAATTTTCGTTTACTAAATTTTTACCAACCATAACAATCGGCAGTTCCGTTTGCGTTACGGCATCCAAAAGCCTTGGTAAATTTTTATTCCAAGTAACATCCCCAACGTATAATAAAAACTTTTCCGGCAAATTATATTTTTCTTTAGTCTTTTTTAATCTTGGGTCATCGGTCTTTAATTTTTTAAAATGTTCTCCTGCGGCCAAGGGAACAACGGAAATCTTATTTTCCGAAACTCCAACATATTTAATGATGTCTTTTTGTGAAGAAACCGAATCGGCAATTATTCCGTCTGCTTTTTTTAAAGAAAACCTTTGCATCTGCCACTTTAGTTCCCCTTTTATTCCTCTTGGAAAGGCTTTCGGAAAAACAATAGGCGTTAAATCATGAACTGTAACCACAGTTTTAAACCTTCGGTAAATAGGAAGAGCTAAAAAAAATGGTTCAAAATACGGAAAATGCACCAAATCTACATCCTTAGGGATTTGCTCACCTGTTTCAAAAAAAATATATTCATTTTCCGGAAAATAATTAACTAGTGTATTTTTAAGATGCTCTATATAAAAACCCACACCTCTTACCTTATGCCCTGTTTGAAGTGGTGAAACGTCAATTGCAATTTTCATTTATTATGCCATTTCCAAGCAGTTCTAACTATTGTTTCAAGACCCGAATGCTTCGGATCAAACCCAAGTTCATTTTTTATTTTTGTAGGATCTGCATAAAGCTCATCTGCATCACCCGGCCGTCTCGAGGAATAATTTACATCTACTTTGCGACCTGAAACTTTTTCTACCATTTCAATAATTTCCTTATTTGAATAACCATTCCCTGTCCCAACGTTATAAATAAAATTACCATTATCCTTTTTTATTTTTTCAATTGCCAATACATGTGCCTCTACCAAATCCAACACATGAACATAATCCCTAACACACGTTCCGTCTTTAGTTTTATAGTCATTTCCAAAAAGCTCAAAAGGTTTGTTTTGTAAAAGAGCATATATTATATTGGGAATTATATGGCTTTCCGGAATATGTGCTTCTCCCATCGATCCATCCAGGCTCGCACCGGACGCATTAAAATACCTTAAAGCAACCGAATTTATATTTTTAGTTTTATAAAACCACTTTAAAATTTTTTCTACCATCAGCTTACTTTCTCCGTATGGATTGGTTGGCCTGGTTTGGCTTTCTTCAATAATCGGTACGGATTCCGGATTGCCGTAAACTCCTGCCGATGAGGAAAATATAAAGTTATTGCTGCCCGATTTTACCATCTCCTCTAGGATATTTATGGAAGGAAACACGTTATTGGTAAAATAAAGTCCCGGATTTTCCATTGATTCTCCCATTAAGATAAACCCGGCAAAATGTATTACGGCATCATATTTTATATCTTTAAAAACTTCCGCTACAAAATTTTTATCCAAAAGGTTTCCTTTTTTAAACTGTGCACGCGTTTCAACAACTTCTTCCCGTCCTCTTTCCAAAGAATCGGCAATAACAACCTCATCTCCCCTTTCAAGAAGACGCTTAACCATAAAGCTTCCGATATATCCGGCTCCGCCGGTTACTAAAATTTTCATATGTTTCCTGTTAAATAATAAATATACGATACCGGGAATCTAAGCGCAGAAAAAAGAGAAAATACAAAACCCTGCCAACCGTCTACAAATCCTTTATGCCTAAGATACGTAGTAAACAACCAGTGCGCAGGTTTTAAAAAAAGGTAGGAAAATGCGTAGAAAATTTTTAGAATTATATTTTTGTTTTTTTGCTCTTCCTTTATTTGTCCTGCAAAGAATTTATTATATCTCGTCCATTTATGAAGATAAAAACTGAAACTCTCGTATGGATAATGTAAAAGCGCAGACTTTAAATAACCGACCTTACCCTCAACTACTGCCTGTTCATGAACATCCTTTTGCGGTAAATGTCCTTTACCGTTTCTGTAAAACCTTAATGTATAATCCGGATATTGCCCGCCTTTCATTAAAAACCTTCCCAAGAAATAATTCTTCCTGGGCATCCAATAACCGTTATACTCATCCGTATCTTTTTTTAAGATTTCTTTTATCTCCTCTGCCTGCTCTTTGGAGATATGCTCATCCGCATCTAACTGTAATATCCAATCCTTTGTTGCCATATCTATAGCCATCTGTTTATTAATATGAAAATTAACCTTGTTGGTGGTAATTTTGACTTTTGCACCGTATTTTTTGGCGATCTCAACTGTCTTATCCGTTGAAGTACCATCAACTATTACTATTTCGTCTGCTAAACCCTTAACACTATCAAGACAAGCTGCCAAATTTTTCTCTTCGTTATAAACCGCTAAAACAACCGATAAAGTCTTCATAAAAATATCATACTATAATTTTAAGTTTTATTAAACTTTTAACTCCAAAACCTTAAGTGCCCCAAACTTAAATTCCCCGACCTTTATTCCCCATTTGAAAACAGTATTTTTAAGCCATTGTTGTTGATAGTAAGTATTGCGTGGGTCGTTTTGGATAATAACATACAATTCTTTAT
>JAJXYH010000038.1 GCA_021780675.1 bacterium
CGATCTTAGCATACCTTTTAGTTATGATTTCCGGATTTATTGCAATATTTTTTATTGATCTTAAACATAGGATTATTCCGGATAAAATATTATTGTTATTGGCAATTATAAGTTTTGTATGGCTAGTAATAGGACAGCAATATTTGCTAATTAATAATCTCCTGTCGGCGCTTGGAAGCTTTGGATTTTTTCTTTTAGTCACTTTACTTTATTATATTTTTACCAGAAAGACCGGTATGGGTGGCGGAGATATAAAAATGTCCTTTGTTTTAGGTCTTTTTTTAGGATTTCCCTTAATTGTAGTCGCGCTGTATTTGGCATTTCTAATTGGAGCAATTATCGCCGTATTTTTAATTATCTTAAAAAAGAAAAAATTTGGTAGTTCTATTCCATTTGGCCCACTATTAATAATTGGTACGTTGTTTACTTTTTTTGAAGCAGGGTTTTTGCTTCAATTACTGCATAAATTTTTAGGTATTTAGTTAAGTCCATCTATAGTAGACAAAGTATTATTATTTGTGCTAACCTAAATTAAAGGCTAATATTTATGAAAATTAATTTAAAACTTGAACATGGTTTTACATTGATTGAATTATTGGTGGTAATATCGGTTATCGGTGTATTGGCGGGAGTGGTACTTTTTGCGGTTAATCCACAAGGACAAATCAGAAGAGCATCGGATGCGCAAAGAAAATCAGATCTTAGGCAAATACAGTCGGCGCTTGAAATGTACCGGGCAGACGTTGGAAGTTATCCGGACACGTCTCAACTTTCAGCTTGCGGAGGCTCATTAGTCAATGGGACAACAACTTATCTTAGTAAAATTCCCTGTGACCCCTTAACGCATAACGCTTATAGCTATACTGGAATTGGATCTCCGGCAACCACATACCAGATTATCGCATGTTTACAGGATACGACTGACCCGCAAAAAGATTCTTCTAATGTTTCTCCTTGTGTCGGTGGTACAACGAACTGGTCTTATACTGTAAAAAATCCATAAATTTAAAGCATTAAAATGAAAATAACACGCTTCATACTTGCCCAAAAAGGTTTTACACTTCTTGAGCTTTTGCTTGTAATGGTTGTAATAGCTGCTGTTGCCGGAATCGGGGTTACAACTTTTAACTCGTATAGTAAAAATCAGGCTTTTTCGCAGGCTGTTTTTAATTTTGTTAATACTTTAAATACTGCAAAAGCAAGAGCGTATTCACAAGTTAAACCCGATTCAATTCCCGCATGTAATGGTAGCGCAACATTAGACGGATACTATGTTATTCCCGATTTGGTTCCTCCCTACAGAAATTATTTTTTGGGGGTGCAATGTTCCGGAGGTAGAGCAATGATTTCACAGTTTACATTACCCGCAGAAATTAGCTTTCAACCAACTAGCGGAACCCCCCCGTCTACAACTACAGAAATTTTTTTCCATGTTTTGACAGGAGGCGTATCAGGCCCTGGAGTTATAGTTTTAACTGATTCCAGCGGTCTGATTAAGAAAGTTACCGTAAGCAATGTGGGAGTAATAAGTGTTAAATGATAATAATAAATAATAAAGGACAAACTTTAATAGAGGCAGTGTTAGCTATTTCGGTGGCCACTATTATAATTTCGGCAATAGCACTTGTTGTTATTAATAGTATTAGTAATGCTACATTTTCGAGAAACCAAAATTTGGCAACTCAATATGCACAACAAGGAATGGATTTATTAAGACAGCAAAGCGAATCGGATTGGAATACTTTTTACAGTTATGCAGCAACTAACTATTGTTTTGGACCTGCGCCATTGAATCTTACACTTAGTGGTTGCACGACCGCAAATATTAGTGGAGCTTTTTTAAGAATGGTACAAATTGAAAAGCCTGGTGTAGGATGCACTGTTGAAAAAGCTACAGTTACAGTTTCGTGGAATGACGGTAAATGCGGAGGCGGTCCAACCGATTATTGCCATTCGGTTAATTTAGAATCTTGCTTTACACAAACCAATACGACACCTTGGCCATGATAAAAAGATTTATTAAAAAAAATAAAGGCTTTACGTTAATAGAGCTATTAGTAGTAATAGCGATGATTGGAATTGTTGCTTCGATTGCGCTGAATATATTTACCAGCACTCTAAGAGGTGGAAGTAAAACTACCAGTATAGATAATATAAGGCAAAACGGAAATTATGTCATAAGCCAAATGAGTAAAATGATTGCATATGCTAAAGAGTTTGAAGGTGTATGTAATAAAGTAGGGACTGTAACATGCACGGATATTTCCCAGTTTAGCACTAATTGTTCAGTTGCCGCAAATACATACACACATATCCTGATTAAAAACTTTGATTTAGGCGAAACGATATTTAGTTGTAATTCGGCTTCCGATACTCCCGCCAGTACAATTGCTTCAAGGTCCGCGACACTTACGAGTGGCGGTGACTCACTTATAGACACGTCTAATATTATTGTTAGTTCTTGTAAATTTTACTGTGTACGATCAAGTCCTGTAATTAGTCCCACCATTACTATTTCATTTACCTTGCAGTCTAATGGTATTGTTGCAGAAAAAAATAATTCTATCGATTTTGAGACAAGCGTCGTGCCTAGAAATAATCCTCAGAACCCTTAAAATAACTTGACAAGCATTCAAATTTATTGCTACTCTTATACTATAGTTATGTTATTAGGAAAAAAAGTATTATCAGATCAAAAAGGTCAAACATTACTGGTAATCGTATTGGTAATGGTAGTAGCTTTAACTGTAGGACTCTCTATAGCTACTAGAACAATTGTAAACTTAAGAACTACTTCAGATCAGGCAAATTCACAAAAGGCTCTTTCTGCGGCAGAAGCAGGCGTTGAGGAATCTATAAAGACCGGATCTTCAATTGCTAAAACCAATTTTCCTATAGCTTCAGGAGTAAATGTATCGTATACGACTAATGTAAATCCGGTAGATGGAACTGTTAAATTCTTGTTAAATGGTGGAACACAAATTTCCCAGCATGATGCTGTTTATGTATGGGTTACTCCCTACATGAATAATTTTAGTACGACTTGGAGTGGTCATCTAACGGTTTATTGGGGAGATGCATCTGCCAGTACTAATTGTAATGTATATAGTCCGCCTTCTCCTTACAATCCTACACCGGCAATTGAAGTCGCAGTTGTGTATGGTTCAAAAACAACTCCTAACATACAACGATATGCATTTGATCCATGTGGTGCACCAAGAACCACTTCAAACCACTTTGATAGTTCCGGCATAACAACAGGTTCAAATAAAATTTGTACGGGAGATAATTGTCAAACACTTAAATATTCAAGAACGATAGATTTAACAACAACACCGGTTTTGCTGGTCAGGGTTAATCCAATATATACAGATAGTTATATTGGCGCACAGGGTGATAATAATTTACCGGGGCAAGGAAGCATAATTGACTCAACGGGAACAACTGATCAAAGCACCAGAAAAATAAGTGTTTACGAGGGATACCCTGAAATTCCATCCGAATTCTTTCCCGTATCATTCTGGCAACGTTAAATGAATAAAGAATCTTTTGGACTCGATATTGGAGCAACTTCCATAAAAATAGTTTTGCTTGATGGCAAAGATAAGTCTTTTGTTTTAAAAGCAGCATCAATCACCCCTGCCCCGCTTAAGGGTATGATGTCCAGTAGTCCTTTAGACGATGAACAAATGGCCCAAGTTATTGCAAAGGCTGTAAAAGACATCGGAATAAATTCAAAAACAGTTAATATTGCACTTCCTGAAAACCAAGTTTATACAAAAGTATTGGATATGCCGGTTCTTTCCGATAGAGAGCTTGCATCTGCTATTTATTGGGAAGCTGAGCAAAATATACCCGTACCTTTGCAAAATATCACTCTTGTTTGGAATGTATTAAAAAGACCGGTTCAACAAACGTCTGCCGATAAAATGCAAGTGTTAATGGTTGGAGCACCTACGGTACTAGTAAATAAATATCAAAAGATTATGCAGATGGCCGGTCTTACAGTCGGCGGTATGGAAACAGAAATTTTGTCTATTTTAAGATCAATAGTTTTAGATGAAAATTATCCCACCAGTTTGATTGTTAATATTGGAGCTATCAGCACATCTTTTGCAATTGTTCGTAATGGCATAATGATATTTACATATTCTATGTCAATTGGTGGCGCTGCGATAAACAGAGCGATTGCAACTGATTTTGGTCTTACACCCCAACAAGCAGAAGAATATAAACGAGTTTATGGGATTTCGGGAAAATCATTGGGTGGAAAGATAGGGAGAGCAACAGAACCTATTTTAAACTCAATTTTGGCAGAGATTAAGAAGTCAATTGCTTTTTACTCGCAAAAATATAAGAATGATGCCCCAATTAGGCAAATAATTCTTTGTGGCGGAACTGCAAAGTTACCCGGAATAGAATTATACTTTGCCAACAACTCAGGTATTGAAACAGGTATAGCAAATCCATGGAGGATATTAGCCTCACAGCAAGTCCCAAAAGAAATTTTAGACAATGCTCCTGACTATGTTATCGCTGTTGGACTTGCAATGAGAGATTATGAATAATGAAATAAATCTTGTCTCCGGTAAAAACCTGAACTTAGAAAAACAGGTTCAGAGATTAAAAAATTTTAGAATTTTGGCAATTGTCTCTCTTTTGGTAGTTGCTCTAATAGCCGTATTTTTTTTTGTAGTAACATTTTTTCTACCATTACAATCGGTTAAAAATCAACAATCCCAAACTTTACAGGGAATTTCACAACTTCACGCAAAGCTTGTCGAATATGATTTAGTTTCGGATCGTTTAAGTGCTATTAGTGCAATTATTGCCCAAAGACAACCATACCCGGTTGTTATTCATAAAATTTTTGATAGATTACCAAGTGATTTAACAGTAAAGGAAATAAATGTAGAACAGAACATATTAGATATTACGGCTGAAGGGACGTCACTTTTATCAATGAATAAATTTATTAATAATTTTAAAGACCTTGCAGACAGTAATAAAAATCTTTCTAATATAAAAGTTAAAAGTTTACAATATGATCAATCTTTACTAGATTATACATTAACGCTTGAGGTTAATATAACAAATTAGACTATGGATTTAACTGGAATTAATTTACAAAATGAAAAAAATTTAGTTCCCGATAAGGGATCTGTGATTATTGCATATCATAAATATCAAGGTTATGTATTGCCTCTTGTTGTAATAGTGGCAAGTATATTGTTATTATTTATGCTTGTTATTCCGCAAATTAATCAATTCTTCGCGTCAAAACAAGAATATGATCTACAGAACCAAAAACTTCAAGTTTTAAAAAATAATCATAACTTCTTAACTAATTTAAGTGAAGATAAAACTAAATCTGACCTTTTGATGTTAACTAGCATTCTTCCTTCGGAAAAGGATTTCTTGGGAATAATTACTGCCGTATCCGATGCTTCCTCAAGATCAGGGCTCTCAATTGATAGCTATAGATTTTCATTGGGTAATTTGTCTAAGGCGGATTCCGGTTCCGAAATCCAATTTCCGGCAATTCAAATGGAATTAAATACCATTGGTGATGCAGCCAGTCTTAATAATTTTATTTATAACTTAAATAGTTCGGCACCTCTTGTAGAAATTATCTCAATAAGACATAAGGATACAAATGCATATTTAAGACTGCAGTTCTTTTATAAACCTTTCCCTCCGCAAAGTATTAGCGATGATACGCCCGTTATAAGAATAACTTCAGGAAATCAGTTATTGTTAAATAATTTATATAGCTGGAATAATCTTCCATCCCTTAATCCAGATACAGGGTATTTTTCAAATGATTTAAGTAGCGCTTCGGCAAATTTAAATCCTGAGGCAACAGCATCTTCCGGTACTAGTTCTTCACCTTTTCAATAATATCGGGTCTTAATTTTTGAGTAATCTTAAAGCTTTGATCTTTTCTCCACTGCGCAATTTCTTTATGATTTCCGGAGAGTAAAACTTGTGGAACTTTTATTTTTTTAAAAACTGACGGTTTAGTATAATGAGGATACTCAAGAAGTGGCGAAAAAGATTCATATTTAGAGGAGTCATCTTTAATAACTCCTTTTACAAGTCTTGCAACACTATCTGTAATAAGCATAGCGGGAATTTCTCCACCGGTTAAGATGAAGTCACCAACGGAAACTTCTTCATCGATATATTTTTTAATTCTTTCATCAAAGCCTTCGTAGTGGCCACAAATTAATATTAAATTATCAAAACTTGAATATTGTTTAGCAACAGATTGTTTAAATTGTTTTCCATGGGCACTAAGTAAAATCACTTTTTGTTTTTTAGAAGATTTAATTTTTGCCGCATTAATTGCTTCAAGTAAGACGTCTGCTCTTAATACCATTCCTTCTCCCCCGCCATATGGGGTGTCATCCACAGTTTTATGTTTTCCAATTCCAAAATCTCTGATATTAATAAATTTTATTTCGATTATTTTTTTTTCTATTGCCCGTTTAATTATAGAATGTGAAAAAGGGCCTTCGAACATTTCGGGGAAAAGCGTGATGATAGTAATTTTCATGAAATTATTTGGTAATTTCAGAAAGGGAAATAAATATTTTCTTGTTTTCCTTAATTGCCGGAATTTTTAGAACATTTCTTATAGCCTTTATTACCTTCCCTTGTTTTCCAATAATTTTCCCCATATCTTCCTGATCAACAGTTACGGAAAAGGTAATTACACCCTCATTTTCTTCCTCATTTACGGAAACAGCGTCCGGTTTTTCAACAATTGATTTAATGATAATAAGTAATGTGTCTTTCATTATAATAGCTTTTCTATCGCGGGAGTTGAAACTGCCCCTTGAGAGATCCAATAATCATACCTTTTTCTATTAATTTCCTTTTTACCGTTTTTGCCTTTTTCGTACCAACCTAACGTTTCTATAGCTTTACCATCACGTTGGGACCTTTTTTCTTTTACGACAATTCTAAATTTTCTTTCTCCTTTTTTTCCGGTTGTTGATGATCTTATTATTAACATAGAGTTTATTTTACCATTTTATGGTCGTTTCTTCAACAGCTTCTGAGCACTTATTTGCTCAAGAGCTTTTTCTGCTGCTTGTTCTTCGGCATCCCGCTTAGATTTTCCATAACCCTCACCCATTAATTTATTATTGACATATGCACCTATTTTAAATCGTCTTGCATGAGCGGGTCCCGCTTCTTCTAAAACTTTATATACGGGGGAATTAAGTCTTTTAGCTTGGACATGTTCTTGTAATAGACTTTTAGGATCCTTATACGATCTGCTTTTTTCAACTTCATCAACTTTAGGAATTAATGTTTGATTTAAGAATTCATTAACGACTTCTACCCCCTGATCTATAAAAAGAGCGCCGATGAAACCTTCAAAACAATCTGCAAGTAAGCTTTGATTTTGTCTCCCCTTAGATTCTTCTTCTCCTTTGGACAATTTTAGTAGTTCTCCAAAACCAAGTTCTTTAGCAATTTGCGCAAGGCTTTTGGTGTTGACAAGAAGAGACCTAAGATTAGTTAAAATTCCTTCGTTATAATTAGGGTATTTTACAAATAAATATTTAGATACAACAAAAGAAATAATACTATCCCCTAAAAATTCCATCCTTTCGTTTGATGATACCTTTTCCTTTGTTTCATTTAGATAACTTCTGTGTATAAAAGCCTGTTCAAATAATTTTTTATTTTTAAATTGCGGAATGGTAACCATATTAAATAAGTTTTCCCAAAGCTCCGTTTATAAACTGCGGGCTTTTGTCTCCTCCATATTCTTTAGCAAGTTCTATAGCTTCGTCTATTATAACTTTTTGAGGTTGGGTTTTGTCAATAAAAAGTTCATAAACAGATAGCCTAAGAATTGCCAAGTCTATTTTATTAATTTTTTCTATTGGAAATTCAGGTGCGGCTAAATTAATTTTATTATCGATAAACTCTACATTCTTTAAAATTTCTTTGGCTTTTTGCCCAACAGATTGCTTATGGAACTCCATTTTAAACAGATCTTCGACTACTTTTTGTCTTTTTTTATGTCTGGGGTCGAGAGGATTTTTCATTAAATATTAAACCTTTATTTATTCTCTTCTTTTTTATCTTCTTTTTTTGCCTTTTTAACAACTTCTTTGCCTTTATAAAAACCACAATATTTACATACTTTGTGGGTTATAATTTCTTTGCCGCAGTTTGGGCATTTTACAAGCTTAGAAACTGGCAAGTGAATTGCGGCTCTTCTTTTTCCCTGTCTTTGTCTTGAATGTCTTTTCTTTGGTTCTTGTGGCATATTAAAATTAAATCCTAATATGTATTTTACTTTATTTTGTGCCTAGGCGCAACATGCAGTTAATCGGGTGAAATCTGTGTTGCCCTTTCATAATTGA
>JAJXYH010000040.1 GCA_021780675.1 bacterium
TTTGAATTATCTTTTTATAAAGTTCTTGTTGTGTGTCAGTCTCCGATTAAATTTAATATTTTTAGTTTACGCTTACTCACTTTTTTGAATGGTGTCTTAACGGTTCGAAATTCGCTATTTTCTCTATTATTAAATTTATATACAAATAACGTGTATACGCTTCGTATACGTGTATAACGTTTCCTTGGAGTATAGCCAAGTGGTAAGGCATCGGTTTTTGATATCGAGATACAAAGGTTCGATCCCTTTTACTCCAACAGATCTATTTGATGTACGTAGATTGTTTACTTGTTTTATAAAAAAATGACAGGACCCCATTTCGACCTCCATTTTGTTTAACATTTTTTTGTACCAAAAATATTAATAAATTTATTGAGAAGTTTGGCAGATAAGTAAACCTATTTTTTTTTCTTTATTACCTTACTATGTTAGAAAGTGCTAAATTAATCGGAGCTGGATTGGCTACTATATCAATTACTGGAGCAGGAGCAGGAATCGGAACTGTTTTCGCAGGGTTAATGGAATCTGTTGCACGAAATCCTTTTATGCTAAAACAATTGTTTATTTATGCAATTTTAGGATTTGCGTTAACTGAAGCTATTGCATTATTTGGTTTAATGATGGCATTTTTAATTTTATTCGCATTTTAAGTGTCTTTTTTCTAAATATAATGCAATATTCAGGTAGCTCAGCTGGTAGAGCAAAGGTCTGAAAAACCTTGGGTCGGTGGTTCGAGTCCGCTCCTGGATGATTATTTTTATTTTTGTATTTTTAGCAAAGTAGGGTAATTGGTAACCCATAGGGCTCATAGTCCTAAAGCTGTTGGTTCAAATCCAACCTTTGCCAGTTGTTGGTAAAGTGTTGTGCACTTTTTATAGAAACCTTTATGTTAAATAAGCCTTTTGCGCCTTTTAAAAACATGTTAAATCCCGTGACGGATTCTATTCAAACTATTGATTATGACATGACTGCTTTATTATATATGAATGTAGGAAATACAAATAAAGTAATGCAGTATGTTATCGTGTACTTGTTATTGGCTATAATACAATTAATTTTGGTTATTGTAGTTGCAGGAATATCTTCAGTTATTGAACGTAAAATTTTTGCGGCATTTCAACGCCGTCAAGGACCATCTAGTGTCGGTGCTGGTGGAGTTTTACAATTTTTAGCGGATGGTGTAAAATTATTACAAAAAGAAATTATCAATCCGTTGTCTTCTTCTGTGATTACATTTACAGTTGCACCGATGTTTGTTTTTACTTTTGCATTTTTTGGTTGGTTGTTTATTCCATTTAGTTTTGGTTATGCTTTTTTTGACTTGGAGCTTGGTGTTTTGTGGATGCTTGCTTTTGGGTCTTTGGGTGTTTATGGTTTAATTTTATCTGGGTGGGCTAGTAATTCTAAGTATGCTTTTTTAGGTTCTTTGCGTTCCGCAGCACAAATGATCTCGTATGAAATTTCGTTGGGTTTTATTATAATCTGTGTTGCGCTCGTTTCTGGGTCGTACAATTTAACAGATATTGTTTTAGCGCAGCAAAGTGTTTGGTTTATTTTAACATTATTTCCGGTTGCTGTTATTTTTTTTGTATCTATTTTAGCAGAAACAAATCGAGCTCCTTTTGATTTACCAGAAGCTGAAGCGGAATTAGTTGCTGGGTATAATTTGGAATATTCTGCGATACCTTTTGCATTATTCTTTTTAGGGGAGTATTCTAGTATTTCGTTGATGAACGCACTTTTTGCGACATTATTTTTAGGCGGTTGGTTGCCTTTACCGATTCATAAAGTTGATACTTGGGATATTATTATGTATTATTATAATAAAGTGATGCTATATTTACCTGATTTTAGCAGTATAAGATCATTATTTGTTAAAAATGTAAGTGATGTGTTATCCGCTTCAGAAGAATCCTTATTTGTTGAAAATATTTTAAATTTTCCGATATTTTCTTACAATAATTATATGAATGGTTTAAATTTATTTCCGATGTGGGGGAACTTAGTTACTGCTATAAAAATTACGTTTTTATTGGTTTTTTTTATATTGGTACGTGCAACATTTCCACGTTTTCGTTATGACCATTTAATGACTGTTGGATGGAAAATTTTTTTACCTATTACTTTAGGTTACGTTGTATTTTTAGCAGGTGTCTTAAAAACATTTAATGGGTTGGTTATGCCGTTGTTTAGGTTAGATTATTTTTATAACGTTACTTTACCAAATTGGCAATTTACTTCTTTTTTATCTTTTTTTTAAAATTTTATGTTATTTAATACAAGAAACATTACGCCGGATCATTTAGATATTTTTTCTCGGTGTGAAACATTAGCGACCGAGTTTGAGTGGTATTATAATTTATTACCTAAAGCATTTCCTTTGGAGTCTTACATTCATTGGCAACAGGTTTTAGCGAGTATTATCTATCTGTCATTTAATAATAGAGATCTTTTTATGCCTTTTTATACTTACACGTATACAGATTTAGCGCATTTACAGGAAGCTTCTATAAAAGCTAAAATTGATTTTGTGCTAGAGGATATTCCTTTTTTAGCGCAAATGGATTTATTGGGTTGCACTTGTTTTGATCCGACTTTGGCTCCTCAATTAAAAGTTGAAGAGATTGAGTCTATTATTTCGGATTTGTGGGGGTTTGATTTTCTAATGTCTGATATTCCGGCGAATGGTCATAGTACGAAACATCTAGAAACGCATGCCGATCGTGTTCGTTTTTATGCTGAGCTTAGTGCTTTGCGTGAAGCTCCTTTTGACTTTTTTAACCGTGGTCCAAAACGTACTTGTACTTCAGTAACTGGGGATCCTGTAGAATTATATGGAACGCGTTTTGATATGACGCATATTGGTATTCATACTGCGGATCGTATTGGTGCGTTTTTTGAAGATATTGCAGGTCTTCATGATCCTTTGTCACATATTTCGGCATTTACTGTTTATTTGTTGACAGGAAATGTTAACATTTTATCGATGGCACATGCTTTTGGTACGCATGCAGAGTATACTTATATTTATCAAGCGATGCGTGGTTGTTGGCGTTTATTCGTTAATTTTTGGTCAGATTCTGACGTTATGGATATTCGTCAAATTCGGCATTTATTATATTATATAAATAAAAAATTTCGAAAAATATTTATAAAAGTGTTTAAACAATCTTTAAAACCAAGACATCCGGATGCGTTTTATATACCTATTCAAGATTTTTTGAGTCGTCATGATTCTTCTAGTGCAGTTATGCGTAGGATTTTACGGTATATCGTGGTAGCTAATCGAAATCCAATGTATGCTGATGCGGGGTTGCACTATCCGGCGTTATACGCATATTTGCAATTACTTTGTGATGAATTTGGTTTAGTTAATAATCGTGATGTTCATTTTGATACGTTTTATTCACGTCCTAGTTTTTCTTATCCCTTAGTTAGAGTTCATTGGTTGTATTCATTTTTTATCGAACGTATGTTTTATAATGAGGAACTGCCTCCAGTATCATTTGCTCGGTTGGGGTCTATGGTTGAGTCATCTCAATCTGCAAAAAATTCTTCAGATCTTATTTGGAAGTCGATTGTAAATAATAAAGTTTCTTCAGATGCGGATCAGGCGTTTTTATTAAATTATTTGCGTTTAAATTCGTATGATGCTTTTGATTTTATGTGTAATGTTTTAGCTCTTTTAGGTAAATCTTAGTGTATCTTGGGGTGTAGTTGTTTTGTTTAAATTTGAAATATTTTCTTGTTAGTTATATGTTTATTTTAGTAAAAAGACGAGTTTGATCCTGGCTCAGAATGAACGCTGGTGATATGCCTGACACATGCGAGTTTAACAGAAAAGTATTGATATTTTTTTGTAGCGAACGGGTGAGTATAACATGAGTATCCGCATAATAGTGGGGGATAGTTTTTTTTAATTAAAAAAGTAATACCCTATAATTAGATCTGTTACCGTGAAATTTTTATTTATTAAAATTTTTATATTTTTTTAATAGAAGTATGCTGTGATGGGTTAAAAAAAAAATTTATTGCTATTATAGGAGCTTTTGGGGGATTAGGTTGTTGGTGTAGGTAACGGCTTACCAAGCCATGGATCCTTAGCTGGTCTGAGAGGACGGACAGCCACATTGGGACTGAGACAAGGCCCAAACTTCTACGGGGGGCAGCAGTGGGGAATCTTGGACAATGGGTGAAAACTTGATCTAGCGATATCACGTGGATGAAGAAGGCTTAATGGTCGTAAAATCCTTTCGTCAATGATAATAATGATGGTAGTTGAAATTAAGAAGTCCTGGCAAATCCTGTGCCAGCAGCCGCGGTAATACAGGAGGGGCAAGCGTTATTCGGATTTAATGGGCGTAAAGGGTGCGTAGGTTATATTATAGATTAAATATGAAAGACCAATGCTTAATATTGGAACTGTATTTAAAATCGTTTTATTTCGAGTTAGACAGAGGTTTTTAGAATTCTCAAAGTAAAGGTAATATTTTTCGATAATGAGAGGAATACTAATTGCGAAGGCAAGTTTCTGGGTCTATACTGACATTGAGGCACGAAGGCGTGGGTAGCAAACAGGATTAGATACCCTGGTAGTCCACGCAGTAAACGATGAGTGTTAAATATTGGAATTTATTTTTCAGTGTTACAGCTAACGCGTTAAACACTCCGCCTGGGGAGTACGATCGCAAGGTTGAAACTTAAAGGAATTGACGGGAACTCGCACAAACGGTGGAGCATGTGGTTTAATGCGATAACACACGCAGAACCTTACCAGTTTTTGACATATGTCTTAAGAGGCTTTATAGCTTTTTTTCGGGCAATACAGGTGTTGCATGGCTGCCGTCAGCTCGTGTCGTGAGATGTTTGGTTAAGTCTACTAAACGAGCGAAACCCTTGTTAATAGTTGCTAGTAATAGAACCGCTAACCCGGATTTTATTAAAGAACTCTATTAAGATATTCAAAGAAATTTTGAAGGAAGAGGAGGATGACGTTAAGTCTTCATGGCCCTTATAAACTGGGCTACACATGTGCTACAATGGATTTAGCAAAGAGTTACAAGAATGCAAGTTGGAGTGAATCTTTAAGTATTTTCGGAGTTCGGATTATTTTCTGCAATTTGAAAATATGAAGCAGGAATCGCTAGTAATCGTAAATCAGCAGGTTACGGTGAATAGGTTATTGAGTTCTGTACATACCGCCCGTCACGCGCCGGAAGCTGGTAATACTCAAAGTAACGTAGTCTGATATTTTAGTCATATAAGGTATATATAAAACAATTTATAAAAGTAGGATTGGTTACCGGGGTGAAGTCGTAACAAGGTAGCCGTAGGGGAACCTGTGGCTGGAGAAAGTGTATTTTGTTTTTGTTTGTTTCGTTTTATATGTTTTATTAGGAAATCGGATATTTTCTTATCTTAAACATGAGAGGAAAGCTTGATTAGGCACTATTTGTCGGTAGTAATATTGTAAACATTGTTTTTGAAATATCTTGTAATTTGAGGGAGATTTATTTATATCGTAACAAAATCTTGTTTATCGATTTTCTAATGTTTATTGTTTACGGGTATATATTAATTGGTAAATTTTCTGTCTTCCAAACAGGCGTTATGGGTTCGAGTCCCATTATCCGTATTTTTTGGGCCTATAACTCAGTGGTAGAGTGTACGTCTGATAAGCGTAAGGTCAGTAGTTCAAATCTACTTAGGCCCAGGCTGTGTATTTGTTTTAAAAATAAAAAAAAACTGTATGATTAAAGAAAATTTTACACCAATATTAAATTATAATTTGGAGAATTTTGTAGTCTTGCCTACAATTAATGTTTCAATTTTTAGTGTTTTATTAGTAAATTCAATAATTTTTAGTATAGCCATAGTGGGGATTATTTTTAATCGTCGAAATTTGTTAATTCTTTTAATGTCAGTAGAATTGATGTTATTAAGTGTTAGTATGAATTTTGTAGTATTCTCCATTTATTTGAATGATTCCATGGGACAGGTATATGCAATGTTAATTTTAGCTTTAATTGCAGCAGAATCTGCGTTAACTTTAGCAATTTTGGTTATTTATTATCGTATTACAAAAACTGTTGAATTAGATCAAATACGTGATTTACGTGGTTAACAGGTTTATCTTTTGGACAAAAATATACTGTTTGGTAAGCCTTTTGAAGTGCTTCGTATAAACTGTGGTGGTGGTGTGATCTTTTGCAGGGGGAATAGTTTAATTGGATAGAATTGTGGTCTCCAAAACCATCGATAAGGGTTCGAGTCCCTTTTCTCCTGCAAGAGTATCCGTTGTAATATAAAAGTGTTTTAAGGCATTTAACGGATATCTAGATAATTTTATAGTGGACGTTATTTCGAAAGGTATTTGGAGTTGTACAATGTTGATAAATATGTTTCCATATGGAAAACCAACTTATTTTTTAAAAATAGAAAAAAACACTTAAGGAACTGAAACATCTAAGTACTTAAAGGAAAGGAAATCAATAGAGACTCCGTTAGTAGTGGTGAGCGAATGCGGACTAAGTTGTATAGAAATTTTGAAAAAAGTTGTTAAAGGATTTTGGAACAATCCGCCAGTGAAGGTGATAGCCCTGTTCACAATGATGACCCTTGGGTAAAGTGTTCGTAATTTTTTGAGTAAGACAGCTAATGCTTTTTTGTTTGAAAATAGGGGGACCACCCTCTAAGCTTAAGTATATGAATTATTCGATAGTGTACAAGTACCGTGAGGGAACGATGAAAAGTATCTTTTAAGAAGTGCAAGCAGAACTTGAAATTGGATGTCGATGTTCAGTTGATGCTTAATTTTTTATAAGCTACAACGTACCTTTTGTATAATGGGTCAACTAGCTAATATATATAGCAAATTTAAGTCGGTAGATGGAGATTTAGTGAAAACGAGTTTTGTGGCGTTCTAAGTTATATATATTAAACCCGAAACCAAATGATCTAGTCATGGACAAGTTGATAATTCTATATCAGGTAGGATCTTGAAGACTGAACTCACACACGTTGCAACGTGTGGGGATGATCTGTGATTAGGGGTGAAAGGCTAATCAAATTTGGAAATATCTGGTTTTCTGCGAAATCTATTTAAGTAGAGTGTTATTTTTTGTTTTATACAAATAGTTAATTGAAGGGGTAGAGCACTTTTTAGTTGCGGGTGGTTTCGTGACTATACCAATATTAGAAAAACTACGAATACTTTAATTTTTGAAAATAACAATCAGACTGTGAGTGCTAAGGTTCACAGTCAAGAGGGAAACAGCCCAGACTATTTGCTAAGGTCTTTAAATTATTTTTAAGTGAAAAAGAGGGTTTAATAATCAGGACAGCCAATAGGTAGGCTTGGAAGCAGCCATCCTTTAAAGAAATCGTAATAGATCATTGGTCTAGTTGGTTATTAAGCATTAAAAATGTAGGGAGGCTAAGAAATATACCGAAGCAATAGATAATTGTACTTTTGTATAATTATGGTAGCAGAATATTTAGTATATCGTTGAATATTTATTTCGAATATAAATAGGAGATATCTAAAGAGATAATGTTGACATGAGTAACGATAAACATTGTGTGAAACAATGTCGCCGAAAATCTAAGGTTTTTTCCGTTAACAGGTAATCTGCGCGAAGTTAGTCGGTCCCTAAAATGTTAGTCCCGAATTGGGCGGCTTGATGGGGATTCTCTATTATTTAGAGTTTGATTTTAGGTAAAAATTGCACTATAGTTTGAATAATTTTTTGGATTTGAATTATTTTTATGCGGTGTGATTCTGGAAAAACCTAAAATTATTTAAAACCGTACTATAAACCGACACAGGTGGATGGGTTGAGAATACTAAGGCGCTTGAAATAACAGTATTGAAGGAACTAGGCAAAATGACCCCGTAACTTTGGGAGAAGGGGTGCAGTATAACATTCTTATGCTTATACTGAGTGAAAAAATGGGGGTAGCGACTGTTTACTAAAAACACATGACTCTGCTAAATTGTAAAATGACGTATAGGGTCTGACACCTGCCCGGTGCTGCGTAGTAAAGAGGCAATGTATTATGCATTAAATCGAATCTTCAGTAAACGGCGGCCGTAACCTTGACGGTCCT
>JAJXYH010000058.1 GCA_021780675.1 bacterium
TAAGAAAAAGTCAATGCTTGTGTCTAAAGGATAAGAAACTTTACCGGTTTTTTGGTTTAACTCAATTTCAAATAACATAGTGTAAAGCTTAAGAAGCTGATCATTTGTAAAACTTTTTACTTGTGAGGATAATTTAGATAACTGCCAGGGAGCCATTCTTTTTAATTCATCAATTTCGTCTTTACTTCTATTAATTGTGCTTATATATAGTCTAAATTGTCTTATTATCATAAATAAAACAAGTTCTGCTTCTTCGCTTTGTCTTAGCTCGTGATATAAATTTATTAGTTGTTTTGAATTTCCGGGCCTTAAATTATCTAAAAACGTGAACATTTTCTTAGGTATAGAAAATTCATTAATGGAAAAATCCTTAAGAAGGGTAGTTTGCGCTTTTGTTAATAGATTCTGTTCCCAAAGGATTAAGGACAAATTTTTATTGGAATTTAAGTAATCAACGTTTTTTTTAAATTCTTTAGTGTTGGTTTTATTTTTTGAGAAAAGATTTTCAATAATTACCTCTATTTCTTCATCAAAAAAAGATGTGTTTTCACTTATTAAAAATAATTCGTCAAAACTTAAATCCTCGCCATTTAAAAATTTGGGACTTTTGAGTTTATTTTTTACTTCAAAGAAAAATTGTCTTGATTTTTCTAAATCGTCGCCATGAATTAAAATTTTCATATTATCTTTTTTTTAAATACTCGTTAAAAAGTTCTTTTGCGTTCTTATGTAAATTTCTTCCTCTGCTTCTATGTGATGCTAAAGCACCGGAAAAGTTTTTGGGAATATGCAAAAGTTCATGTATTAAAACTCCTTTCTTATCGTCTTCGCTAAGCCTATCATAATATTTGGTTAAAACTTCTATTACATAAGCAGGTTCAATCTCTAACGCGTGCTGGAATATCTTAGGCATGGCCCAGGTTCTGGCATAAGCTCTAACTTTAGATCCTGACGTTCTATAGCAAAAAACTCTTTCTAATTTTATATGTGGAAGATCTAAAACTTGTAATATACCTTTAATATCGTTTTTAACGTCTGTTGCCTCTTGCCAATTTAGATCGCTATTGTTAATTTTGGTCATATTAAGTGTGTTTATCGGCAACATACGAGGCTCCGTAGCTTTCAGGTTTTGTTTTGGCAACAAATCCACTTCCCGTTACCATTCCGACAACTTCTTTAATCATTTCTCTGGTTGCACCATGTTCACCAACGTCAACGTGGATTTCAAGGTTATATTTTAAGGATTTGCCATTTAAAGCTTCCTGGAAAAGAGGAACAAATACGGACGCAAAAGTCAGTGATGTTATTGTTTCGGCATAAATTTTTTCTCTTAATGAATGAATATTTTTTTTGTTTTGTCTTCGCCAAAAATATTTTCCTCCAAAACCTTTTCTGTGGATTAAAATAGCCGTAACTAGATTAATTTCTTTGGTCTTGTTTCTGCTTTTAATAACGGTGTTCTTTTCATGCGAGTCGGTTCCAATTACTAAGCTATATTCAAGCTCCGGTTGTTCTTCCAAAAATTCCTTGATTTTTGAAATTATACCGCTTAAACTTAGTTCACCATGTGTTGTACTGTGGTATGTTTCTTTATTAAAATCTATATCCATTTGAGGTATATTAAATTATAGCACAGGATTTCAAATGCCCAAAAGCCATTTGAAAAAAGTTTTCTGGGATGATCCGATTTTTTCAAAAATTGTCTGCAAGGAGGTAGATTTAAAATTTTCGGTAGGGAAGTGTAGTTTAAGTGTTGCGCTAGGAGTACTTTCCGGATTTAAATTAGGTTCACCTTTATTTTTACTTAAATTATAAAAGGCGTAGTATATTTTGTTTTTATCCCCATTTGATATAAAAGAAAATTGGGAGAATGGACCCTGTTGACCTTCAAAAATAAATGGAGTAACCGCAATTACGCTTGGATCATCCCAATATTTTGTAAAAGTCTGAATATAGTATTGAGCTTGTGTTTCTTGTGAAACTTTATCAGAAGACCACCCTGTTTCGGTTATAAACACGGGAAGTTTTACTCCTGAAAAATCTTGTGCAAGCTGCTGTTCGTAATAATAGCTGGATATTCCTTCTCTTAAGCTTGATGGCGGTTTTGAAAATCCGGGATTAGGGTAAGAATGGCTTGCCAGACCGTCAATCTTTCCAAAAATACCCGGGTCATCTAATTCCATATCTCTCATAAATGTAAAGTTGTTATACGATTTATCGGTAACGTTTGCTGCTGCGTTATCAAGTCCTGCGGAAATAATAAAAAAATCAGTACTTCTTTGCTTAAATATCTCAGTTGCATATTCCAATATTTGAGCATATTCGTTTGGATCGGGCGTTCCTCCCCACTCGTCTCCTCGGTTAGGTTCGTTAAAAATGACCACGTATCTATTTTTGGTTGGCCAGTTAAGGTCATTTAAAAAGTTTGCAAAGTCTAAAACATCGTAATCGGTTGGTTTTTTCCATGAAGACTTATCAAAGAAATCACCGACTGTTGCAATTCTTATAATGGGTATAAGATGAAATCTTTTGCAGTCATCCATAAAATTTTGCCACTTATTCAAATCCTTGTCAGATGCCTGTATGGGAATAGTTACATAGCCCCAGTCTCCTCCGGTAGAATTTACCAATTTTGCAGCGTCTGAAACTTCTGATGGGAACAAAATATGTATGCCGAATTTATTATTGATAACAGTAGTTGGGTCATAAATTGCATTTGCTCTTTGGGGAAAATAATAAAATACACATAATAACAATAGTATAATCAGTATTTTTTTCATTGCTTTACTATTTTACAATAAAAAGTAAGTAAGAAGTAACTTTAGAAGCTTATTCTTGCATAAATTCCCGTTGACAAGAGCCTTTCGTTTTTTTGTTTAAGCGAAAGTTCACCGTAATCAACATTTGCAACTTCAAAATAATCTTCAAATAAATTTTTTAACATTATCGAGGATGCAGATATTGCATATGCATTTGCAACTATAAACAACGGTTTTTTAGATAAAATTTTATTGCAGTTTTCAAGCAGTTTTGGAAAACTTTTGTCAAAATTCCAAACCTCTCCGCTTGGACCATGTCCATAAACCGGCGGATCCATTATAATTGCATCATAGGTATTTCCTCTCCTTTGCTCCCTTTCGGTAAATTCAAGCGCGTCATCCAAAATCCATCTTATGGAATCAGGAGAGAGATTACTTAGAAGTTGATTATCTTTTGCCCACGAAATTGACGATTTTGACGCATCTACATGGGTGACTTTTGCTTTAGTTTTAGCTGCAACAATGCTTGCTGCCCCTGTATAAGCAAAAAGGTTTAAAACTTTAGCTTCATAATTTAAATTATTTAATTTAGATTCTATAAATTCCCAGTTTAAAATTTGTTCAGGGAATATCCCGGTATGTTTAAATGGTGTTAGTTTTGCATAAAATTTTAAATTTTTAAAGTTTACAACCCATTTATCCGGAAAATTTTGTTTTGTTTTCCATTTTCCGTCTTTAAATATTGCGTCAGCATTGTTCCATTCATTCATAGAGCGGGAAGGTTTCCAGACGGCTTGCGGATCGGGTTTGGAAATTATGTACTTACCAAAACGTTCAAGGCGCATTGAGTCGCCGCTGTCCAAAAGTTCATAATCTTCCCAGCCGGTGGTCGTAAGTATGTTCATAAGTGAAATTCTATCACAAAAGAAGTAAAATAGTCTCATGTTGGTAGATGAGGTAGTAATTACAGCAAGTGGTGGAAGAGGCGGAGACGGTAAAATCAGTTTTAAGCGTAACGCTCAAACTGCAAGGGGTGGTCCTGATGGCGGAAATGGTGGTAACGGCGGAGACTTGTATTTTTTGGGCGTAAACGATATTTCTGCTTTATCACAGTTTGCATATACAAAATCAATTGCTGCAGAAGATGGCACAGGCGGAGGTAAGCAAAATCTCTTTGGAAAAAACGGGAAAGATAAAATAGTTAAAGTTCCGTTAGGAACCCAAGTTTTAGATCTTGAAACAAAAGAGGTTTTCGAGATTAGCAGTACAGAAAAGATACTAATTGCAACGGGCGGAAAAGGCGGAAGAGGTAATAACGAATTTAAATCCGCAACTATGCAAGCTCCCAGATACAGAGAGCTGGGCCTAGATGGACAAAAGAGGAAATTAAAACTCGAATTAAAACTAATAGCCGATATAGGACTTATCGGGCTACCTAACGCCGGAAAAAGCAGTCTTTTGCAAAGCATAACTAATGCACACCCAAAGGTCGCAGATTATCCGTTTACAACTCTTGAGCCTAATTTAGGAGTAATGGGCAAGTTGGTTATAGCAGACATTCCGGGACTTATCGAAGGAGCTTCAAGCGGAAAGGGTTTGGGCGATAAATTTTTAAAACACGTAGAAAGGACACATTTACTTATTCATTGCATTGATTCATCTTCAGATGATTTAAAAAAAGACTATGAAACTATTAGAAATGAATTAAAAGTATTTAACCCGAAACTTTTGGATAAAAACGAAATATTATTATTAACAAAAACAGATTTATTAACTGCAGATGGACTTGCAAAAAAACTAAAAATTGCAAAAAAAATAAATAGTGACGTTTATACCGTTACAGTTCTGGATGACAATTCTATAATTGATTTTAAAGCTAAAATATCCACTTTCAACCAAAATTAGCATCAAAAAAACCCCTTGCGGGGTCTTTTCGGGGTGATACTCTTGCGAGTATTTCCTGCCTTTTTGATATTTACATATCTGAAGGTACATGCATTTTATTATAATAAAGTAATTTAGTCAACTAGGTAAAAATTAATCAAAAGATGTCAATAATTGCATTTAACTACTTGAGTTCGGAAAAAATAAATGATATTTTATATATCTATGGAAGAAAATGTTTGTCCAAAATGTGGTTCACCTTTAACAGATATTATAGAAACTCCTAACGGAAGACGTTTGCAAAGATGTTCGGCAGGAGAATGGGATCCAAAGACTAAAAAAACCGAAGGATGCGATTATATTAAATGGTTGCCGGTTGAGCCAAAGGTTCTAGACGAAAAATGTCCAAAATGCGGAAGTGCCTTGGTTTTGCAATTTACTAGGTTTGGTAAAAAAATGAAAAAATGCAGTGCGGGAGAATGGGATCCAAATACCAAAAAGGTTATTGGTTGCGATTTTGTTGAATGGGTAAACGGCACTACAGAACCTTTGGACGAAGATTGTCCGCAGTGCGGTGCAAAACTAGTGCTTTATACAACTGCAAATGGTAAACAAATGAAAAAATGTTCAACTGCAGGTTGGGATAAAGAAAAACGAAAAGCAACAGGATGTACTTATGTTGAATGGCTTAAAAAAGCACCTCAAGTTAAAGAAGACAGCGGTGGCGAAGAATTTTTACCGCCTGAACCTAAAGAATAAAAATAAAGTGACGCCAGAGGGATTCGAACCCTCGATTACAGGGATGAAAGCCCTGTGTCCTAGGCCACTAGACGATGGCGCCTCAGCAATATAGCAATATATTGTTATTGCGAGAGTAACTTTTTGAGTTACTATACTCTAATTATAGCTTAAATTGATCCTTAGAACAACTTATTTAAGTTTTTTTCTAAGTCCTTCTACAATATCTTTTGCTGTGCTTTGACCGCCAAGTCCGAATGCAATTCCACCGGCAATTGCCAACATTGCGACAAGTCCTGTAAACAAGATCCTTATCAAGTCCGTAGCAACACCAAGTTGACTAAGTACTACTAATACAACAAAAACGTTGATAGACCATCTCGTAACAGATGCAACAGTTGATGCAGTTTGTGAATCGACACCTTTCATAGATGCAAGTACTACATCATGTGAAAGTCTTGCAAAAACAAAACCTACCATTGCAATTACGGCTGCAACAAATACATTTGGCAAGTATGTTAGGAATTCATTAAGAACTGTAATAATTCTCGGTAGATTCCAAACATCTGCGGTTGGGATTAGAAAAACTATTATTAAGAACCATCTAGCAATTTCTGACAAAATATTCGACCATGTAAATTCTTCTTTCATTTCCGGTACTCCATATTTTTTCAGTAGTACTTCAAGTTTTATAGCTTTAAATATTCCCAATATTACTTGTTTTACAATTGATGCGATAATTATTCCGATTAAAAGAATTATTAGACCTGCTATAAATTTAGGAACAAAATTTACAACGCCGTAGAAAGCATTATTAAAGGAGGCAGTTAGCGTTGATGTGATATCTGGCATAATTTATCACCTCCTTTCATTAATTTAGTCCAGTCTATAATTTATATGCTATTCTTGTCAATACATATTTAGATTGGTATAATTGTATATTAGTTGCGCGGTGGTTCAAAGGACATTTGCAATAATAAATTGTTGCGGGCCGTTAGCTCAGCGGTAGAGCAGGAGCCTTTTAAGCTCTTGGTCGGAGGTTCGAATCCTCCACGGCTCACTAAAAAACTCTTATGTTGGATTCTTCTGCATAGGAGTTTTTTTATTTTTAGGAGTACTTAATAAGATTTATTTGGTGTATTCGGAAAGCCAGGGTTTGCTTTCTTCTCTTGCGGCAGAGGATATCATACAAAAAACCGACTTTTCCTGAAACTCTTCAATTGTTTCTGCCCCTGCATATGTCATTGCGCTTCTAAGCCCTCCTGTTAACTCATTTATTAATTTTTCAATAGGACCTTTGGTGGAAACCTCCAAAGTAACCCCTTCTGCGGTTCTAAATTCCCCGGTTTCAACTCCGTTGTCTTTCATATAAGAAGCGGATGCCTGGCCTCTGGCAACTTTTTTATCTCCGTTAATTTCGCCCGGGGTTTCATCGTATCCTGCAAAAATGCTGCCAAACATGGCAAGAGTAGCTCCTGCAGCAATTGCTTTGGCAAAATTACCGGAGGTTTTTAATCCGCCGTCTGCAATAACAGTAATTCCGCTTGAGGAGGTATCAAATACAGCCGAAAGTTGAGGAAAACCCGATCCTGCTACCAATCTTGTGATACATGTTCCGCCGGGTCCAACGCCTACTCTTGCAACATCAATATTATTATTTTTATATTCATTTGCCTCATCAAAACTGACAATATTTCCAGCAATGACAAATAAATCCAATTCTTTTTTTATTTTTCTAGCCAATTCTT
Organism: bacterium; assembly: GCA_021780675.1. Classification (GTDB taxonomy): domain Bacteria; phylum Patescibacteriota; class Microgenomatia; order Levybacterales; family UBA12049; genus DAHWUP01. The sequence continues at coordinate 7,130 of JAJXYH010000058.1, forward strand.
TAACTTGCATCATGCCTCCATGCGCAACATCAACTAAAATTACTTTAGCCCCTTTTTCTTTAAGTAATTTTGCTTCTTCAAATCCGTTTTTAAGCCCAACGCAATAAACTGCAGGTATATTTTCACTAGAAAATGCTTCACAAATCTTAAGTCTTTCATTAATATCTCCCCTTGGAATAGTTCCGATTGCACCAAGTCTTGCCAGCTCTCTTGCCATTTTTTCACCGGAAACAGTATCCATAGGCGCTGAAATTATTGGTTTTTCTAGTAAATAAGGACCAAACTTCACTTTTGTTGTAACATGGCTTCTTGACACTATTTTTGAGTCCTGAGGTACAAGTAGTACGTCATCGTAGGTTAAAGATACAGGATTTATGCCTGTTATATCGGGCCATTCTTCATTTTTACCAAGTCCCTTGTAAAATGTTTTTGACATCCAAAAAATAAAAATCGCCCCAATAATTAAGACACATGGGGCAAAAATTGTTT
>JAJXYH010000018.1 GCA_021780675.1 bacterium
TAATGAAAGAGTAGTGGGTGTTGATAAGACTCTTCCGTTTGAAATTAGTTTTGATACCAACCAAATTGCTCAAAATCAATTGAATGTTTGGGATATTAATATTCCCGGAATTTCAGATAGCAAAGATTTTAATAATTTCGATGTTACTCTAAATTATCCTAAAAATCTTGAATTCCCTACATACATAAAACCGGATATTTCAAGTCAATCATCTGTTTCCGGAACTTTGGTTTTTACCAAAAAAGATGTTGACGGCTCAGGAATTTCTATATCGTTTGGTAGATATCAGATATATGACCTTGATCTTAAATATCATCTTAAAAATACTAATTTGTTTACTGTTACCAAAGAAATTGCTCTTCCTCCGGATACGAATTATCAAACAGTACAAATAAATAGTATCTCTCCAAAACCTATAAACGTAGTAAAAGATCAGGATGGGAATTGGATGGCAAGTTATAAGTTAAGCCCTCAGCAAGAAATAAATATAGTTGTAAACGCAAAAGCGAAAGTAAACATTAGTCCTTCCAAAGAAAATATTAACGATAACCTAAAACAAAAGTATTTGCTCCCTCAAAAATATTGGGAATCGGATAATACCAAAATTATTAATCTTGCAAAGTCCTTAAAAACTCCTCAAAACATTTATGATTATGTAGTAAAAACTTTAAGCTATGACTATTCTAAGATTGGTACAAACAGTAGGCGTTTAGGTGCATTGGGTGTATTAAGTAAACCGGATTCCGCTCTTTGTCTTGAGTTTACAGACCTTTTTATTGCACTTTCAAGGGCTGCCGGAATTCCTGCAAGGGAAGTTGACGGATACGCTTATACAAAGAGCTCTTCTAATAGGCCAATATCAAACATCGAAGATATTTTGCATGCGTGGCCCGAATATTATGACTTTAATAAGCAAATGTGGATTATGATTGATCCTACATGGGGCAATACAACCGGTGGAGTTAACTATTTTGACACAATGGATTTCGATCACATCACTTTTGTTATAAGGGGAAATAGCAGTACATACCCCATTCCCGCAGGGGGATACAAGCTATCAAGCAACTCGAACACCAAAGATATAAACGTTAGTATCAGCACTAATTTTGATAAAAAAATTAAACAAGGTATAGCAACTACAACCACAAATAATTTAATTTCGGGTATTTCTCAAAGTTTTCAACTTATAATTTATAACAACGGGAATGAACCTATAAACAATCAGACTATAAATTTAACCACGAATGGAGTTCTTACTCCCCAAAACCAAACAGTAATCTCAAATACTATCTTACCGTTCGGAAACCAAATAATTCCGGTAACATATATTACTAATAATTTTTTGACAAATTCGTCGGATACGATTAAAATTACGCTTAATAACCGGAATTTTTATAAAAAAATCTATATTGAGCCATTTTATAAAAACAAATTTATATTTTGGGGAGGAATTATAATTGTTAGTATCAGCATCTTCTTACCGCTTGTTGCCTTCGGTATCAGGCGTATATCAGTTTCTAGACGAAAATGACAACGTTTTATACGTAGGTAAAGCTATTAACCTTAAAAAAAGGGTGTCTTCTTATTTTTCAACTAAAGATTTAGGCGAAAAAACTAAAAAGCTCGTATTGGAGATTAAAAAAATAAAAGTCATCGAAGTAACCTCCGAGATAGAGGCCTTTTTATTGGAGGAACGTTTAATTAAAAAGTATAAGCCAAAGTACAACATTAGGCTTATTGACGGCAAATCGTTTTTAGGACTTAAGATTACCATTAAAGACAAATATCCGAAGGTTTTATTTACTAGAAAAGTAGATAATGATGGAGCAGTTTATTTTGGTCCTTATACGAGTTCAAATTCATTAAGAACAGTATTAAAATTAGTTAGAAAGATTTTCCCTTTTCAATCGGTTTTAAATCATCCAAATTCGCTATGTTTATATCATCACTTGGGGCTTTGTCCTTGTCCTTATGTCACCAATGACACATCATATAGAAGCACAATCAACACATTAATTGATTTCTTAAATGGCAAAACCAAAAAAGTTATATCTGAACTTGAAAAAGAAAGAGACGAGTATAGTAGGAATGATCAATTTGAACTGGCAAAAGAAATACAAAATAAAATCGATGCGATTAATCTTATTACAAGCTCAATTTATAAACCATTTGAATACGAAGAAAATCCTAATTTAAGAAGCGATGTAGTTAAAAAACAATTAGATGAATTATCTCAAATTTTAAATGCAAACGGAGTATTAGTAAAAAACTTAGATCGGGTAGAATGCTACGATATCTCAAATATTTCAGGTACGAATCCTACAGGATCAATGGTGGTTTTTACAAATGGTGAAAAAGATTCGTCATCTTATAGAAGATTCAAGATAAAAAGGGACTATCATCAAAAACCTAATGATTTTGCCATGATGCAGGAAATGATTGAGCGAAGAATAAAAAGAACCGATTGGCCAACTCCATCACTTATTATTATTGATGGTGGTAAAGGACAGATTTCAAGTGTACAAAAAATATTAACTCAATTAAATTATAATGTTCCTTTTGTAGGTCTTGCTAAAAGGGAAGAAACAATAATTACGCCGGAATTTAAATCAATTACACTCGAAAGAAATTCTAAGGCGCTACACTTTGTAATGAGAATAAGAGATGAGGCACACCGATTTGCAATCACGTACCACCGGAAGTTAAGAGCGAATGCATTTATAAATTAATTACTTACGGGTAATGTTATATACATAAGGAAAATATAAAAACGTAGCCGGCGGATCATCCAATAGATATTTTTGAAAATCTTCGTAAATTCTAATTCTCTCATTTATGTCATAAGTTTGCCTTCCGTCTTCTAAAAGTTTATCTATCCTTAAATTTTTGTAATTTGAAATATTATCTGCTTGTGACGAATGCCATAACATATATTGGTCAGGGTCTTTAGGCATATTAAAGTCCCCCAAAAATATTTGAAAATTCATCGGCAGAGTTTGTACTTCGATAATTTTGGACTTTATGCCTATTTTTTCCCATTCCGACTTTATAATTTCTGCAGTATTTTTATATTGAGGTAATGTTTTTATTTCAAAAACTAGCTTTGAAGCCTGCGATGCAGAAAGTGTATCCTTAAGAAGCAGTCTTGAATGATCCAGGTCCTGCGAATATGTCGTTAACCCGTTTTTTGCAACCCAGGACCTTGGATTAAAGGGTCCATAATTTCTTTCACCATTTGCAAAAGTATCGGGGATTGCATAAGATAGCGCATCTCTTAACCTTTTGTCTGATAAATTAGGGTCATTTAAATTGTAAAAAATTGTTACCAGCTGGGAATAATCAGTTTGTTTTTGAGTAAATGTATTAGGAAATTTTGACATATTCATACCGTTAAAATTTAAATTCTTAACATCTGATATCTGTGCCACTTCTCCTAACATGAATGCTGTTTTTAATGATTCTTCAGTAGGATAAAATTGAAAAGTAATTTCTCTGTTTGTTTTTTTCGTTGAAACCATGCTTATTGATTGAACAAAATCTCCATTAAGATCTATTGATGTCACCCTGTATTCACCTGTTCCGGTAAACCCACTTTTAAAAATTGGTTTTGATACGGTAACAAGAAATGGCGCATATTTATGTTTAAGTACAAAAATAATTGTATATTTGTTTGGTCTTTCAACTACCGCATCGGAAAATTTATAATTTATATTATCGGAAGTCAATTTTGTACCATCGTTAAAATAAATATTGTTTTTAAGATGGAAAATATATGTTTTTCCGTCATTTTTAATTTCCCAGGAGCTTGCAATAGCAGGTTTAATATTTTGACTATCATCAACTACTGTTAATCCCTGTGATAATTTACTTGTAACAATCTGCGGCATAGTATCAGTGGTATAAGCACCAACTAGGCCTGTGCTGGTATTTTGTGTAAACGGAATAAGCGGAATAAAGTAATTTACACCAAATTTAAGTACAAAAAATACGAAAAGTCCTACAATAAAAGAAACAAAAATGGTCTTTCTCCATTTTTTAAAATATGCTTTTAAAAGCCAAAAAACCAGCCTTCTTCTTTTTAAAAAAATCATATTTATTTAAGAGGAAGTAGAAGAAGAATTGAAATAATTGCAAATATAATGGTTATAACAACAGTTGCCCACAACAGCAATTTCTCAATACTCCTTTTGCTTCTATAAACTTCACCGGTTCCTCCAAACGATCCTGATAAACCGCTACCTTGCATTTGCATAAGAACAAGTACGATAAGTACTGCTGCAGCTATTATTTCTAAAATGTTTAATACTATTAACATGAGAACTAATTATATATTTTTACTAATCTTATTTGCAAGCTTTATGATCTAGTTAGCCAGTCAATAAAATTGACAATTGCCGATTGTAAAAATGAAACAAGTAAAAAAGAAAATAGAGTATTAACGTAAATTTTAGGAATGATAAATCCAACATATTCGTATCCAGGGAAATTAAAAGCAGAAATTGTTATACCTACTACTAATACGGTAAGCAGGTAAAAAATTATTATATTTACAACAAAAGAAAAAAGTCCCAAAGTTACAAGGTTAAAGGGAATTGCAAGAATGTTTAAAACCGGTTTTAAAACTGCTAAAAGTAAGGTTAGTGCTAAACCACCAAATATAAGCGTTGGTATGCCACCATATACTTTAACACCCGGTAGAATCTGTGAAATTAGATAAATTGTAAAAGCATTATATAAAACGTTTCTAAAAAAGTTTTTCATAAGGCATTTTTATGCTAGCAAATAAACTTTAGTCTTGCAATAATTTTGCTTCAAAGGTATTATTAGTTGGCTATGAATGACATTAAGTGTCCCCATTGTGGAAAAATAATACACGTAGACGAAGTGCTTAGGCATAATTTAGAAGAAACTATTTTAAAAGAAGCCGAGGAAAAACAAAAAGAAAATTTGGAAAAAGCAAAACTTGAAGCCGAAAAACAAGCGCAAAAAAAATTCGAAGAAGAAAACGAAAAACAAAAAATGGTTGCGGAAAAAGAAAAAAGACTTCTCGAAGAACAATTATTAAAACTTGAAAAAGAAAATAAAGACCGAGTGGAAAAAATAAAAGAAGAGGCAAGCAAAGATGCATCAGATAAATATAGATTAGAAAAACTTTCATGGGAAAAAACTAAAGCTGATATGGAAAAGGCAATCGAAGACGCACAGAGGAAGGCAAGGCAAGGATCACAACAACAACAAGGAGAGGTATTAGAATTAGATTTAGAAGCAAAATTAAAGTCTATATTTGTTTACGATAAATTTTTACCTGTACCTAAAGGTGTAAACGGCGGAGATATCATTCAAAATGTTCAAAATAAATTTGGAAAACTAGCTTCTATTATAATTTGGGAATTTAAAAGAACAAAAACCTGGGATAAGAAATGGCTTGCTAAGCTTAGAGAGGATGCAAGAATTATAAATGCTAATGAATCAATAATTGTTTCACAAGTTTTACCTGATGAAATTAAATACTACGGAAAAATTGATGGCGTTTGGGTTACAAATCTTGAATATGCAATCCCACTTGTTAATATCTTAAGAGAGATGGGCATGAGACTAGCAATAGCAAAAGCTGGAGCTCAACATGATGATGAAAGTCTTAAAAAAATTCATGACTACATTTTAAGTGAAAAGTTTAGACATAAAATTGAAAAAGATGTTGAGACAACTTCAAAAGCATTATCGGATCTTGAAAAGAAACACAATATTGATGAAAAATTTTATCGCCTACAAAAAACTAGTTTAGAAGCTTTGCAAACAAATACAACACAAATTTATTTTGACCTTCAAGAGATATTACCAGCACTGCCATCAATTTCAGGATTAGAAGGAGAATTATTAGTAGATGAAGACGACCAAAACACCCTCTTATAAATTTGAAGAACTGTATTGGAAAAAAGGATTTAAGCAAATTCTTGGACTTGATGAAGTCGGACGTGGTTCATTTGCCGGACCTTTAGTTGCCGCAGCGGTAATTTTACCTAAAGATTTCAATTCTAAGGATATAAAAGATTCAAAACTTTTAACCCCTAAGAAAAGAGAGGAACTTAATAAATATATATTGGAATCTATAACAAATTACGCTATTGCGGAAGTCAGCGTTGAATATATTAATAAATATGGAATAGGAATTGCTACTCATAGAGCATTTTTAAATTGTCTTAAAGATTTGGAAGGAAAATTTGATTTTGTACTGGTGGATGGTTTTAAAATTAAAAATTTTGATAAAAATAAACAAAAGCACATAATACATGGAGATAGACTTTCCGTATCTATTGCTGCTGCATCAATTATCGCAAAAGTTTATAGAGATAATTTAATGGTTAAGCTTCACGAGAAATACCCGGATTACTTATTTAACAAAAATAAAGGGTACGGAACAAAAGCACATAGGGATGCGATTAAAAACAACGGCTTATGCGAAATACACAGAACTTCTTTTGATTTAAAAAAATTTTTATAAGTACCTCCGAGAGGAATCGAACCCCCATCAACGGTTCCGAAGACCGCCGCTCTATCCATTGAGCTACGGAGGCAAATATTGTTCCGTTGTTAATATTATAGTATACTTAGGCATGAATAGATACTTAATTACTAGCTTCCAATATCTATTTATGGGCCGTTAGCTCAACTGGTTAGAGCAATTCCCTCTTAAGGAATAGGTTCAGAGTTCGACTCTCTGACGGCTCACTGAAAAAACTCTTGTGAACTTTTAAATTTACGGGAGTTTTTTTTAATGGCACGTAGTGAATCTTTGATTCGTGGAGAACCGAAGTTCGACATGGTTGATAAACCACATGGCGGCTCACTCAAATATTTTAGCCTCTGAATTTGCACTATTATTTAATTTAAATAATTTAAAAATGATTTTTACAGTTAGCAAATACCGAATATATTTTGATATACTCGTGCTATGAAAAAATTAATATATGTAACCTCAAATAAAAGTAAGGTCGAAGTGGCTAATAAATCATTGAATCCCCTTGGAATTCAATTAATACAACAAAAAATGGAATTAGTAGAGATTCAATCAAATTTTATTGAAGAAATAACAAAGAAAAAAGCAGAACAGGCTTTTTCGATTATTAAAAAACCGCTTTTAGTAAATGACGCATCCTGGAATTTTGTAGCACTTAATGGTTTTCCCGGAGCATATATGAAATATGTAAATCAGTGGCTACTACCGAAAGATTTTATTGCAATAATGAAACGACAGAAAGACAAAACAGTTATTTATACAGAGTGCATATGTTACATCGATGATTACCAAACAAAATGTTTTGAAGGAGAGATAAAGGGGATATTCTTGGGTAGAGAAAAAGGTAAAGGAATACCATCATGGACACTAGTATCTTTAAGAAAAGACAAAAAATCTATTGCAGAATGTTGGAAAGATGGAATTGAGCCTGCCGAAGAATATCCACTTTGGAAAAATTTTGCCGAATGGTATAAGTCAATTTACAAATAAAACTTACTGTTCTACAGTCGAATTTGAAACCTCTGAAAAGTATTGTAAATTCTGACAAAATGGTTTTGTAGAGCGTTCCACTTAACGAAGTAA
>JAJXYH010000002.1 GCA_021780675.1 bacterium
TTAACTAAAATTGTTTTCCTAGGTTGGATTTTTACACTGGCATCTGTATTTGCTCTCCTATATCTTTTAAAAAATAAATAGTTTTTAGCTTCAATTAACAAGGTTAAATTTTTAATAATCTCGGCAATTTCAACAAAAACGGGACTTTTGGGTAAAAAAATAGTATAATAGGCTAAATGAAGTCCTTTAAGCAGCAATACAAGATAAATGCCTCTGCCCGAAAAGTCTGGAACGCACTAACAAATCCTAAAAGAATCAACGAGTGGGGTGGTGGTCCAGCGAAAATGACCGACGAGCTTGGATTTAGATTTTCCTTATGGAAAGGAAAAGTTTTTGGTAAAAATATTAAAGTTGAAAAAAATAAATTACTGGTACAAGAATGGTTTGCGGGAAGGTGGGATCAAGCTTCAATTGTTACATTTGAACTAAATGAAAAAGACGGAGTCACTACTTTAAATCTTTTACATGAAGATGTGCCAAACTCTGAAGAAAATGATTTAAAAAAAGGCTGGAAATCAGATTATTTGAATCCTCTTAAAAAACTCGTAGAAAGTTAAATTATTTAGTGCTTTTTACTGCAGAAGTAGTACTACTCTTAAAATTTATATTTCCGGTAGAATCACTTAAACCTTGTCTAATTTTTACAGCGTCTTGATAGGCTTTTGTAATATCTAGAGCACCTGCTTTTAATTTAGTTCTTGCTGAAAATAACGAAGATTTGTTCCCCGGATAATCTTGAGCAGCCAAACCACTTAGCTGGGTTTGTGCATCTTGATAATCTGTATTTGCTGCTTTTATCTTAGTAAGCATATCCGAAAGTAATGTTTCGGAACTTACAACATTTATTCCTTGGGACTTTTCTGCCGAGATTCTATCGGCAAGCTTATTGTAAACAATAGAAATATCATTTGTTACGCTTGATAGCCTGTCTGCTGCAAACATTAAACTTATTTTTACCCTAAAGAAAGCAAAAATATAATAACCGTTAATTACCGATTTTACGTCTGTTCTTAAAGTAGTAAGGTCCGTATCAGATTGTATTTTTGTAAGCAAAGTAGTTAAACCGTCAATTTGTTGTTGCATTTGGGTTTTTAAGGTTGTTTTATCTGCATCGGAAATTTTATTAATCTCATCTATTTTTGTAGATAAATCATTAAGAAAGTTTATTCTTCTGGTGATTTCTGTTTGCGCACGCTGTTGCAGACTGGTTACTCTTGTATCTGTAACTTGTGTTTTTAAATTACCTCCCGTAGTTGCACCCGTAGCCGTTCCTTGTGCTGCTAATAAAGCATTGCTTCCCGTGGCTGCAAAAGAAGGAGCAGCAAATATTAGAACTAAAAGCATTATCAAAATTATTTTTTTCATATTATTGTAAATTCGTTTGTTGATCGCTTAAACTTTGATCAACGGCGTTTAACGATGAATTCAAATTACTTAAGCCATTATTGGTTACTTGAGTATCTTTATCTATTGCGCTATTTGAAGTGTCATTTGGATTAGAGGTATAAACGGATGGGGTAGGTGTTACAGGTGGCTTTGTTGGCTCAGCATAAACATTAGCATTTTGAATTGAATTTGAATTAACACCCATATACTTATATCCAGCAACAACAATTGCCGCAGTTGCTCCAATTATAAAAATTAATAAAAATAATACTTTCAAAAAAGATTTTCCGGTATGGTGTTCGCTTTGTGAAACCGAGTAATTTTGCTGAGTAGTTGATGGGGTTACAGGCATATTATTAACAGGAGTTTGTGCTTGCTGAGGTATTGCTGGGGCTAAGGGCTGCACAGGTTGAACTGGTTGCATGTCTTGTGGAATAGAAGGCTGAGAAGCCTGTCCACTATTTTGATTAGGCAGATTTGAATCCATATTCAAATACTAAAACAATTAAAAAACATTGTCAAGATTTTTTATCATTGTTTGATATAATATTCAAAGATTAGCCCGGGTGGCGTGTCTTTATGCCCCGATGCTGGAATTGGCAGACAGGCTAGCTTCAGGAGCTAGTGCTAGTAATAGCGTGAGGGTTCAAATCCCTCTTGGGGCACAAGTCAAATATTTATTAACGTGCTTCATCTTTGCACAACAAAGATTTAGCTGTATAATAATATTCTCCTTTTCAAAATCCTTTAGATTTTGACCATCAAAACTCTTTAGAGTTTTGAAAGAGGAGAAGCCAATGAAAAGCCGAAATCTGAGCTGTCGAAGATGAAGGCTCAAAATTGAGCTTTAACAAGCGGATGTGGTGAAACTGGCATACACGCAGCCTTGAGGTGGCTGTGCCTTAAAAAGCGTGGAGGTTCGAGTCCTCTCATCCGCACAAAATTAAGCAGCTAAGTCTGAAGTTTTTTCTCCAATTTCTACAATAAACGAAGTAAAAGATCCGCCTGCTCCATAACTTATATAAAACACGTGCTCTCCTGGTTCAAATTCCGACATTTGTCTATTAAAGGAAATCAAAGACGTTGCGCCGCTTGAATTACCGTCCGGCACTCTTCGTCTCATATTCAAGTTAATACCTGCTTTTGCTAATGCATGCTCAACTCCATCCAACACCTTTGCACTTGGTTCATGCGATGTTGTTCTGTTTGGAATTCTATCCATAAATCTTTCTTTATAGTCGGCAACCGTGGATTTTACGTTTGCCAAACTATGTCTTAAAAAGAATTTTGCGGTTGCTGAGCCATTCATTAAAAACCCTCCGTTACTGGGGTAGGGCATTTGAATCATTCTCTCATTTCCTATTCTTCTTACCAAACCCGTAGGTTCATCGGGATCTAAAGAGTCATCTTCTTTAATTGCATCGTTATATCTGGCAACGGCGGCAAGCGCTCCATTTGAATCTTCATGTACTTCCGTATTACCAACTAAAAGTTTAAGATCAATGCCCGGAACATAGGTTAGGGCAGCAGCCCCGTTTGAAAATAACTGCATTGAGTTTGTGTCGATATATTCCGGATTTAAAGGAAGTTCGCTCCCCACAGAATCAACGGTAAGCAGTAACACTTTTTTACCAACACTTTCCTCATCGCTTAATCTCCTGTAAAGAGCATTTCCTGCTCCATCACAAGCCATGAAAGTTCCCGTAATTCCAATGTCTTCACGCATCCCTAAATCTGTTATAAGCTTATCATTTAGGATTTTCGACATTCCATTTATTGCTGCACTATTTGCAAAGTCTACAATATCAACTTCATCCGGTTTCCATCCTCTTTGTTCCAACGCATCTTTTGCTAATTTTAATGCAACCTCAAATGTGGCCGAGTCTTTTTCTTCACGGGTTGCTTCTTCCGGAGCTTTATAAATTGCGCCAAACCCCGCCGAATAATCTAGCGGACCTACCCATTTTTCTTCTACGCTTTTCTGTGGGTTTGCATCTATAAATCCCTGAATCATTGTATTTAATTCATCTCTTGTCAGCCTTCTTCCAAAATGCGCAACAACACCGCTAAGATTTGACTTATCGGATTTATATTTTTCTTCCCAGATATTCCAACCGGGAACAGAAAGTTCTTCAACTGTAGTTCTGCCCATAATCTGCATTTCGAGGTTTTGCACTCTTGATTTTAGTTCGTCTGCCCGACTTACTTCCGATGATGTTTGCGCTTCTGTCATATTTATCTTGCAATCTTAACACATTTTAGACTATATGCAAGATATTCTTAAACAGATATGTCCTTAATTCTAGATAAAATAAAAGTTTGTAAAAAAAGTTATTGTAATTAGTATTTTAACCCATCTTGGAAAACGTGATTTTACTGCAAATAAAAATATCACTAATAAAAATGGATAAAAATCTAAGGCGTAGCGGTACCCGAATTGAGTCCAACCGATTCCGTAATAACCTAAAATGGAAATAAGTATTATTAAAGATGTTAAACATGCGCTTTTTACGTATTTGTTTTTAATATCGGCCATAAAAATTGCCAAAAACATCGGAGATGTTATAAAAATACTCATTCCCCAAGAATTAGACTGAATAAACGGAAGCGTTAATATTTGTGTACCCGGCTTTAAAACAGGATCCGGACCTTTTAAGAATAAATAATAAAGATTTGCGGGAAAATGTATTAAACTCCAAATCCCTGCAGCTCTGTTTGCGATTAATTCCGGATAAACCAAATGCTGTAGCGTATAACCCTGTTCAAAAACCTTTCCGAATCTTAAAAAATTATAATATAACAATGTAAATCCCGTTATTCCAATGGGCACTAAAAAGTAAATAACATTTTTTATTTTTTTATATATGTCTTCTTTTGTGCTTAATAAAATAATCAGAAAAAAAATTATTGAAAAAACCATATCTACCCTGGTCGCAACAGCCAGCGCAATGAAAGAACCGATTATAAAAGGTTTCCATTTTTTAAATACTCCAAGAATAGCCAACATTACTAATAGATTTTGAACAACTTGTGCAAACTGCCATGAAAAGGGAAGAACCGCAACTCCGATAAAAGCTGTTGAGAAAATATATCCAACACTTGTCCAAACAGAACTAAGTTTATTTTTAGTAATATTAAAACTTAGTAAGTAAATAACTAAAAATAAAAATAGCACAAGAAAAAACTGTACATACATTTGCCAATAAAGTGTATTTGATAAATAAACAAATGGCATAAGTAAAATTGCCGGAAATGGTCCTAGGGGCCAATAATAATGCCCATTATAAAAAGCGGCATCATAGAATTCATGAGCATTGTTTAATAAATACAGTTTTCCATGTAAAAATGAGTCAGCAAGAGAAATAAACTGAATATAACCTTTATTCTTAAAATAATTTTCTACAAATGCAATTAAAATAAAACCCAATGAAATTAATACGGTCAAAAATTGATATTGCCTTATTGTTTTAATATCAACATTTACCTTGTGCTTTCTGGATTTCAACTTAAACGTTAACTTTATTACACCTAATCCATATAAAATACTTTTAAATACATTAATACTGGACGCTTCTTTAAAATAAACAGTCTTAACGGGAACTTCAATAAATTTAGCTTTTCTTTTAATAAACTCCAATAATATCTGATTGTCAAAAATATAGTCATCGGAAAATTTACTAAAATTAATTTTTTTAAGCATTTTTGCGTTATAAGCTCTATATCCTGTATGGTATTCGGAAAAATGCATACCTAAAAGCTTATTTTGAAAAAAAGTAAGTATTTTGTTGGATAAAAATTTATAAAGCGGCATACCGCCTTGCAAAGCACCCCCAAAATGCGGATTACCAAGCATTCTTGAACCCAAGGTTACATCCGCATATCCGTATTCAATTGGAGCTGTTAAACTTGGTAATATTTTAGGGTCATATTGGTAGTCAGGATGTAGCATTACTATAATTTCTGCATTTCTTTTAAGTGCTTGCTTATAACATGTTTTTTGATTTGCTCCGTATCCCTTGTTTTTTTCATGGACAAAATACTTAATGCCTAGTTTTTGAGCAACTCTAATACTGTTATCGGTTGAGCCATCATCTACCATTAATATTTCATCAAATGCTCCCTTTGGAATATCCTTAACAGTTTTTTCTAGGGTTTTGGCGGAATTATACGAAGGAAGAACTACAATTATTTTTTTCCTCTTTTTCATAAATTAAGAGGGCAGGTTAATAGTAAAAGTCTATCAATTGGGTATAGTTTATGCAATAGGAATATAAAATAGTTTTAGTTGTAGGTTGATACAACACAAGCTCTTTGATAAAATTAACCATATCGGACGATTAGCATAAGCTGGCTTAGGGCAAATCGTTATGTCAGGTAAATCATGGGCACTTAGCTCAGTGGTAGAGCGCTTCGTTTACATCGAAGATGTCAGGGGTTCAAGTCCCTTAGTGCCCACAAAGTGAATGGTCTGGGCAAGTTTATCAAAGCGATGTACTCGTTAGGGTATTCGAATCCCTAATCGTCCACACGCCCCGGATTTGTGATAAAATAACGACGAGCTGAGGTAGCCAAGGTGGTCAAGGCACCTGTCTGAAGAACAGGCTATATGTGTTCGACTCACATCCTCAGCACTAAGTGTGTCCCCTCGACCTTCCATATCGAGAATAGCTTGATAATACGGGCTAATCTTGGTGTTCGCGAGATAAAACGTACTACCTTATTGACTTTTTTCATGCATTTGAGATGATTATTCTATGGAAAATCAAAATCCTATTCAGAATTCAAATTCTATACTTCAAACAAATAATCCAGAAATAATTCCAGCACAGCCCAAACAATTAAAGCCAAACTTCTTAAAATGGCTTGTTGTTGCAATAATGATCCTATTGCTTATCATAGTTGGCAGTATTTCTGCATACTTTTTAAATAAGAATAAAATTCCTAAAACAAGCGTTACAAAAAAAATCATAACAACTTCTACTAAAACACCCGCAGCAAGTATCCCTGCTGAAAAACCTGGCACAATATCACCTACGATAAATATGGATAGACTTTCAGATTTCCAAAAATTATTAATAGATAAATGTATTTATACGAAACAAGGATATAATGAATTTTATCAAATAAAATTAACAGATTTACCAATAAAAATAAATAATAAATCTATTAACCTATGGGTTACCACAGACCCCACCATGGAAAACTGTATTTTATCTAATCCTGGAAAAAGTTATGTAAGTATTCCGTTTGGAATATATGGATATGATTTTCCAAGCAAAGAGGAATTATATATTTTAGATAACCAGTCAGAAGAATTAGGTCATGGTGGACCATCTTTTTTGAAACCTTATGGTACTATTTTAAAGGATGACGGTACTATTAAGATTACCGCTTATTTTAATTTCGGGGAAGTACCAATCGCTTACCCATTTAGCGTGCCTGTATATATCAGTGCGCAAAAGAAAATTATTACTTCTAATAATAATATTGTTTATGTAATTTTCCAAACAGAATTATTGCATGGAGATGATCCTAGATTGGCCAATATTATAAATAAATATTCAACACCAAGAGATAATAATTCATTTGAAATAACTAATACTACGCAGGCGGATAAAGACATGATCTCTGCAATATTTGGTGATTTAAATAATCTTAAAAGCCCAGAAAAAGAAAAACTCCAACAAGTAGAAAAAATACTATCTGCAGTTTCAGCAAATTAATTGCTGTTTATATTAATTTTCTTTTTTTGGTATAATTATTGTCGGTATCCTTCTTATAAGCTTGCATAATATTGGCAACCCAGGCTAAAAGGTGTTCGAATGAAAGTGCAAGAAGGGCACTAGACATGATAGACCCCTTATTAAACGTTCGAATAGCTTGATATATTGGGCTAATCGTGCGGTTCAATGTAAATCATTAACATAGTTTATTTCGTGCCTAAAACAATCGAGAAGAAGAGAAGAACCGAACCAAAAATTTAATTTTAACTAACATCTTGCTAGCTTGTGCTATAATACAATTAGTTAGAGGGGACTGCAATGCGGGCCCCTCTTTATTTTTAAGAATTTGGCAAAATCGTTAATCCGTAACCCAAAATTATATTATTTTTATTTCTAAATTTACTTTCAATTATTTCAAGTTCTAATTCATTTCCAACTCTTTTCTTTTTATCTAAAACTTTTCTACCTATTGGACTTGCCAATAAATCTGCTAATTGCAATCCTGGCTCATTCGTTTTCTTAGCAATTAATTTTAAATCTTCAATTCTATCTTTTATTTCAGATGGTTTAACTTTCTTAGTGCCACTAATTTTTAGATTTAACCATGCCAAATCTAGTTGATTATCCAAGATATCATCTCTTCTTTCTGCAAAAATCTTACCCTTTTCTCCATTCTTTAAATCAAACACAAGTCTATTCAGTAAATTATCGAAAGATAATAGATATGGATCCAACGCACGTAAATTATACTTTAAAAAATATTTATCTTTTTTAATTACGCAAGCTACTATTTTAAAATCTGTTACTTTAATTAACTCACCAAGTTCTTTATAGAATTTCTTTCGAAACTCAGGATCAAGAAATTGTAAAAATCGTACATCTTTACTTTTTCGTGGTCTAACCATTTCGAGAGTGTGTAGGCATATATCATCTGATCCAAAATGTCTTACCTTAAAAACATTAAATTTAGATTTAAATTCAATATACTTTGCTTCATCAAAAACTACTCCACACAAAACAAATAAGGAATATGTTTTGTCAACTTTTTCAGGGTCAAGATTGTGATCACCTGATTCATCAATAAACATTATTTTCATTCATAAATTATATCACTTATTCAAAATATAGCTTATTCAATTCATCATTAGATTTTTTCTCAAGTGCTTGATATGACTCCATCAACTTGATAAAATGAGCAAGCAGCGGTTCAAAATAAATAATGGCTTCTGCACACAAGCGGGAGTAGTTCATCGGTAGAATGTCTCCTTGCCAAGGAGAATGTAGCGGGTCCGATTCCCGTCTCCCGCTCAGAAATCTATAAAGGAAATCTGCCATATGAAACGTTTTTTAATCTTTATAGTACTTATAATTGCCATTGGCGCTGGATTATACTATTATTTAAACCATAATCCATATTTTAGTAATCAACCGGTTTCGGGAAATGGAACAGCAACAAGTATGGAAATTACAAGTAATACATTTAAAAACGGACAACCTATACCATCCAAATATACCTGCGACGGAGAAAACATTAGTCCCCCTTTAACGATTTCCAATGCTCCATATGGAGCAAAAAGCTTAGCAATTGTTATGGAAGACCCTGACTCCCCGAATAAAAATTTTACACATTGGGTAATGTTTAATATAGATCCATACCTAACCCAAATACCTGAAAATTTTTCCTCCCAAAACGTTACATTGGGTCAGAATGACTTTGGAAAATTGGGTTACGGAGGACCTTGTCCGCAAAGCGGAAGTCATATGTATAAAATAGAAGTTTATGCCTTAAACACAATTCTTCTTTTGCAAAAAGGCACAACAAAAGAAGAATTATTAAATAATATACAAGGTCACATTATCGAAAAAGCACAAATTACGGGTAGCTATAAAAAGCTTTAAATTAGCCTCTAATTCTTGACAAATTAATCAGAATATGTCAATCTAAACACATGCAAAAGGCCCTAACAATCGGCACTTTTTTTGTACTTACTCCCTTAACACTACTTTTAAGTTTGTCTTTGTTGTCTTTATACTTTCAAAATAATGTAGCCTTAGATTCACAGTCTCCTAAAGTTGCATACGCAGCACTTCCACCTGCTTCAGGCACCTTAAAACCGCAAATTATTGAGGAAGATGCAAGAGTTGCTGTTGTTAGGGATTTCTTTACCAAATATAAGTCACCGCTTGTAGGCCTTGAGAACGAAGTCGTTTCAACAGCCGACAAGTACGGACTAGACTACCGCCTTATCCCTGCTATTGCAATGCAAGAAAGTAATTTATGTAAAAAAATAATTAAGGACTCATATAACTGTTGGGGATTTGGTATATATGGTAAAAAAGTTACCAGGTTCGACAACTACAAACAGGCAATTGACACGGTTACAAAAACTTTGGCAACAAAATATAAAGCAAACGGTTTAGAAACTCCTGACGAGATAATGAAGAAATACACACCCGGAAGTAACGGAAGTTGGGCAAATGGCGTAAATATCTTTATGAATCAACTTTACTACAACCTATAGTTTACCTATTGACAAACCTATAGTCCTTTGTTATAATTCCAAACTAGATCCTAAGGTATGTCTTTCCAAATACATACGTTAGGATTTTTTTATGGAAAATTCCCGTTTTTAAACGGGAATATTTTATAAATATGAAGAATAAAATATTGCTGGCAATATTTATTATTGCAGCCGTTTTAGTTATTCCTCAAAAAACATACGCAAAAGCACAGGCCTCAGATTCCTCCGCAACAATTACACCCACTTTAGAAAATAAAAGTGGTAGCGATTTCCGTGTAAAAATACTTAAAGAATATTTAATTAAGCATGATTCACCTTTGGCAGATAATGCAGGTGATTTTATATATTACGCAGATAAATATAACCTTGACTGGAGGCTAGTTGCGGCTATTTCAGGTGTTGAATCAACTTTTGGTATAGCCATACCTCCTTCATCTTACAATGGATGGGGTTGGGGAGTATACGGAGATAATGTAATCAGGTTTAATTCATGGCAAGACGGCATTAAAACAGTCTCGCAGGGCTTAAGAGAAAGATATATAGATAAGTGGGGAGGAAAAGATATCTATCAAATAGGCTCGATGTATGCTTCATCTCCTGTCTGGGCATCACACGTTGAGTATTACATCAATGATATTCAAACCTTTGCTCTAAATAATCCTGAGAACGCACTTTCGCTTTCTCTCTAAATCTTGTATAATCAAGTAGCCTTCCACGCGGACGTGGTGGAATGGTAGACACGCAAGGTTTAGGACCTTGTGCCCGTAAGGGTGTGGGGGTTCAAATCCTCTCGTCCGCACAGTAGGAGATAGTTGACAAAATGGCCTCTTTTAACCTCAAAAATATAGTTCAATATTTAATTTTTCGAGAATAATTTTCGAGGCCGAATTGGGGTGGATTTGAACTTAATATATACTCTTAAACGTACTATTTACAATACTATACAAAGTGCTATAATCTAATTATGATAAACACTACATCCATTACTGATTTAAAACAAAACACTGCAGGAATTATAAAAAAATTACAAGATGATCAAAAAAACATAGTAATTTTACAAAGATCCCAAGCAGTTGCTGTACTCGTTGATCCTAATTATTTCTCAATTTTAGAAGAAGCTTTAGAAACAGCAAATGACATAAAAGCTATCGAAGAGCGCAAAAATGAACCAACCGTTTCTTTAGACGAAGTCGCTAACAAACTTAGTTTGTAATGAAAATATTATTTGTAAAGTCTGCTGAGATAGAATTACTTCGATTAAATAAACCCTTAACTCAAAGAATTTTTCAAAAAATAAAATTGCTTCAGGATGATCCCTATGGACAAAATAGCCAAAAATTGGAAGGGAGTATAGGCTATCGAATACGAATTGGAGATTACCGTGTTATTTACTTAATTAACAAAAAAGATCAAACTATTACCATTATCAAAATCGGGCACAGAAGAGATATTTATAAATAATTCATTTTCTTCCAATTCTTGATACCTACGGCTAAATTTGTTAAAATGATCAAGCAGGAGTTCAAAATAAGATGACTCCTCCGCACAAGCTATGATCTCAGCAATACAAAAACACGAAGACGGAACAATTGAATTAACGGTTACTATACCGGCTAATCTTGTTGCAAAAACAAGAGAAGAAGTAGTTAAAGAGCACGTAAAGGAAGCAACTCTTCCCGGGTTTAGAAAAGGAATGGCTCCACAGGATTTGGTAGAAAAATCTTTAGATCCAGATCATTTACGCGAAGATATCTTAAGAAAACTTCTTCCCGAAACTTACGTTGAAGCTGTTGAACAAAACAAAATTCATCCGGTTTTAAACCCCAAAATCAACGTTGAAAAGCTGGAAGATGGTAAAGACTGGATATATAAAGCATTAACAGCCGAAGCCCCTGTTGTTACGCTTAAAAACTACAAAGATGCGGTAAAAAAAATAACTGCTTCTTCTAAAATAGCTATTCCTGGTAAAGAGCCTCAACCGGTAAGTTTTGAGACTATTTCTAAAGAATTATTTGATAATGCGGAAGTTAAAATCCCCAATATTATTATCGAACAGGAAGTAGACAGACTGTTATCTCAAACTTTAGATGAAGTTAAAAGGTTGGGTCTTACATTAGATCAGTATTTAGCTTCAACAGGAAGAAACACAGAAGGCCTAAGAGCAGAATATGCTAAAAAAGCAGAAACAGATATTAAACTGGAATTTATCCTGGCAAAAATTGCCGAAGAGGAAAAAATAGGAGTTGACGAAAAAGAAATCGATGAGGCAATAAATCAGGCGAAAAACGAACAGGAAAAACAAAATTTAGCTTCAAATAGATATTTGCTTGCTAACATTATAAGGCAGCAAAAAACCCTTGATTTCTTAAAAAACCTGTGATATATAGAATATAGTTATGAATACAAAACAAGTCAGAAAACAACTTAAATACAGAAACCCCATCGAAGCTATTCGAGAAAGTAGTTCAGATGTGGTTAAAACAACAAAAACAGTTTTAAAACAAGAAGTTCAAGAAGATATTAACAGGGCTTGGAATCAAATTTTAGGAGTCTCTCAAGAAACCAACAGGCAAATCGAACAAGTAGATAGCGCAAAGGAAGAAATTTTGTTCGAAGCTAAACAAAGTAGAGTTGAGGCTGCTCCTGCAATTGATTATATCGGAGAAATATTACATTCGGAAACAAGAATTTCTAACGAAAATAACAGGCAGCTCAATATGAAAATCGAACAGCTTAGAATTGAAATTGCAAGGCTTGCAAAATCATCTAAACAACTCGAAGTTACAGTTAAAGATGCGTCTATTCAAAGTATCGGTCCAAATGTTGGTAAATATCACCTTAATTTCTTTGAATGGGTACTGGCAACTGTTCAGGCTGCAAGAATAAGAGTTGAAGAATCAGCAAATTGGTTAACACAAGTTTCTGGCAAAGCACAGAAAAGAGGCTATTGGGCATCTGTAAAATCGCACGGTACAAGCTATATGTTATCAGGCGAAAGAGTTGTAGCACAGCAAACAGGTTAAACTATGAATAAAAATTTACAAATAAATAACAAGAAGAATACTTCCTAAAAGGGAGGTCTTTTTGTGATTTTATTAGACCTCCTAAATGGGAGGTTTTTTAGTGGTAAAGGAGGTGAATTATGAAAGAAAAAAATAGAGGTAGACAAAAAGAAAGAAGACAAACAGAAACAGCAGAAACATCTGCTCAAAATATTTGGAATGCAACTGCTTCAGAACTTCCTTGGTATCAGGGGGGTGGTTCTTTTCCGGTAAGATTAAATAGCTTCGTAGATCATGGAATCCCATGTCTACAAGCAAGAATTATGGAAACACATCCACTTTTTCAAAGCACATATGATACGTTATCCGAATCCGAGAAAGCTAGAGTTGAATCTGCTTTTAGAGAAGAGGTTGAGAGAACATTAGCTGGAAAACCGGGAATGAAATCAGTAGTTTTATCCGGTTACCAAAAAACACATATTAGTGTTAACAGAGAAACCATTGGGAGACCAGCCAATCCTGATCTTATATATTGGCACGGAAGAAGACGCATGGGAGATGGAACCAATGTTTCATTTATCATTGCTGCATCAAATGCTAGAAACGCATCGTCAATACAAAGAGTTTTAGAAAATGCAGGATATCCCAAAAAAGTTTAAATTAACTCTTGACATATTTCGCTAGTGTTTTATACTTATAATATAAGTATGAATAGATTTATTATTGTTAACCTTCTTATTACCCCCTAACGGGCGGAGGTTAACGTGTCGAAGATACACAACCCGCCCCAATGGGCGGTTTTTTTATTGTCAAAAAGAAGGTGAATTTATTATGGCAGAAGAATTTATACAAATCGCAAATCCGGATTTTAAAGCCGGACTTGTGCAAGTACATTTAGACTTAAGTAGACGATTACAACAAAATTCATTATTAGAATCTCAGGAAAGTGCAAATAATAGTGTCTTAGCAGACATATTTAGAAGATATTGGCAAAATGAAACAACTCCGCCGGTAAATGGAAAAGTAAATGTTGCAATACGCGTAGCAACAGCAGATGGAGAAGTTTCTACTTATAGTGCAAAACCTGAAGACCTACAAAATGTTGATAGATCGGCTCCTCAATGGAAGGGATCTAATATGAATGGTGGGACAGGAGAAGCGTGGGTAATCGTTACGAAAATATCAGAAGACGGCACCTCCACTAGTACGGAATCTAAAGTATCCCCATGTAAATATCAAACAAAAAACGGAGAAACGGCATATGCATTACAACTTGACGAATTAAAAACAGACAAAAACTTAAGTAGGGGTGCAATGTTTAGAAACAAACAAATACTTTTTTCCTAAATATTAAGATTGATTTTTGTTTTAAGCGAGTCTTTCTAGAGGGGAGGCTCGTTTAAAAGAAAAATAAATTTGACTGAGAGGAAAAATTAGATTAAAATTGCCGCGAGGTAATTTAAATGAAAGATTTTATGACAAAAGTTGAGCAAAGCGGTTTTGTACCTGAAATTGCTCCATATGAACGTAATGATCCTTATGGAGAAAAACTAAGAATGGAGGCATATGCAATTGGCGCAAACCGATTACTTATACCAACAAATTATCTTCAAGGTACTCAAACTGCTGATGGCTACGGCTCACATAAAGGAAAAAGGGCAGAAAAGGCTTTGGAAACTTATGGTATGAATTTTTTACTTAAATACCCAATCATAGCTACTGCAATATTTACAGATGGAAATGCCGACATCTATGTTGAGGATGGCCATCATAGAACAATAAAAGCGATAAAACACGATTTTCCTGAAATGCCCACACTTCTTTTAACTGTAGAGCAAATGAGTGAAGTGCAAAGACACTTGGGTAGAATACCTAATACGCCAAAAGAAGTTGGACTTAAATTAATTATGGAATCATTTGAAGCAATTGATAGTCTTCAGAGAAGGGGAGTTAAAAATTTTGGACTAACTATCCAAGGAGTAAGTAATATGAAAGAACTAACCACCAGATTTGCCACGTTTTAGATTTATTGTTAAACTTTGCGTAATTTGTTAAAATTAAATTCATTGGAGCTGTAGCTCAGCTGGTTAGAGCGTTTCATTGACATTGAAAAGGTCAGAGGTTCGAATCCTCTCAGCTCCACACTTTATGAAAATAAAATCAATACTAGCCCAAGAAATTTTAGACAGCCGTGGAAACCCTACCATTAAAACCGATGTAACCCTTGAAGACGGTTCCAGAGGCACAGCCGCAGTTCCATCAGGTGCTTCAACCGGAAAATACGAAGCCATAGAATTAAGAGACGGCGATAGCAAAAGATTCCAGGGTCTTGGAGTTTTAAATGCAGTTAGTAACGTTAATGACAAAATTTTTAACGCTGTAAAAGATTTAGACGCTGCCGATCAGGACAAACTTGATAAAGTAATGCTTGAACTCGACGGCTCCAGCAATAAAGCAAACCTTGGAGCAAATGCTATTCTTTCTGTTTCTATGGCTGCCGCTTGTGCGCAAAGCAGATCCGAAAAAAAGGAACTTTTTGAGTATTTAACCAAATTTAATCCTGACTTTAACGGTAAATATACAATGCCTATCCCCGAAATGAATGTTTTAAATGGGGGAAAGCATGCAAACTTCGCAACCGATATCCAGGAATATATGCTTTTTCCAATTGGTGCTAAATCGATTCAGGATGCTGTAAGAATGAACGCTGAAGTTTATCAAATCCTAAAAGGTGTGATAAAAACTAAAAAATATGCAATAACAGTTGGAGATGAAGGTGGTTTTGCCCCCAATGTATCTTCAAACGAAGAACCATTTGAACTTCTAAAAGTTGCCATTGAAAAAGCAGGTTATAAA
Organism: bacterium; assembly: GCA_021780675.1. Taxonomy (GTDB): domain Bacteria; phylum Patescibacteriota; class Microgenomatia; order Levybacterales; family UBA12049; genus DAHWUP01. The sequence continues at coordinate 15,490 of JAJXYH010000002.1, forward strand.
TTAGGTGAGGACATTTCGCTGGGAATTGATGCAGCAGCTTCGGAATTTTTTGATAATGGCAAATACAATTTGGCAAAGGAAGGAAAAGTAGTTACAAGCAGTGAACTATCAGACTTTTATAATGCGATTCTAAATAAATATCCGGTTATTTCCATGGAAGATACATTTGCGGAAGATGACTGGGATGCCTTTAAAAAGTTTACTACGGAATTTGGGTCAAAGATTCAAACAGTTGGTGACGATTTGTATGTGACTAATGTAAAAAGATTAGAACGGGGCGTTGAGGAAAAAACTACCAACGCAATTTTAATAAAATTAAACCAAATTGGTACGTTAACGGAAACTGTTGATGCAATACTCTTGGCCAGAAAAAATAATATGCGTTCGATTGTTTCCCATAGAAGCGGTGAAACCGAAGACACATTTATTGCTGATTTTGTTGTGGCTATGGGAACAGGACAAATTAAAACCGGCGCCCCGGCAAGAAGTGAACGTGTTGCAAAATATAACCGTCTCATGGCAATTGAAAGAAAACTTTCAGGAAACTGCGAATACGCTAAATTCAACCTCTAATATTAGTTAAAGAGTTAAAATTTTAAGTTAATTTTCATGTGTAAATTTGACTTGTATGCTAAAATAACCAAAATGAATAGAGAACAAGCCTACAAAATATTAACATCACTTATTTCAAGCCAAAATTTAATTAAACATCATTTGGCATGCGAAGCGGCAATGATGGGAATTTATGAGCGGATACAAAATTCCAAGCACGAACCAATTGATGAAAAAGAAAAAGAAAAATGGGGAATAGTTGGCTTATTACACGATGCGGATTATGAACTAACTAAAAATACTCCCGAAAAACACACTTTGGTTTTAGAAGAAAAATTAAAAGACCAAATACTTCCGGAAATTATGCATTCAATTAAATCTCATAATTATAAATATTCAAAAGCCACACCAATTTCATTTATGGATTGGGCAATAGTAGCATGCGACGAACTAACCGGACTTATAATAGCAGCTGCACTTGTACACCCCGACAAAAAACTTGAATCAATTGATAAGGATTTTGTGCTAAAAAGATTTAATGAAAAATCGTTTGCCAAAGGAGCGGATAGAAAACCAATAAAAATGTGTGAGAACGAATTGGGAATTCCGCTTGATAATTTTATCTATATTGTCTTAATATCCATGCAAAAAATCCACAATGAATTAGGTTTATAACTTGACAAACCCTTACCCATTTTCTAACCTGTATATAAGCATGGAAAAACATGAACATGTTCATAAAACAAGAACTCGAATATTTATAAATAACTTCTTAGGAGGAATTGCTTGGGGACTTGGCGCAACGGTTGGAGTGTCACTTTTTTTTGCAATTTTTGCATTTGTCTTAAAGCAAGTTAACTTAATTCCGTTTGTTGGGAATTTTGTTTCCGAAATTGTAAAATATGTTTTACAAAACAACCCGCACCTGCTTTCAAGATAATGCTTAAAATAGACCTTAAAATCTGATAGAATTACCACATGGATAAAAAAATAAAAAGTCATCAGGAAATAGGCCTTGAACAAGATTTATTTACGTTCTCTGAACTTGTTGGGTCGGGACTACCGCTTTTTACCCCGAAAGGTGCAACTTTAAGACGTGTTTTGCAAAGATACATAGAGGATTTATTGGAAGAGCAAGGGTATGACTTTGTTTGGATTCCTCACATTGCAAAGAAAGAATTATACGAAAAATCAGGACATTTGGAAAAATTTTCTAATGATATGTTCCCGACAATGAAAGCTAAAGGCAGGGACTATATTCTAAAACCTGCAAATTGTCCGCACCATACGCAAATATTTGCAAGAAGGCCAATTTCTTACAGGGAAATGCCGCAAAGATATGCCGAAAGTACCACCCAATACCGAAGTGAACAATCCGGTGAACTCGAGGGTTTAGCGCGAGTCTTAGGTCTTACACTTGATGATTCACATATTTTTGCCCGCCCCGACCAGGTTAAAGAAGAATTCAGAAGAGCTTTAGAAATTAATAAAGTAATGCTTAAGGATTTCGGACTTGAATATTGGATAAGGCTTTCAGCATGGGATCCTAATAATAGAAGCAAATATTTAGGAGACGAGAAGAAATGGGAAGAGATGCAAAAGTTGATGGAGGAAATACTTAAAGAACTTAAAATAGAATACAAGAAGGTAGATGGTGAAGCAGCTTTTTACGGACCTAAAATGGATTTAATAGTTAAAGATTCTTTAAGAAAAGAATGGCAGCTTTCAACTATTCAAGTAGACTTTAATTTGCCGGAAAGATTTGACTTGTCATTCATTGATGAAAATAACAATAAGATTAGGCCAATAATGCTTCACAGAGCAACTTTTGGTTCTTATGAAAGGTTTTTGGCAATGATCATAGAACATTTTCAGGGGGCTTTTCCGGTTTGGCTGTCTCCTGTTCAGGTTTCTCTTTTAACTATAACAGAAGCGCAGGATGAATATGCAAAAAAACTTGGCAAGCAGTTAAAAGAAAATGGCATAAGAGTAGAACTTGATTTAAGAAATGAAACCTTAGGCAGTAAAATCAGAACTGCTACTTTGCAAAAAATCCCGTTTTTAGGTATAATAGGTGAACGGGAAATGAAAGAGAACACGGTTTCTTTACGTTTCCGTGACGGAAAAGATTTGGGCGCTATTAAAGTATCCGATCTTGTCCAAAAAGTAAAAAAAGAAATTGATAAAAAAGCATAAAAGGCCAAACGATACCAAAAGGTTTTACAGAACCAACGAAAGAATTTTCGCTTCAACTCTAAGGGTATTAGATAACGAAGGGAAACAAATCGGGGTTTTGTCAAAATTTGAAGCCTTGCAAAAAGCAAAGGAATTGGGTTTAGATTTAGTCGAAATTGCTCCGCAGGCTTCACCTCCGGTTGCAAAAATAATCGACTTTAATAAATTCCTATACCAGGAAGAAAAGAAAAAACGCGAGGAAAAGAAGAAAGCAAAAGTATCTGATACAAAGGAAGTAAGACTTGGACCTTTTATGAGCGACAACGACTTGTCGGTAATGGCTAAAAGAGCAAGAGAATTCTTACTCGAAGGAGATAAAGTCCGGCTGGTTGTTTTTTTCAGCGGAAGACAGATTACACATCCAGAATTTGGACACCAAGTTTTGGATAAAATATTAAAAATTCTAAGCGACGTTTCAAAAGTAGAACGCGAAAGACATTTGGAGGGAAGGAAATTAATTATTTTAGTTACTCCCGAAAAAAAAGTTTCAGCAAAAACTGAACAAGAACAAAAGGAGCAAAATGGCGAAGAAAAAAATTAAGAAATCAGTTGCAAAAAGATTTAAGGTTACTAAAACCGGTAAAGTGATGTTTAAGCATCAATACGGCAGTCATAAAAAACTTAATAAAAGTAAATCAAGAATCAGAAGGCAGAAAGAACCTGCAAAACTAAACGGAAAATTTGCAAAAAAAGTCAAAAAACTTTTAGGGCGAGATTAAATGATTAGATTAAGAAATTTTAATTTTAGACAAACGAGGTCCGAAAGAAGTGCGGAAAATGCATACTCTAATTTTAGACAACACGTTACAAAAATGTTAAAATTAGAATCTGTTAAATTAAGACTTAGAAATAAATATGGCAAGAGTTAAACGAGGAATCGTATCAAAAAGAAAACATAATAAGCTCGGTGAATTGACCAAAGGTTACCGGGGCACAAAACACAGGCTTATAAAAACTGCTAAAGAAGCGTCTCTTCATGCGGGCGCTTATGCATATCACGGAAGAAAACTCAAAAAAAGAGATATTAGAAGTCTTTGGATCGTAAGAATTTCTGAAGCAGCTAAAAATGAGGGAACCTCTTACAGCAGACTAATTGCAAGTCTTAAAAAAGCAAATATCGAAATTGATAGAAAAATACTTTCCGATTTAGTATTAAACGATCCACAAACATTCTCCGAAATAGTTAAACATTCAAAATCTAACTAACTACTTCTATAATGTCCCAATCAATCCCATTTACAAAAAGCGGATACGAAGATATTAAAGCAAAACTTAATACAATGCTTAATAAACGTCCTGAAGCCGTTAAAACCCTTTCAAGAGCCCGTGAAATGGGTGATCTATCAGAGAACGGTCTTTATAAAGCTGCAAAATTTGAGCTATCTAATATAGACAGGGATCTGCGATTTTTAAAAAATCTTATTAAATACGGTAGGGTTATAGCTCCTATTGATGATAAAACCGTTCAAATCGGACACATTGTAGAAGTTAAAAATGAAAAAGGTAAAAAAACTTACCAAATAGTAGGCGAGTATGAAGCAGACCCAAAGATAAACAAAATTTCTTACAAGTCTCCAATCGGACATAACTTGCTTGGGAAAAAAGAAGGTGACAAAATCAATATCAAAATACCTACCGGCATAATTAATTATCTAATTAAAAATATCTCTTTATAAAAACGGTCATATCTACTATTATTTTTATTAATGAATAGATTTTTTGCATTTTTCTTTTTCTTTACCTATCCTTAAGGAAGGTAACGTAATGGTTATATGCCAAAAAGTAGACCTCCCAAACGGGAGGTTTTTTGTTGCCGGAGCAACATCCTTAAGTAATCCGCTTGCGTATAAATTGCGAAGGATTGATTGCAACGAAGCATTATCCTTAAGCAAGAAAAATAGCTTCGAAGTGCGAAGCGTCTAGTTACGAAGGGTTAGTGCATAAGCACTATTCCTAGTAAGATTTCATTTGTGCGCTAGGAATTAATAGCTAAAGAGGTGATTATATATGACCGAACGAAACAGAGAGGGAAAACATGGAGAACCAGCAGAAGATCCTTTAAGAGGGGCTACAAACCTGCATGAATACACACGTAAAACATATAGTGGCGGAATAATAATGCCCAGGTGACCCTTTGTGCGCACTGCTGCCTGATCAATTAGTAAAAATGGTTACAGAGACTAATCAAAGGGTATCATTCGACTTAGGAGGAAACATTTACAGAATAGACCCGATACGGGAAATCCGAGATTAAAAAATAAATCCCAAATTTTCCAATATCGTTCTTGTCTTAACAGCATTAATATTTCTTATATTTGTCATTATTAAATCTAAAACCTTATGCACATTAAGATCATCTTCCAATAAAATCATGGAGTCTTTGCTTGGGTCAAAACCCGATGAATTTATTTTTTGTATTGTTTTTGAAATTAAATCCATTGCCAAAGCCGCCCTTTCCATCATTTCTTCTGTATATTCCCAATCACTTCTGTAATGATTAAGTAAAAGCATATATCTAATTGCATTGGCGGAATATTTCTTTCTTAAGTCACTAACCATCACTAAATTCCCCAACGACTTTGACATTTTTTCACCCCTATAAGCAACTTGTCCCGTGTGCAACCAGTATTTTGCAAAAGGTATTTTTCCTGTTGCTCCTTCTACTTGAGCAATTTCCGCTTCATGATGCGGATAGATTAAATCCCTCCCACCACCATGAATATCTATTTGCTCACCCAAGGAATCTACGGCCATCGCACTGCATTCAATATGCCATCCTGGCCTTCCTAATCCAAATGGACTTTCAAAAAACGGAATATGATTTGATTGGTTTTCCTCCCTTTTTTTCCAAAGGGTAATGTCCAAAGGATTTCGTTTTTGTTTATCGTCAACACCCTCTTCAAAGTCTGTTGCTATTTTAAACATTTCATCTTTATTTAATTTAGAAAGTTTTCCGAAATCATTAATTTTTAGAATATCCAAATAGACACTGCTATTAACCTCATAGGCTATTTCATTTTTTAGCAACTTTTCAATCAGATCAGTCATTTGTTTAATTTGCTTTGATGCGTATAAATAATTGTCGGGCTTTATCCAATTAAGATATTCCATGTCGGATAAAAATAGAGAGGTCCAGTACTTAGTTAATTCCTGCCAGGTTTTTCCCTGTTCTTTTGCCCGTTTTAAAATATCGTTATCTCTATCATTAATGTCCGTAACATTCTGCGTATAGCTTACTTTATATCCCTTTAGCTTTAATACTCTAATTAGTGCGTCAAACGAAATATATGTAAAAGCATGTCCAAGGTGAGTAGTATCGTATGGAGTTATACCGCAAACATATAAACTTACTGTTTTGGGAGACAGTGAAGAAAATTCTTGTTTTGATCTTGTTAAACTATTATAAATTCGCATAAAGATTATGATACTACAATTTAGCTGAATATTGTATAATCTAGAATATGAAAGTCGTATTTGTATTTGCACATCCTGACGATGAAACTTTTTCTAGCGGCGGGACAATTATAAAACTTACAAAACTGAGAAATACGGTAAATTTAATTTGTGCGACCAAAGGCGAAGCGGGAGAAGTTGGAAATCCTCCGGTTACCGATAAAAAAAATTTAGGCAAAGTAAGACAGAAAGAACTGGAAAATGCAGCAAAAATATTAGGGATTAAAAAAATACATTTTCTAGGGTTAATCGACGGAACGCTTCATAAGATAAAAACGGAAAAGTTATCAGATGCTATTTTTAAAAAACTGACGGAGGAAAATCCCGATGTTGTTATCACTTTTGATTCAAGCGGAGGATCTAATCATCCTGACCATATTGCAGTAAGCAAAGCCACAACTTTAGCTTTTGAAAAATTAATTAATAAGTCAAAAAAACATATCAAGCTTTACCATACCGCAATGCCAAAAACCAATATCGAAAAGCTTGAAAAAGCCGGACTTTCTTATACTGCTTTTGGAAAGATAAAAGGCGTAGAAGACGACACAATTACTTCCAAAATAAATATTGCAAAGTTTTTTAACGGTAAAGCAAAAGCGCTAAAACAGCATAAAACTCAACACCAGGACTGGGAAAGATTTTTCAAAAGAGATTTTACTATCGATTTAAGTAACGAACACTTCAAATTAATTAAAGAAAACGGCATAAACTAACAGGGCTGCATTTTATACTCATTTTTTGATATTATATTAATCATGGAAGAAGAACTTATTGGAATTAAAAATTCAGCGCTTTCATTAATTTTAGAAAGTACAGATCTTAAAGATCTTGAGGAAACAAAACTGCAGTTTTTAGGAAAAAGCGGAAAACTAACTTTAACTATAAAAGAGATAACTACTGTTCCAATCGAAAAAAGGAAAGAAATTGGAATCTTGGCAAACGATGTTAAACAAACAATCGAACAAGCAATTGCAGACCAATTTGAGATGCTTTCAAAAAAGAAAAAAACTACTTTAATTGAAAAAATTGACGTAACCAATCCCGGAATAAAACCTGAGATAGGACATTTACACTTAGTAACACAAGCAATTGAAGAAATTACGGATATTTTCGAAAAAATTGGCTTTGAAAGAGTCAGATATCCGGAGGTTGAATGGGATTACTATGCATTTACTGCTTTAAATTTTCCGCAAAACCATCCTGCACGCGACGAATGGGAAACTTTTTTCGTTAAATCTCAGGAAAATCCTAAAAAGGGAAAAATGATATTAACTCCACATACTTCATCGGGACAAATTAGAGAAATGGAAAGAAAAGGTCCACCAATTCGCATGCTTAATATTGCAAAGTGTTACAGAAGACAATCAGATGTTTCCCATACTCCGATGTTTCACCAATTTGAAGGATTGGTTATTGATAAGGATATTTCCATAACGCATCTTAAGGGTACGCTTGAATATTTTGTTAAAAGCTATTTTGGAAAGAACAGGAAATCAAGAATAAGACCTTACCATTTTCAATTTACCGAACCATCATTTGAGGTCGACGTCTCATGTGGGGTATGTAACGGCGAGGGCCGTCTTTTAGACGGATCAAAGTGTAAACTTTGTAAGTCAGGCTGGCTTGAAATGGGCGGTGCAGGGATGGTACACCCTAATGTTTTAAAGTCAGGCGGAATTGATCCTAATAAATTTACCGGATTTGCATTTGGTTGGGGAGTAGAAAGAGTTTTAATGATGAGGGAAGGTTTAGAAATTGACGATTTAAGGCTTTTGTATTCAAATGATTTAAGATTTTTAGAACAATTCTAATGAATATTAAAATTTTAGACAGCTGGTTAAGGGATTATTTAAAGACTAAAGCTTCGTCTTATGATATTGCCGAAAAACTTTCGCTAACAAGCGTTTCTGTAGAAAAAGTGGAAAATTACGGCAGTGATTTTATTTACGACATCGAAGTAACCACTAACCGTCCCGATCTTTTTAGCGTACTTGGAATTGCAAGAGAAGCATCCGCAGTACTGTCTAAATTTGGCATAAAAGCGGAGTTTATTCCACCGGGATTTGAAAAACCAAAGACTACAAATATTTTACCGGTTGAAATAATTAACGATCCCAAACTCGTTAATAGAGTGCTTGCTGTTTCCATGGATGTTGAAATTAGTAAATCTTCAAAGCAAATTAGCGAAAGACTTGAAACAAGCAATATCAGAAGCCTAAATAATGTAATAGATATTACAAATTATGTTATGCGGGTAATTGGACACCCAACGCATGTATTTGATTTTGACAGACTTAATACTAAAAAGCTCATAATAAGAGAGGCAAAAAAAGGTGAGCAAATTCAAACATTGGACGAAAAAATTTACTCACTAAAAGGAGGGGAAATAGTTGCGGTAAACGAAAGTCAAGAAATAGTTGATTTACTGGGAATTATGGGACTTGAAAATAGTGTGGTTACAAACGAAACAAAGAAAATTTTATTTTTTATTGATAATAACGACCCTCTTCACATGCGTAGAGCCTCCATGGGTCTTGGTATAAGAACAGAAGCGGCTACGCTAAACGAAAAAGGCATAGATAGCATAAGTGCAATGGATGCGCTTTTGTTTGGAGTTTCACTTTTTGAAAAATATGCCGGTGCAAAAAATATTTCAAAAATTGTCGATATATTTCCTAATAGACCTAAGGAGCGCGCTATTTCCGTACCTTTAGAAAAAATTAATAAAATAATCGGTGTAAATATAAATATTAAAAATTCATTAGACGCTTTAGAAAAATTAGGATTTAAAACTAAAATTAATACTAACTCAATTGAAGTTTTTGTACCGTCATTTAGAATAAATGATGTTGAAATTGAAGAGGATGTAATTGAAGAGATCGCAAGAATAAACGGTTACCATAATCTACCAAGTATTATACCCCCAATAAATGAAGATATAACTGCGCATACAACTTTTGATGAATTCTATTGGATAAATAGAATCAAAACTGCATTAAAATATTTAGGTTTTACGGAAAACTATACCTATTCCTTTGTATCGGAAAAAATGTTCGAAGGACCCATAAGCGATGCAGTTGAAATTGCTAATCCCTTAACTTCCGATTTCGTGTATATGAGAAATAGTCTTATACCAAGTCTTTTGGAGGTTTCGGCAAATAATAAAGCTTACCAGAGACTAAAAATTTTCGAAATTTCCAATGTATATTTTAAAAATGACAATGACTTACCAAAAGAAGTATTGCATCTTGCGGGAATTATAAAAACAAATAAAGCAAACTTCTATGAAGCAAAAGGACTGATTGAGGAATTATTAAATGATATTGGAATTAGTACAATCGTATTTAAGCAATCATCAAATTCCGCACTTGGCTCCTCGCTTTATATAAATAAAGAATACATAGGGGAAATAGAGGTATTCGACTCTAATTTAATTGATTTTGAACTTGATTTATCAATCATTTTAACCCACGCATCAAATAAAAAAATATTTAAGCCATTCGCAAAATATCCTCCGGTAATGGAAGATATTTCCGTAGTAGTTGATGAAAAAATTTCTACATCGGATTTAATTTCTACAATTAAAAAACAGGATAACCTTATAACGGAGGTTACACTTAAAGATACTTATAAAGATACCAGAACTTTTCATATCGTATACCAGGATCCTGATAAAAATCTTACCAAGGAGGACGTGTCTTTAATTCACGACAAAATAATAAGCCACTTAAAAGAAACATTTGCCGCAACTGTAAAATAAACTACGGAGTAGGAGTGGGAGTCTGTGTTGGAGAAGGAGTTACACTGGGTGTAGGAGTTGGCGTTGAAGTAGGACTGGAAGAAGACGAATTACTCGGATATTTATAATCGGAAGTATCTGTTGGGGGATAATATTCGGGATGATCAGCTGCATAATGCGCTTTAATCCAGGCGTCGATCCCTTCTTGCCATCTATTTTTACCATCTGTTGAAATTGGATCATTTTCTTTAAAGACTATGTAATCCTTAACCGTATAATCACCGTGATCAATTTCATCCTGATTTGCCAATTTGTCCTGCTGATGGTTTGATATCCTTATTTTTGCATAGATTGGCGATGGAGCAGTCGGCTCGGTTCCTTTAATAAAATATTCACTTCTGGTAGGCTCGTTAGGAACAGGTAGCCCGCCACCTAAAGCATCAATTTGCATTGCTATAACGTCATCCGGTTTTTTAGGAGGTTCATCAGGCTTACCCTTTAACACATAAGATATTATTTTATTCCAGATCGGAGCTGCACCCGTTATACCGGATGAAACTTTTGCCATTGGTGAATTATCGTTATTTCCAACCCAAACTCCAACCACAAAGGATGGGGTATAACCAACAGTCCAGTTATCCCTAATATCGTTTGTCGTACCTGTTTTAACCGATACACTCGGATGATTAGCAACAACCAGTGAGGAATATGCACCAAACTCGGGAGTCCTGGCTACATTATCCAAAAGTATATGGGAAATTAAAAAGCTTACTTCAGGCGAAAAAATTCTTTGCATTGTCGGAGGCGTATATTTATACAAAACATTACCTTTTGAATCATCTACTTCCAGTATGCTCACAAGCGGCATTTTTTGCCCTCCGTTTGCAAAAACACCATAAGCTTGCATTTCATCAATAAGCCTTACGTCTCTTCCTCCCAGAACTAATGAATAACCAACGTCCCTCATGTTTGCATCTGTTGGTTGCCAGTTTTCAATTCCCATATCGTAAGCATTTTGCATTACATTTTTAATTCCAACCATTGCAAGCATTTTAACGGCTGGAACATTATATGAATTTGCTAAAGCATATCTTACTTGTACAGGACCCCTATATTTGCTGTCATAATTTACAGGAATATAATCTTTTTCACTATCATTTGCTTTAAAATTAGTTTGAGTATCCATTAAAAGCGTCGCTGCCGTATACCCACGAGTAAAAGCTGTTGCATATGTAATCGGCTTAAGCGATGAACCAGGTTGTCTATAAGAGACTGCCGCATTAAAGTTACCGTCGTTTTTGGTATCGAAATAATCTTCACTTCCAACCATCGCTAAAATCTCACCTGTTTTGGGATTTGTTACCATTGCTGCTGCATTACTCAAATGAAAAGTTTGCTTATCTTTTGCAACTTCCGCCTTTACAATACTTTCTGCTTGTTGCTCAATTTTATAATCGAGTGTTGTTTTTACTCTCAAACCGCCATTTTCAACCACTTGTGCTCCAAATTGATTTTCCAAAATTTGCTTTACATAAAAGACAAAGTGCGGTGCTTTTATTCCTGTATTTCCTTGCGAAAACTTAGTATCGGTTATCTCTTTAAGAGCAGCGTCCGCTTGTTTTTGGTTTACATAACCGTCTCTTACCATAGCGTTTAAAACAGCATGAGTTCTGTCTATATAGTATTTGTTTCCGGAATAGGGAGAATAAGTTGATGGACTCTGGGGAAGACCCGCTAAAAAAGCACTCTGTGCTAAATCCAACTGGCTTACATCTTTTCCAAAATAATTTTGTGCAGCTGCCTGAACTCCAATTGCAGTACCTCCATAGGGAACATCATTTAAATACATTTCGAGAATTTGATCTTTACTGTATTTCCTGTCAACTTGTATAGAAAGCATCAATTCTTTAATTTTTCTTGGAATTGTTTGTTCGGACGAAAGCAATACATTCTTAACCAGCTGTTGTGTTAAAGTAGAACCTCCGGAAATTCCCCTCAGAAGTACAATATTTAATGCAGCTCTTATATAACCCGTTATTGAAAAACCGCTATTTGTGTAAAAATATCTATCTTCAATAGAAATGGTTCCTTGTTGAAGATATTTTGGGATTTTATTAAGTGTTACATAGGTTCTGTTTTGATCCTGATACACGGAATAAAGTAATGTTCCATTTCTGTCATAAATTCCGCTTGCCTGGTTAGATTGTGCGGTAATAAGCTTACCCGGAGCCGGCAAGTCCCTACCATACCAGATAAATAGTCCAACCATTAGAACAATTAATGCAATAAGTCCAAAAAAGGAGAGTTTGGCAATCTTTCCGTATAAAACGATTTTGGGAGTATTACTTAATTTACTGTTAAACTTATTTAAAAAATTAAATCTTCTGGGGAATTTGGGAAGATTGAATACGAAATACTTACTCCTTCTTCTGGACATTCTGGCGTAGTCTAGCATAAGTCTAAGTATAGCAAATCTAAAGCTAAATACAACTCCACTAGGCGTGTTTTACTAATCTTCACCTGAAGCTACATCTATGTTATACTCAAAATATGGAATTAAACGAAAATGATGAGCTTTTAACAAGAGGTGTTGCCAATATAATACCCGGTAAAAAGCAATTAAAAGGCAAACTTGATAACGACAAAAAAATCAACATTTATTTCGGAATTGATCCAACCAGTACAAAAATCCATTTAGGACATGCTGTACCTTTACGCAAATTAAATGAATTTGCCAAAAAAGGCCACAACGTTACATTTCTAATCGGTGATTTTACAGCCCTTATTGGTGATACATCCGATAAAGAATCAGAAAGACCCGCATTAACAACAGAAGAGATTGAAGAGAATTTTAAAACATACAAAAAACAGGCGGAAAAAATTTTGGATTTTAATTTGGTAAAAGTGCGTTACAACAGCGAATGGTTAAAACAATTAAAATTTGAAGATATTTTAAAATTAACCCAACATTATAGTGTGGGGGACTTTATAAGCCGCGAACTCGTTAAAAAAAGGCTGACAGATGGAAAAAGAGTAGGCTTGCACGAATTTTTATACCCGGTCATGCAAGGATACGACAGCTTTATGCTTGATACCGATCTTCAAATCGGGGGAACCGACCAAACCTTTAATATGCAGGCAGGAAGAACACTTATTAAAGACAAGCAAGGAAGGGAAAGCTTTATATTAACTTCACCAATTTTAGAGGGAACCGACGGAAGAAAAATGAGTAAATCATGGGGAAACGCAATTTGGCTTGAAGATGCGCCAAACGATATGTATAGAAAAGTGATGGCTATTCCGGACGAGCTGATAATTACTTACTTTACGCTTGCAACCAATATTCATACAAAAAAAATTAAGGAATACGAACATAGACTTAAAAAAGAAAATCCGATTAATATTAAAAAAGGACTAGCGCATATAATTGTTACCGAACTTAATGATAAAACATCTGCAGAATTAGCACAAAAAGAATTTGAAAAAGTTGTTCAAAATCATGAAACTCCCAAACAATCCGAAGAGCTTTTACTTTACGAAAAAGATAATTTAAATATTATAGATATTGTCTCTAAAATTACCGAAAGTAAATCTGAAGCTAAAAGATTGCTTCAGCAAAAAGGAATTAGCGTAGACGATGTAATTATTGATGATATTAACTTTATTCCTAAAAGTAACCAACTTTTAAAAATTGGGAAGAGACGATTTATAAAACTTGTGATAAAATAAATATATGGACATGTTTAGAAAACATCAATGGATCTGGAAATTACTGGTAGCAATTGCTTCAATTGCACTTATCGCAACATCTGTTCTGGCCTTCTTACCGCCGCCACAGTAATATGGATTTACAAACGCCAATAGTAAAGGCCTCCAGAGCATATAAATTATATGCCAGAAGGCTTGAAAAATTGGGAATTTATAAATTAGAAGATTTTCTGTTTCACATTCCCTTTAGATACGACGATTACTCCATTATTTCTAATATCCAAAGTTTGCAGGAAGGTGAAATTGTAACTGTAAAAGGCAAGGTTGAAAAAATAAAAAATGTTTATACAAGATACCGAAAACTTATTCAACAAGCTGTTGTCTACGATGAGACTGGAAAAGTAAACGTCTTGTGGTTTAACCAGCCCTTTTTAACAAAAACCATTAAAACCGGAGATCTAATATCAATTTCCGGAAAAGTAAGCTTAAACAAAGGTAAACTTGAATTTAATTCACCGGATTACGAAGTAATTTACGATGGAAAAGTAATCCATACCGGAAGACTTGTCCCGGTATACCCTGAAACAAAAGGTGTTTCTTCAAAATGGCTAAGACGCCAAGTATTTAAGCTTTTAGACGAATCCGGCCAAATTGAAGATTTTATGCCTAAAAACATTTTGGAAGAAAATAGCCTCATGGATTTAAAAACAGCGCTAAAACAAATTCATTTTCCAGAAAACCTAGAAACTGCTCAAAAAGCAAGGGAAAGACTGGAGTTTAACGAATTATTCGAAATTCAGCTTTTATCATTAATAAGAAAAAAGCAATGGCAAAATAAAGTATTAAAAAAGCCAATGATAATCAGTAACGAAAAATTAGATGATTTTACAAAATCACTCCCGTTTGAACTTACCAATTCACAAATTCAGGCAATAGAGCAACTTAAAAATGATTTAACTTTAAAAAAACCCATGAACAGACTTTTGGAAGGTGACGTAGGAAGCGGAAAAACAGTTGTCGCCTGCTATGCAATGTATATAGCTTTTCTTAATGGCTACCAGTCAGCTTTTATGGCGCCAACGGAAATTTTGGCCAACCAGCATTTTAAAACTATAAAGCAATTCTTATCCATCTTTGGATTAAAAATAGAACTGCTTACAGGCAGTACCAAACCAAACACAAAAAGTTTTGACATATTAATCGGTACCCATGCATTAGTTTACGATAAAGTTAATTTTAAAAACTTAGGGCTGGTTGTAATTGATGAGCAACAACGTTTTGGAGTAGAGCAAAGGGCAAAAATTAAAGCTAAAGGGGATAGCCCCCACCTTTTAACTATGACTGCAACACCTATTCCAAGAACCGTTGCTTTGACCATGTATGGGGATTTGGACCTTTCTCTTCTTACCGACATGCCAAAGGGAAGAAGAATCATAAAAACCTGGCTGGTTCCGCCCGTTAAAAGAGATAGAGCATATTCATGGATAGAACAAAAAATTACCAAAGAGAAAGACCAAGTATTTATTGTTTGTCCGTTTATTGAAGAATCTGAAAGTATGGTTACGGTAAAAGCTGCAACGAAAGAATTTGAAAGGCTTAAAAAACAAGTTTTCCCGAAGCTTTCTTTAGGACTTTTACACGGTAAGCTGAAAGCACAGGAAAAAAATGATATTTTAAATAATTTTAAAGAGGGAAAAGCCGATATTTTAGTTTCTACTCCCGTTGTTGAAGTAGGAATTGACATTAAAAATGCAACCATAATGTTAATTGAGGAGGCCGAGCGGTTTGGCCTTGCGCAACTACACCAACTAAGAGGAAGAGTTGGTAGGGGAGATAAACAATCGTATTGTTTATTATTTACCCAAAGTAAATCAAAAGAAACAATAGATAGGTTAAAATCATTAGAAACTATGTATTCGGGGGCAGTATTGGCAGAATTAGATTTAAAATTAAGAGGACCCGGTCAAATTTACGGAACTGCACAGCATGGTATACCACAACTTAAAATTGCTAATTTTTCCAATCTTGAATTAATTCAAAAAACAAAAGATGAAGCAATAAAAGTGTTTGAAAAATTAGATGAATATCCGCTTCTTTTAAATAAAATCAATTATGAAAGGGCAACACAGATTTCACCCGATTAACTGCATGTTGCGCCTAGGCACAAAATAAAGTAAAATACATATTAGGATTTAATTTTAATATGCCACAAGAACCAAAGAAAAGACATTCGAGACAAAGA
>JAJXYH010000035.1 GCA_021780675.1 bacterium
CGTCTCTTATTATCCTGTCTTTATTAGTATCTTTATTATCGTCTTGTAAATTCATCTCTATAAAATACAATATGTATCCTTTTTTGACTACATAACTTTGAGATTGATAAGCAGGGTTTGTTGCAGATAAATCAACTTGAGTAGAACCATCTGATAAATCAGTTGTTTTCATACTAAATCCTGCTAATGCTGTCTTGGTATCTGTGGATAAATCTCCCGGATAAATCTGATAGGCATATTGGTACTCCTGAGTATCTTTAAAAAGCTGTTTTCCCGTTTGTTGATTATTCTGAGCTTGGTTAATTCCGGGTGGCGGAATAACCTTACGCTCTGTTACTTCATCAGTACCATTTCCTTTAAAAAGCAATAAAGCTGCAGCTGCTGCTAAAATAACAACTACTCCTGTTAGTGCAATATAGGCATTTTTATTATTAGTTACTTCTTTTTTTTCTTCTTCCATTAAATAATTCACCTCCCTCCGGGCCTGTGGCCTTTCACGCAAACCTCCTTCGAAATAGGCGGTCTTAAATTAAGACCGCCTAAAAACATTTAAAACCTCAAATTATTGATTGTTTTGAGGTGCCCCTAATGATCTTAGTAATCCCTGCGGATTGATTTGAACATCTGTTGCCGTAACTGAACCGTCGGAATTATAAGTTCCAACTACCATTACATTATCTCCTTGTTTTAAATCGGATAATGCACCTGTTTGGGTTTTAATAAATGTTGTATTGGAACCCAAAACAACAATTTTTGTTGAACCATCCTGCATTTTAACCGTCATCGTTCCGGATCCAAGGCTTAATATTTGTCCTCTTATCGGAGTAAATCTTTGTCCCTGTTGACCGCTTGCACCAGTTCTTTGTAAATAAGTACCATTTCCGTTTCCGAACCTTTGTGCAAATTGTCCAAGAGCAGCTCTACCTTGAGATTTTTCGTATTGCATACCGGCAAAAAATCCCCCAACTGCCGCAACCACAATTAAAATTACTGCGACAATCATTAATGTATTTTTATTTTTCATAATATTCACCTCCTTTTAATTATAACTAATCTTCTATGTGCAAAAAGTGTTTTTAATCACAAGTTACGCCTGAATTTCATCCTACTCATAACGTAATGCTTCGCACCCTAACGAGTACTTCGACTTTATTCGTACCTTAATGCCTCGATCGGCGAAAGATCGGCAGCCTTCTTAGCGGGATACCAGCCAAAGATTATTCCAATTCCGCTAGATACTCCAATTGCAAGCCCAATTGCGTAGACTGATATTGTAAAAGGCAGGTTAATAAATGTAGCTATAACAAAAGAAAGCGCAATTCCTAAAACCATACCTACTATTCCTCCGCCGACAGTTAAAATAATTGCCTCAATTAAAAACTGTTGTACTACCGTACTATCTTTTGCCCCCAAGGCCTTACGAAGACCAATTTCTCTGGTTCTTTCAATAACCGTTACTAACATAATATTCATAATTCCGATTCCGCCAACCAAAAGTGAAATGGCGGCAATTCCTGCAAGAAGAGATGTAAAAGTTCCGGTAACAGAGGATATTGTGCTTATTATATCGGATTGCGAAAACATCGAAAAGTCAGCTTGGGCTGGATCGCTGATTTTATGTCTTTGCAGCAAAAGATATCCTGCATCATTTTCCGCCTGTGTAATATCATTGGCTGAAGATGCGGACAAAGAAATATCGGAAATATTAGTCATACCAAAAACGGTTTTTTGTGCCGTAGTTAACGGTATAAACACCATATCGTCTTGATTTCCAAAGCCGGAACCTCCTTTAGAAACGGTTACTCCAATAATCGTAAACGGAATTTTATTAATGCGAATTGTTTGTCCTGTTGGGTCAACCCCATCTCCAAAAAGGTCACTTGCTACCGTTGGACCAATAACTGCAACTTCTCTATTTCCGGTTACATCCGCATTTGTTATAAAAGTTCCCGAATTCATTGTTATGTTATGAACAGCGGTATAAGCCGGTGTCACACCGTAAATTTGTGTATTAGTATTATTTTTACCGGCAGTAACCTGTGATCTTCTTGAAACCTCCGGGGAAACACTGCTAATCGATGGATAATTGGCAGCTTGAATAGACATCGCATCATCATAGGTTAGAGTGGTAGCGCTGCCAAAACCACCTTGTACACCACCTGCACCTTGTGTCGAACCCGGACTTATGGTTACCAAGTTTGCTCCTAAACCTTGAATTTGATTTTGCACCGACTGCTGACTGGCTTGCCCCAAAGAAACCAAAGCGATAACTGCACCAATTCCTATAACAATTCCAAGACCTGCTAAGGCCGTTCTTACTTTGTTAAGAAACAACGCTTCAAAAGACGATGATATTAATTCCGCAAAATCCATACTAATGTCCGCCTCCCTTTTTGTATCCGTTATGTTCAACCTTATCTATTTTTCCGTCTTTAATATGAATTGTTCTTTGCGAAAAAGCTGCTATTGATGGTTCATGTGTAATTAATACAATAGTATGTCCTTGTTTTTGAAGACTTTGAAATATTTTCATAATTTCCTCAGCTTGAACTGTTGATATATTACCTGTTGGTTCATCAGCTAAAATTATAGCGGGGTTCATCGATAACGCTCGGGCAATAGCTACCCTTTGCATCTGCCCTCCCGACAATTGACTTGAAGTATGGTTAAGACGATCACCTAATCCAACTTCTTTTAAAAGTTCTTCTGCTCTTTTCATTCTTTCATCCTTAGAAATACCTGCATAAACCATAGGAAGAGCAACATTTTTTAAAGCAGATGTTCGTGGTAAAAGATTGAACGCCTGAAAAACAAAACCAATCTTTTTGTTACGGATTTCCGCCAGTTGATCTTTTGAAAGTTTACTGACATCCTGTCCGTCTAAAATATAGGTTCCGGATGTCGGAGTATCTAAAGCTCCGATAATGTGCATTAGTGTGGATTTTCCCGATCCGGAAGGTCCCATAATTGCTACAAATTCACCTTTTTTAATAAAAAATGAAACATTATCTAGCGCAACCGTTTCAACGGCATCCATTTTGTAGATTTTGGAAAGATGAGAAACGTCTATCATACATAATTTTTAACCACCAAAAGCTCTAAATACGGCTCTTCCACCACCTGCACCACCGCTTCTATTAGTGGAGCTAAATGGAGATGTACTTCCGGAAGTAGAAGTTGTTGAAGTTTGTCCGGTAACTACAGTTTGCCCTTCTGTTAATCCGGAGCTAATTACAGTTTGTGAATCAGATGAGTCACCAACGGTTACAGGAATCGAAGTAACCTGACCATTATTTAATACTCTAACAGTTGAACTTGTACCGACTGTTTGAACTGCAGCCGAGGGAACAAGTAAAACATTATTATCAACTTTAGTTATGATACTCGCGGTCGCACTCATGTTAGGCAGGATGTCACTTTCCGATTCATCTAAAACTATTATTGCAGGATAAGTTACAACCCCCGATGAGCTTACTCCCGTTGTATCAATTCCCTGCACTTTACCGGTAAATGTTTTGTTGGAGAGTGCATCAAAAGTAATAGTCGCCTGTTGTCCAACTTTAATTTGCGGAGCATCGACTTCGGAAACGCTTACCGAAATTGCTGTAGAATTTCCTGTTTGAATTGACGCAACTGTTTGGTTTGAAGTGTTTGTCGATGAACCTGCCGAAGTATTACTAGATCCAATCTGCATACCCTTGGTTATTAATAAATCGCTAACAGTACCGCTGGTTGGGGCAACAATAGTACCAGAGGTAAGCTGATAAGCAAGTGATGCATTATTTAAATTTGCCTGGGCTTGATTAATAACATTTCCCTGATTCTTATATGTTGCTTCTGCTGCAAGCCAAGCTGCGTTTTCCTCAATATAAACCGGGTCAGCTTTTTGTTGATCGGTTGGATTTGTAATTCCCCTATCAGTTACAAATTTTTGGTTAGCAACAAATAACTGATTTTGTAATGTATACAATTGTGCGTTTGTATTATTTAAATTATTCTGTGCGGAAATTAATGAAGAATAAGCTTGAGCTTGTCTTTGTTGTCCGGCTGTATCCAAAGTAACATCGGCGATTTTATCCCCGGCGTTAACATGTTCCCCCGATTTTACATAAACATTCGTTACAATTCCAGATGCTTGGGTAACAATACTTACTTTATTTGACACTGCAACAGATCCCGTTTCGGTTAATGCTACAACCAAAGTTCCTTTACTAACTTGTGCTGTTTGATATTGGGTTTTATTAGATGAGCTTGTAAATCTAGAAAATAATAAATATCCTAAAACTACTAAAATTATTACCAAAACTATTTTTACTTTAACATTTAGTTTTGTAAAAAAAAATAATAATTTTTTTAATAAATTCATAAAGCTATTATCCTAAAGTTTTCTTAAAATCAGCTTAAAATATAGTTATATTATATTAAGTGTCACTGTAAACTTTGTCCCTTTATTTAACTCACTTTCAACTACTATATTCCCATTGTGAAGATTTACTACTCTTTTTGCAATAGATAAACCCAATCCATAACCCTGATAATTAGTTTTTGTCCTGGATTTTTCCGACCTATAAAATCTTTCAAAAATAAATGGCAAATCTTCCTTTGCTATTCCTAATCCTTGATCTTCAACCATAATTTCTATTCTTGAATCTAGTTTTTTACCAATAACATTAACTTCTTTATTATTCTTACTATATTTAACTGAGTTATCAAGTAAAATTACAAACAACTCTGTTAAACTTTTTGCATCTCCGTTTACAAAAACTTTGGGAAGTTTTAAGTTAATTTTTATTTTTTTAACCCTTGCTTGCTTATTTACTTTTTCCAAAGCCTTATTAATAGTATCCGTAAGATTAACTTTTCCAAAAGTAATATTGCCATTTACTTTTTGATACTGATTAAGCTTTATTAATTCGTCCGATAGTGTTTGCAAACTATTAACGTCCTCTAAATTACTTTGCAATAATATTCTGGCTTTTTTCTCATTAAAATTCTTATCTCTTAAATTTACTTCGATGCTGGTTTTAAGTGATGTTAAAGGTGTATTTAGTTCATGGGAGGCATCGGTTATAAAACGATTTTGCTCATCAACCATATCCTTTATTGGTCTTAAAGTTCTTCCAGCCAAAAAATATCCGGCAAAAGAAGAGAGAATTAAAATTAAAACATTAATAAGTGCTAATTCCTCCATCATTCTAATTTTTGTTGCCTGTATCAATTGGGGATTCGGATGAGAAGGTAATGGCAATGTATCCATATCCCAAACCGGGCGCTGAATGTATATTTCAACCTGATCCGGATGTTGCAACCTAAAATCTTCAAATCTTATTACCCTGTCAAATTCTCTAGTTGCCCCAAAAAAAATCACCAAGCTAAAGAAAATGCTTATAACCATTATTAGAAATAAATACCAAATTGTTAATTTTAGTCTTGCCTTTTCAAACATTTATTTTTCTCCTATGCGGTATCCAAATCCTCTTACAGTATGTATCAAGGGATTTGCATTTTTAAAAGGCTTATCAATTTTATTTCTTAAGTAGCCAATAAAAACTTCTATTGTATTTGGTAATATATCCGAATCATAACTCCAAACATGACTGATAATTTGTTCTTTAGTTATAATTTTATTTTGGTGTTTCATTAAATATTCCAAAAGCGAAAACTCTTTGGCAGAAAGCTTAATTGACTTATTAAGCCTTTTAACTTCAAACGTATTAGTATTTAAAGTTAAACCGCCTACAATAATTTGTTCCGAAACCGAACCCTTAGGCCTTCTACCTAGAGCTTTAATTCTTGCCAAAAGCTCTTCGAATGCAAATGGTTTTGCAAGATAATCATCCGCACCGCTATTTAGTCCTTCAACTTTATCGTTTACTTGCCCTTTTGCGGTTAACATTAAAATTGGCGTGTGATTGTTGATATCTCTAAGCTTTTTACAAATAGTTAACCCGTCTATTCCCGGAAGCATTCTATCTAATATGATTAAATCGTAGCTTTCAGACGATGCTATATCAAAACCTTCCGTACCATCAAAGGCAACATCTACAATAAAATGCTCCTGCATAAGTCCTTGTTTTATTGCGTTTGCAATCTTATGTTCATCCTCAACAAGAAGTATCTTCATGAGACGATTATAGCAAAAATTTGCTTAAAAATACCTTAAAACAACTGTTCGAAAAGCGGATCCGTAAGCTTAGCGACTTCAGAATGCATTAGCTCTTGTAAAAATTCTTCTAAATTAGCCGTTGCAACACAAACGTATGAATCGGCTGCACCATAGTAAACATAGAGAGTATCATCTATCACAACAGCTCCACATGGGTAAACTACACCTGCTTTAAACCCTTCATTTTCGTAATGGAAATCCGGCTCTAAAATTGGAGACTGACTTCGATTCAATACTTTTGTCGGGTCTTCCAGGTCTAAAAGCATAGCGCCAATTTTGTACTTTGATGAATCCTGTTCCCCAACAGACTGATAAATTAAAAGCCAGCCATATTTTGTTTTAATCGGGGGGGCACCTGCACCAATTTTTCGGGAGTCCCAAGAATCCGACCTTGGTTCAATTTTATATTTACCCTCAAGCCAGGTGTTGCCATCAAAATCCAAACTATCAACATAGTCAATTAAAATATTAGGATAAATTCTATGCATTACTACGTATTTCCCGTTTATTTTTTCCGGGAAAATTACGCAAGACTTATCCACAACTCCCGGCGGAGATATTAAAACTGGCCTTTCCCAAAGCCACCTTCGGTTTAAGAAGTTTTCTTCCGAAATGGATGTTATTGCAACTCTTGGCGGACTTACTCCGTCAAATGCAACATATGTTAAATAAAATCTGTCATCTATTTTTGTCACCCTTGGATCCTCAACTCCACCATAACCGCCGCCCGATACATATGCAAAAGTTACATCCTCAGGCCTTACGTTTCTGTATTCAAAATCTGCAGAAGGAACGTAGATTGGCTCATTTAATCTTTCATCTATGTGCACTCCGTCTGAACTTGTTGCATAACCAACCACCGAAATATAATCATGTCCCTGAGCCCTGTATAATAAATGAACCTTTCCGTTGTAATAAATTGCAGCCGGATTAAAAGTATTAAATGCTTCCCATGGATTTTTAGCATTGGGTCTTATCATCGGATTATGGGCGTGTCTTTCCAATTTTAATGAAACGTCTTTAGATTTATGACCATCTGAAGTTTTGAAAAGCCCAAAAACTGCAGCATAAATTCCTTCTAGTTCCGTTTGCCAATACGAAATCAACTGACCATTTACGAGTGCTGTTGCAATGGGCATAAGCTTATTCTTCCATTCAACAGGT
>JAJXYH010000010.1 GCA_021780675.1 bacterium
ATTGGCTACTTGTAACAGTTGTTTATTATCCGGTGCGTATTGTAAGGTTTCAAATAAGATTAGGTTATCGTTATAAAAATTATCACCGTAAACTCTGTTAAGTGCAGTTTCAAGACCCTTTTCATCTTTATTGAAATAATAATCTGCAAGTTCTGATTCAGGTATAAGCTTGGTAATTTGCGAAATAATTATGGTATAGACGGGATAGCCAAGGTCGGTGTTGCTGTTTAGATTGTCTTTAATAATGTTTTTGGCAAAATATTCGGTTAAACCTTCTTCAAAAAGACCAAGCGTTAAAGGATTTTTATTATTTATATGGCTTGCGTAGTGTAAATATTCATGCGTTGCCGTTTCAAAGTAGTTGACAACACCGTGCGGAGTATTGCCATTAAGCACAATTTTTATTGAATTTTCAGGTACAAATAGCCCGAGTTCATAAGGAATGTTAGATTTAAGTGAGTCTGTAAGGTCGCTTTCCGCCTTTAAAAACGAGAGTAAGGTTTGGTAGGATTTTAACAAAGCATTGTCTTTATTTAGGTCTCTTGTTAACTTGTCGACCTGGTCGTTTGCCGATTGAACCTTCGTATCAAACTCAGTAACTTGAAGCTGACAATATTGTTTTGTGTTGGTATGGATAAATTGGGCGGAATTACTGCCTGAATTCTGATAATAACCCTCTGCCATACACTTGTTGTAAATTTTATCCTTTTGGGCGTAGGTATTTTGAACAAGATTTTGATTACCTGTTATATCATCTTGTGTTTTCTTAATAGTTGCAGAAATGGAAGCAATTAGAGCCTGGGTATTTGTTAATTGTTTGCTGATGATTTTAAATTTTCCGGCATAATCATCCAGTCTAAATTTGGTGTATTCATTTGTATTCATAATCGAATAGGTAGGGAAGTGTTTAATATTTCTGTCGGGGAAGTAATCTTTAATAAAAAGGTAGCATACAACAGGAGTTAGTTGCTCCAGCTCTTTTTTGTTAATATCGGAGATAATAAGTGATTTATCAATTAAAATGGTGGAGCCGATTTTACCTGCCGGGATTACTAAAAATGATGGAATTGAGGACAAAATGTACTTACCATAGAAACTGTTTGTTCCACTAGTTGCCTTGGCAATTTCTGTTAATTCTTGGTAATGATCACCATTGGTTGATGTAATTGACGGGGGAATTCCCTGGTTTAACAAGGTGCTATTTATAAGTTTTACGTCTGTTTGAATTCCTAAGATTTTGGGATTTAAATCAACAATGTAAGCAAAGGCGTTAAGCTGTAAAATTGCGATAAACATTAAAAGTATAAATGAAAAAAACACGCCGGTAATAAAAACAAACAACGTTTGACTAAAAATAATTGCCGCATGGTGTTTTTTGGGATGTTTTTTCTCGAAGTTAATTGACCTAAAAACAATGTAAGACGCAAGTAAAAATAAAAATAAACTTAAATAAATATGTTTTCCAATCAGAGCGATTATATTTAAAAAATAACCGCTAAGTATGTTTTGAGAGCTTAAGGAGGGCAAATTAGTTGCAAATGCAATAAAACTAAAAATAAAAGTAACTATTATAACTAATCTAAGCATGTGCTAATTATAGCAAGAGGAAGGGAAGAGTACATTATTTTTTTAAGCGGTCCTCAAGCTCTTTAAGTCTAACCGAAGTTTTTAATACGCTGTCGGGTTGAAGGCTAATTGAATCAATGCCTTCCGTAACCAAAAATTCGGCAAAGTCTTCGAAATCAGAAGGTCCTTGTCCGCAAATTCCAACCGGCATATCCAATTCGTGGGCTTCCTTTATTAAAGTTTTAATTAATTTCTTTACCGCTTCGTTTCTTTCATTTCCTACCTTAGCAACAATCTTTGAATCCCTATCAAGACCAAGGGTTAACTGAGTTAAATCGTTTGAGCCGATTGAAAAACCGTCAAAAAGCTTACTAAATTCTTCAACAAGTAAGATATTGGAAGGTATCTCGGCCATTACCCAAACTCTTAATTTTTCGTCGATCTCATCACTTGCAGCCACTTTTCTGGGGTGCGGGTGTTTTTCGTGGTGAAGCCCGTTTTTATCCATGACTTCCAATACTTTTTGTCCTTCCTCCGGGGTTCGGCAGAAGGGAATCATAACCTGCAAATTAAGTAAACCCATTTCCTCCCTAACTTTTTTAACGGCTTTACATTCTAAAGCAAAAGCTTCTTCAAACATCGGATCGTAATACCTGCTTGCCCCTCTAAAGCCGATCATCGGGTTTTCTTCGTTTGGCTCAAAGTATTTTCCTCCCAAAAGACCTGCATATTCGTTGGATTTAAAATCGGAAAACCTTAATATTACTTCATGAGGGTAAAATGCAGCGGTAATAATACTTATTCCGAATGCGAGTTTTTGAACGTAATAATCAAGTTTATTATCAAACCCTTTTGTCAATTCTTCGATTTGCTTTCTGTCTTGCTCATCTGTAACTTTATCAAAATGAAGTAGGGAATTTGGATGCACTTTTATAAAATTGGAGATGACAAATTCTTCTCTTGCCAGCCCGACACCCTTATTAGGTATAAAAGAATAGCCAAAAACAAGGTCGGGGTCGGCAACGATCATTTTAATCTTAGTCTTAGGAGGTTTAAAGTCTTTTAAGCTTGTTTTATGAACCGCAAATTTTAAAAGTCCTTCGTAAACTTTTCCCGCGTCACCTTCTGCGCAAGAAACTGTAACTTCTTTTCCTGTTTCAACTGTTTTTGTTGCATCTGAGCACCCAACAACTGCCGGAATGCCTAACTCTCTTGAAACAATTGCCGCATGAGATGTTCGCCCTCCCGAATTTGTAACAATTGCCGATGCCTTTTTCATAATCGGTTCCCAATCCGGATCGGTAATTTCGGCAATTAACACTTCACCTTGTTCAAATTCGTCCAACTGACTTGGATATTTAATAAATCTTGCTTTTCCCTGGCCGATTTTTGCCCCAACGGATGCGCCTTTTGCAAGTACTTTTCCGCCTTCTTCAAGTTTATATTCTTCAAGTTCATTAACGTCTTTTCTTGCAGCAACAGTCTCAGGCCTTGCCTGGACAATATATAATTCTTCTCCATCAAATGCCCATTCCATATCCATTGGTCGTTTATAATGCTCTTCAATAATCATTCCCCAGCGGCTAAGTTTTTGGATCTGATCATCGTTTAATACAAATCTGTTGCGGTCGTTTTCATGTACAACAACTTCTTTTGTGGCTTTTGTGCCTTCGTGTGCATAGATAAGTTTTTTCTCTTTACTTCCTAAGCGTTTGTTAATAATTGCATTTTTTCCTAAGGCTAGAGTTGGTTTAAATACCATGAATTCATCGGGAGTTACAATACCTTTTACAATGAACTCTCCTAAGCCCCAGGAGCCGTTTATAAGCACGATATTTCTAAATCCGCTCTCAGTATCAAGAGTAAACATAACACCAGAACAGCCCTTGTCGCTTCTTACCATTTTTTGAACGGCGCAGGAAAGTGAAATTTTAAAATGATCAAAATGTTGATCAGCCCTATAGGAAATTGCGCGGTTTGTAAAAAGGGAAGAGAATGCAAGTTTTATAGATTCAAGCAGATGATGATTTCCATGTACATTTAGGTAAGATTCCTGTTGTCCGGCAAATGAAGCATTGGCTAAATCCTCGGCTGTTGCAGAACTTCTTACGGCTACATCCAGATCGGAGAGTTCAATATTAAGTTTTTCCGCTAGGGTTTTGTAGGCAGAAAGTATTTCATTTTCTAGATCCTGGGGGAATTTAGAAGACATTATTAAATCCCTGACTTTTCGTCCCGCAGTTTCCAAAGCGTGCATATTTTGAGTATCAAGTCCTTCCAAAACCTCACTAATTTTTTTATCAAGTTCGTTTTTTTCTAAGAAATAGCGGTAAGAATATGCAGTTACGGAGAATCCGAAAGGGACTTTTATCTGTTCGTCGGGGAATAAATCGTTTTTGGCGTTAACTAAATTTTGGTACATTTCCCCCAAGTTGGCGTTTTTTCCGCCTACGAGAGGAATATCATTTTTGTCTATTTCATTAAACCAGAGTATAAATTTTTTACTTTTTTCCATAGGGCAGTATTTAAAGCATAGCAAATAGTGAAGCTTATATTCAAGGCTTAATTTACTATCCACCAGTTAAGTTTTACGTCTTTTGCAACATTCGCATCTAATTTTATGACAAATGACTTGCCATCTACTTTCCCATCGGTCCAGTATCTTGTGGCAGGAGCATAATCTCCGCTAAAGGTTACATAAATAAGCGAATCTTTGGTAACCGCGCTTGTATTTATTATTACACTGCTAGTGCCTTTAGTAATTATTGCAACACCGGCTGAAGCAGACAAAGTTGCAGATTGAGTCGCGCTATTATTGGTAACAATATTAAGTTTTTCCGTATTAACAGTTTTTGCGTTTAGTGTATTTTGGATATTAACGTTACCATTTTTATCAACTACTACTTTTCCGGCTAAGATATCAATTCCGCCCAATCCTTCGTTTTGAAGTTTTAGATCTCCGGAGAGGGTGTTAATTGTTGCCTGGCCATTATTATCAAGTCCTTGTATGTTTAATACGCCTGCGGAAATAGATCCTGTAACTCCCAAGTCGGCAAGAGTTGTTCTTCCTAAAACAAATAGGGTTGAAGAGATTGTTGCATTGTTTATATTCATAGTATCAAGTCCAAGTGATGAAGCGGAAGCAATATTAAATGTTGCGCTTTGGGTGCTAATTGCCAATAAGTTATTAATTAGCGCTTCTTGTGATGATACTTTTTGCGATAAGTGGTTGGTGATACTCGTATTTTCCGCTAACTTTGCACTGGTTGAAGCAATTTGTGCAGATGCGGATGCAATCTGGGAAGTAACTTCCTGCTGGGTAGATTCGATATTTTGCACTTTCAAATCTAAATTATCAACCTTTGTGTTTGCTGCTAAAACTGTTTGCTTAACTGTTGTAATTTGTGCCTGAAGCGAATTAATATTGTCGGCTATTGTAGTTAGTGCATTAGTTAAAGTGCCGTTTACAACCGTGCCGTTTATATTAATACTTTGTGGTAAGTTAATCGAGTCGGTTGACACATTGGCAATTTTAACGTTTCCGTTTGTATCAGTATTAATTCCGGTTAATTTGTTTCCAGGATCTGCAAAGGAAACGTTTACAAATACCATAATTTTCTTAAAGCCGACACCGTCGAAGTCTTCTAAAGCTTTTCCGATAACCTCTCCTGGTTTGGTCGCTTTCATAGCAACTCCTGCAACTGACGAACTTGTTATGTAATCACCTTTATGGATTGGTCCGTTTTCTGCGCTTACTGTTACAGGAACTCTACCGGAAAGTGCAACCGGAACTGCAGGATCTCCGTTAATTTGTCCGTTTAACTCGGAAAGCCTAAAGCCTGGTTTTTCCGAATAAACACCAATTATGTTGTTGTCGTATGCGCTAGTTGATTTAACTATATGTCCGTCGTTTTTAGTATCAATTGACACAACATCTCCGGCAACTAGAGTATTGTCTTTAGTTGGGTAGTCTTCTGCCAAATCGTAATTGCCCGCAGAAGTTGTTAAGGTTCCCGAAATGGTTGCATTTCCAACCGGATCAAGCGAGAAAATTTGTTGGTTACTACTATTTTTAATGTAAAGGCTGCCGGAATTGGTGCTAATTAAGTAACTGCCTAGTGAAACTTGTTGAGTATTAATAGTATTCGTATTAATTAAATCGCTACTTACAGCACCAAATTTTGCATTCGCAGCTAGTAGGCTTGAGAATGATTCCGCGTTGTTTAAGATGTTGTTTGATGCATCGGTTAAGTAGTAAGTGTTTAAGTTGGCAAGATCGAACGGATTAACAACACTTCCTTTGGCAATTTGTAATTGTCCCTGGGAATTAAGGTTTACTAAGATGTCCGGTGTATTATATGAGTTTTCTACTTTAACCATAACTTTTCCGACATACACATAAGGCGCGGTGTAACTGGCAGGAACTCCCGTTACATTTGCAGTCGGGATTGCAAAACACGGATGGGAAGAGTTAGAGCCATTATCATACGGCCAACTATTATTTGCATCATCCAAGCTTTGTACAATTGTACAACTGTTGGTATTCCAAGCAGAAACCGGTTCAATGACTTTACCTATAATTTGTCCAGGTTGGGTTTGTTTCATACCCACTCCGCTTAACATGCTTGAAGTAACTGTATCGCCCGAATTTAAAACCCCGTTTATGGAAGTAACTTTTACAGGAACACGACCCGAGAGTGTAACTAGTGCTGTATTGCTTCCTCCGGGAATGTCCGATCCTCCGATGATTTCATTAGGTTTAGTAGTAATAACACCGATTAGATTTGTATCATTTGCCTGAGTTGATTTCATTACGCCATTGTTAAGTGTGGCATCGGTTGTAAGTATATCTCCGGCTTGAAGTCCGGTTTGATTTGTCGGATAAATTTCAGCTATATCAGAAGTAGTTACCTCTTGTAATATGATATCCTGGCGGACGATTGTGGTTGTAGACAAACTGTAACCGCCATCTGAGCAGGTTGTATATTTTACATTTGTAGTTCCGACGGGAGGCGTATGCACATAAGACCATGAAATTACACCGTTTATTCCGGAAGTAGATTCGGTTCCGACAGCAGTGCCAAGTTGGTAGTTGGTAGAACTGGTTGAGTTGCAAGTCGGTGTAACACCTGAAGTATTTGCCCAAATTTGCAAAGACATTTGTTTGTTTGTTCCGCTTACCACATTAAAATAAATAGTTCCCTGGATTAATACCGAGTCGCTGGTATTAACTAAAGATACGGACGGGGTAGCAGGTTGGCTTCCGAGCCACTGCCAATAATTAACTCCCAAGGTTGATACAGCAGTGATACTGCCAACGTTTGTGCTTGCATTAATTGTTCTCGCATTGGCAACGCAATCAAAACGTTTTGAAGAAGCGTTATAAACGAGTTTATTGTTGTTTGTGTTGCAGTCGGTAAGACCTCCGCCGTCGATTCCGTAAACAGTATCAAGATGCAATGTTCCAGAAACAGTTGCGCCTCCCGAATAACCTAAATTTTGATTGCCTATTTTGATTATTCCTGTATTCGAATCACCGATTGAAAGTGTTTGTCTTTTGGTCGTTGCCAGGCTTGCGGTGGAAGATCGGAA